>NZ_SIRQ01000019.1:0-773 GCF_011634875.1 Jeotgalicoccus sp. S0W5 | reverse complement strand
GGGTATTCGGATTATCGTGTGGAAAAACATTATAGCTGGTAGATTTTTGCTAAACTAAGGTCAGGCTAGTTGAAGAGTATCTTTTATTTTCTAAGTAATTGTGGTAGCATAAAAATGAACTAGAAAACTGTAGCTAGGGTTCCGCTATCTAGGTAGGTCAGTGACCGAGGGCTACATCTTTTACAATATGTAAAAGGCACCTATTGACATAAAAGGTCCGAGGGGGAAGGTTCAGCGTAGTTGTTATGCGTTGAAATCTTTCTCTTCGGCTCTTTTTTTATTATTTAGGAGGTATTTATCGTATGAAAAGGATCGATGATTTGAAAGCTGGTGTTGCAGTTATTATTTTGAATGAGGAGAACCAAGTTTTGTTGCAAAAAAGGTCCGATGTAGGACTTTGGGGTATTCCTTCAGGACATATAGAAATAGGGGAAACAGTTTCTGAAGCAGCTATTAGAGAAATAAAAGAGGAAACCAATTTAGATATTAGAATTAAAAAGCTTATAGGTGTGTACTCTGAGCCTGATTCTCAGGTTTTTACTTATCCAAGTGGAAGAGTAGTGCATTTTATAACAACTTGTTTTCTTGCTGAAATTACTGGGGGTGAACTACGATGTAATTCTTCTGAGTCACAAGAAATTCAATTTTTTGAACAACAAAGTTTACCAAGAGACTTATTGAAAATGCATCCTCAATGGTTAAATGACGCCCTTGCCAATGATGACTTAGCTTTTATTCGTTAAAAAGTAAATCCTTGTTAAGTTAACGGGGGG
>NZ_SIRQ01000018.1:0-264526 GCF_011634875.1 Jeotgalicoccus sp. S0W5 | reverse complement strand
GACTCACTGATTGACTCAGACTCACTGATTGACTCTGATTCGCTTAATGACTCAGACTCAGAGATTGATACTGATTCACTTAATGACACTGACTCGCTGATTGATTCTGATTCGTCCCCGTCAGCTGATCCTGAGCCTTGTTTTAGAATATTTTCATTATCCCAATAATAGGTGCTTCTTGTATTTCCATAGTAATTTGTATTAGATTCTATAACCCTTGTTTTAACATTTTCTCCATTAGAATCATATTTACCATTAACTACTACAACATAAGTTTTGGATATATTACCAAAATCGATACTGATGGTATTATCCCCATTGTCTCGTATATAGGGTCTTACACCTTCAGTAACATCTATATAGTTTGGATTACTAGTGTCAACATAATAGCTATCTGTTAATTGTGACTTATCCACAACTTCATAGATACTCAAATTAGTATCATTTAGATTTATGCGAGTACTACTTGTAGACGGATCACTATGATATCCCTGTAGTGTTACAACTGAGTTGTATAAATTATTACCTTTTGGATTAACATAAATTGACTGTTGATATTCATTTTGACCCGAGTGGATATCAATTTCAGTAATGAATGAAGTTACGTTCGCACCATAAGTTTCTGGTTGACCTTGAACAGGGTCGCCATAATCAATGACAATTGGAGCATTAAATCTTTCTCCAGCAATATCAAAATCTAAATTGTATGTACCACTATTTGGTGTATTCTCTCGATCAGTAAAGATCGGTAACTCAAATTGACCTGTAACATTAGTTTTCTCATTCACATAATCTGTAAATGTATAAGTACCTAATTTATCAAGAGTATTATAACTTCCTGTTGCAACAACTTGACCATCACTGCTTAATAATTCAGGGAGATTCATTATGTTATTTAAATTTGTATAATCCACATCTCCATCTGCAGTTAAATTATAAGGTATTTTGAAAGTGAAATAATCCCCTTCTATTACATTTCCTTCTACCTTGAAGCTTGAACTTAATTCTGTATACCCACTTCTATTTGGATAAATTGGTCCGCTATTAAAATCAAAATTTTCTATAGTTACTTTATCATTAACTAATTGTCCTGACGCATTTTCTGCTGTTACTTCTTCACTTGCTACTGGTTCAGTGCTTACTTCTTCACTTGCTACTGCTTCAGTGCTTACTTCTTCACTTGCTACTGCTTCAGTGCTTACTTCTTCACTTGCTACTGGTTCAGTGCTTACTTCTTCACTTGCTACTGGTTCAGTGCTTACTTCTTCACTAGCTACTGGTTCAGTGCTTACTTCTTCACTTGCTACTGGTTCAGTGCTTACTTCTTCACTTGCTACTGGTTCAGTATTGGTTTCATCTGTAGCCTCTTCAATTTGTACACTTGATAACTCACTTGCTTTTGCTTCATTTCCATTAGCAAATACAAGTGTTGCTCCGATCAACACAGAGGCCGTCCCCACGCTTAATTTACGTATAGAATACTTATTATGTCTGTTTGGTAAAAAATCTAACCTTTTCTTATTCAATCCTAATTTCCTCCTTCGGTAGCTCAAAATCATAATATTTAGGTTATTAACATTTAAAATTATATCTCATTTTCTATTTTTTTCTTCCTTTTTTTTGATATTTTTTACATAATTATAGAAATCATTTGTGTAGAGTGTAAAGTCTAACAGTCAGCAAAAGATTCTTAACCAGTATTAAATTTGTCGTGATAATAATCTTCTATATGGATTTATCTAAATCAGCCTAAGATGGTTAGTTTTTCATTTTTATCATTTTTATGTTTTATATTACGAAAAGTTGAAATTATTATTTTTGGAAACAATACAGATGAGATTATCTCATTTCTATCCGATAAATTCTTAAAATTGTAAAATATGAATCGTCTACACTTGATTGGACAACTCCTATGAGGGAGGTTATTGTTAAATCAAAGAAAGTAGGCGATTTTTTTATGACAAGAACAAGAAGAACATTTACCCCAGAGTTTAAACTACAGATGGTGCGATTATTTGAAAATGGAATCCAATGTATGGATATGGTGAGGCTATCGAGAGAAATATAGGTTTCAACAAATATCAGAAAGAACGACCAAACGATATGGCGTTCTTATTTTATCTACTTTTTACCCAAATATCCCATGCTACCAACGGCTGCACCAAAAGCGACTCCAAGCGCTATACCAGTCGCTAAATTATCCATCACAAGTCCAATAACTGCACCAAGCACCACACCAATACCTAGCCCAATTCCTACAGCGCCACCACTATTCCCCTTACTATTTTCCTCCTCTATACTCACTTCATACACCTCCAAACACTTTTATCTTAAAGATCTTAAGCAGTTGTTAAAGGTAATGCCGTTAGCTACTCTTTCTTAACCTATACCCAATTTGAATATAAGTAGTTAGTTGTTCACCATAAAAGGGAATAGAAAATAAATAACAATATTAGGAAGGGTGACGTAATGACTCAATATAAATATGGAGATGACCATACTAAGCCCACACATCATAAGGACCGTAAGGAAGTAAATATTTTTGATATATTATTTAATACCTTCTTCGAATTCATACTTTATATTCCACGTCTCATCTTTAGAATCTTTTTTAATTAATTTATATATGGTATAGCTAAAAGTTATAACCAATCATGAAATTTAACAGTTACGCTATTACTATGAAGCTGTGCTACCATAAATTCATAGAAAAGATGAAGGAGTGGTTAGTCATGACAGTAACATCTACTAAAACAGCACCATTTAAATTCGATAATGTAGGGAGTTTCTTACGTCCCGTTAAATTAAAAGCCGCACGCGAAGATTTCAAAAATGGTGAAATTTCTCAAGATGAATTAACACAAGTAGAAAATGAAGTCATTGAAAACTTAATACAAAAACAAAAAGCAGCTGGACTAAAAGCAATCACAGATGGTGAGTTTCGTCGTTCTTGGTGGCACTTAGATTTCTTTTGGGGGCTAAACGGTGTAGAGAAAGTCGAAGCTGAGCAAGGTTACAAGTTCGCAGATGTTGAAACAAGAGCAGAGACAGCACGTTTAACAGGAAAGATTAGTGGAGAGAATCATCCATTTATCGAACATTTTAAATTTGTTCAGCAGTTTGCTGACGACGATGTCATTGCACGTCTGACGATTCCAGCTCCAGCACAGTTTTTAGCAGAACTTGTCCGTCCGGAAAACAAGGCTGCGACTGAAGAATTTTACCCGAATGAAGAAGACCTTTTGAAGGATATTGCGAGTGCATATCAGACATTTATACAAGAATTATCAGCAGCTGGATGTACGAACCTACAAATTGATGACTGCACATGGGGCATGATCGTCGATGAGAATTTCTGGAAGAACATGAATGACGACTTCACAGTTGAATCACTCAGCCAAAAAAATGTGAATCTAAACAATGCTGCCATTGAAGGGAAGCCTGAAAATCTTACAATTACTACACATGTTTGCCGTGGTAATTACCGTTCAACTTGGGCATCATCCGGTGCATATGACAAAGTATCTGATGAATTATTCGGGAAAGAAAATGTAGCAGGTTACTATTTGGAATTTGATACAGAACGTGCAGGTGGATTTGAATCATTAGCCAAAGTAAGTGGAGACAAACAAGTCGTCCTTGGATTAATCTCTTCAAAAATTCCTGAGTTAGAGGACAAAGAAGAAATTAAAGGAAGAATCGAAGAAGCTGCGAAATACATTAGTAAGGATAGATTATGCTTAAGTCCACAATGTGGATTTGCATCGACTGAAGAAGGAAATAACCTGACTGAAGAAGAACAATGGGCTAAACTTCAGTTGGTTAAAGAAATCGCTGAGGAAGTTTGGGGATAATACTATAATAGTAAAGGACTGGACCATTATTGGCCCAGTCCTTTTAGTTTGTGTGATCTATGTTTTAAAGCTATTTGTCTAGGATGGACATGAGAAGTTGGCGTGCTCATTCAATCCTCTTAACCTGCGATATTCTCAGGGTCTCTTACAATATAATCATCATAATTCTTCTCAGTTTTATTACCAATTGCAGTAATTAACAAGAAACCAACCACATATAAGCCTAAAAGTATCGACATTGTGTAATTATGGTTATGTGTAATATCGAATATCCATCCGATTACGAATGGGAAGAGTCCGCCTAAGATACATCCGCCGGTTTGCATCATAGCAGTCCATGAGTTCGCACCTTGTGAGGTAACTGTTTCATCTAATGGTAACATCATGGCTGCGGAATAGAGTCCACCTAATGGAATCCCCATCATAAAGGCAGCAATCCACATTAATGTATGATCTCCAGTCCAGAATAATCCTGTTGCAATGGCACCGATACCGAGTATTAAGAATATCCAATTTCTTCTTGCAGGATATTTTTCCATCAAGATCGGGAATAGTAGGTTAAATACGACTTGCATAGCCATAACTGCAGCGAGTAACATCCCACCTTGAATCATTGACATACCATTATCTACGGACATAGGTACAAGCCATGTTAATGTAGAAAAATATAAGGCAGCTTGTAAGGCATAGAATAACATGAATAACCAAGGCATTTTTTGTACCCAAGGTGACGGGAAATTATATTTAAATTCAGGCACAGCTTGGGATGGTGTGTTGTTTTGGGCACCAGGTTTGTAAATAAATAAGACGACAATAATCGCTAAAAATGAGAATACTGACCAGATTGCTAAGGCGAATGGGTATGAATCCATACTTGTATAAAAGGCCCCTGTTAGAGCTGCTGTGGTTGCTGAACCTGCGCTCATAAAGAAGGAAGAGATACCGATCGCAACGGCAGCATGTCCTTGAAAGTATTTTTTAATAACAGATGATAGCGTTGGCGCTAAGACAGCAATTGCTAGACCAACAAAAAATGCAGAAATAAGTAAAGTTATAAATCCTGTGTAAAAACCACGGATTAATGTAGAAATAAGTAGGATGGAAAGCATTAATAATAAAGTGATTTTTGACCCGAGCGTCTTGTTGAGTACTGTTGCAAGTAAGGCAAAAATACCCATACATAACACAGGTACTGTCGTTAAAAGACTCGCCTGTGTACTAGATAAATTTAAGGACTCTTTTAGCGTATCCATTAATGGCCCGATAGATGTTATACCTAAACGTAGGTTAATGGAAACAGCTGCAATGACAAACAATAATATTAAAGTATTTCGATTGTACAAGTTTTTCAATCATTTTTCCCCCAGCCATATTTGGTATAAATTACAATAACTAATATGATACCATTAAGATTAATATACATAAAATATTAATAAAATTAGTTTTACCAACTTTTTTCATATACATGAGGTGTATTAATGGACATTAGACAATTACGTTATTTCCTTGTCATTGCAGATGAAAAACAGATCTCTGCAGCGGCCAAAAAGCTTTATATGTCACAGCCGCCTTTGAGTCAGCAATTGAAAAATTTAGAAACATCAGTCGGAGAAATATTATTTGAAAGAAGCGGAAAATTTCTAGAATTAACTGAGGAAGGAAAGACCTTATACAAGTACGCACTTGAGATTACTCAAATGCTAGAAGAAGCAAAAATTGAAGTGAGAGATGTTGGCAGTGGTGTCGATGGTAAACTTTCTATTGGTATCAACACATTTTCTTTAGCAAATTTAGATACTGTCTTTCATGAATATAAGAAAAAGTATCCTAAAATCACATATAAAATACATCAAAATGAATCATCTCTACTCTGTTATCTATTAAAGCAAAGAGAAGTTGAAATGGCTTTGGTTCGGTTGCCATTAGAGATTGATGATTTTACCTTACATCACTTACACAGTGAATCATTTTATGTTGTTACTTCAACAGATGAACGGTTGTTTGATGAGGAAGTCACCTTAGAAGAAATCAGTCAATATCCACTGGTGTTGCCGAGTATCAAAGGGTTAGGTGTTTACTATTCCATACATGAAGCCTTTTCAAAGGCTAAGATTGAACCCAATGTTATTGCTGAGTTTTCAGATTTGAAATTGATGATGCAGCTTGTATCAAGTAATTTTGGAGTTGCCATCGTTCCAGAATCACTGATTTATTTATATAAAGAGTACCCAGTACATGTCCACAAAATACAAGAAGAAGCCGAGCTCACTGGAGACATCGGCTTAATCTGGTTAAAAGATCATCGGCTTTCAAAAGCAGCTCAAAATTTTATAGAAGTGTTAAATGAATATATTTAAGTGTTGTATATGGCCCAAACGAAATAGCCGACAAATAGGATGAAAATACCAATCCCGATTAAGAGTATAATTAGAAACATATTTTCAAGACTAGGTTCATCTTTTGATGATGTGGGTGTAGAAGATTCGTCTTTAGTTTCCATAGGTAGTTCCTGCTGACTAACTTCAGTAGATTTTGAACGATTTTGGACAAGTAGAAAAATCGAACTAATAATTGCAAGCACAATGAGCACTGGAAATATATAGATGTAATTTTGACTTAAGCGGTTTAAACTACCATGTTCAATAGGAAAACCTGTATTTAAATAAGCAATACTAAGTAGAACAATTGCGATTATGATACAAGTGAGTAAAGTATAGATTATAGGTTTGTTTGTATTACCTTTAAAATAGTTTTTAAACGGCATATAAATTAAAAGTCTTATAATTGGATAGGCACACAATATAAAAATTAGGGCAAGAACAATTTGCATAAGGTAGAACCTCCTAAATGCACTGAATTAATATACTTATACCCTAGTTGAACCGTCTTATACATGGAGGGATCATTATGAAAAAATCATTACCAGGCATGACTTCACTAAGATTGTTGAGAGATTTGATGGACAAGCGTAAGCAAAAGAAAAATGGTGCTTACAGTGAAGAAGTGGATCAAGAAAAGTTAGACCGTAATATCCAAGTGGCAAAAGAGAGATTAGAGGATAGGGATTTGACCATGTGTCAGCGTCAGGAGTATGAAAAAACCCTAGAGCATCTAGTTAGACAAAAGAAATAGGAAAAGAAGCGGTAGAATCGCAGATCGAGTCGGCTATCTGAAAGTGATTCAATACAGCTTTGTGTTGATTGTACCAGTGCTGTTTATTTTATCAGTTACAGAATCATTTATACTGTCGGCCATGATGATTATGATTACAGGCTTCTTAATCTTTATGCCGTATAGTTCATTGGTTGTGCTGGGCCAACAATATTTACCAAACAGAGTCGGGCTAGCCTCCGGAGTCACTTTAGGACTATCAGTCAGTGCAGGTGGCGTGTTCGCACCAGTACTTGGGAAAGTTGCAGATATTTACGGTGTGTCTATGGTGATGACGATTATATTTGTCATCGCATTGATCGCACTCATATTTACTATGATTCTTACAAAAAGTCATAAGAAAGCAGATGTAGAAGGCTTAGTTTAAATAGGGATTATGATAGAGAGGTCAACGGTGAATTGCCGTTGACCTTCAGAGCGTTTTGGGGTCTAACGTCATTTCGGTGTTGACCTTCAGATCGTTCCAGAGTCTAACACCACTTCGCCGTTGACCCTCAAACTTAAAAAATAATCTATTGCTACCACAGATATTTTTATCCTCTAAAAATAACTGAAAAGTTAGATAATATAATTCAAATCAGTATAATAATGAATAAGGAGCTGATTAAATGACAAAGCGTAATTTTAAGCAGACTGTTTACGTGGATAAGTTTACCGATGGTGTTTTAGATCCGACTCAAGAAATGTCGTACTTTGTTAAGGATAAGGGAACGATTGTTGCAAATACCGCACCGGGTTGTTGGGGACCAATGATTACTCCAGAACTAAAGGGTGGCCACGAAGTAACAAAACCTGTTTTTGTTGAAGGTGCTGAAGTTGGTGATGCGATTGCCATAAAAATTAACTCAATTCGTGTGACATCAACCGTCACTGCTTCTGGTAATGATAAACCAATGGAAGGCCGCTTCAACGGTGATCCGTTTGTTGCTGGTATATGTCCAAATTGTGGTGCGAAGAATCCAAAAACTGTGATAGATGGTATCGGTCAGGGCGCTATTAAGTGTGCGGAATGTGGTGAGGATGTCACTCCGTTTACATTTACGAATGCTTATACTATGGCTTTAGATGACGATAAAACGTTAGGAATCACCTTAAATAAAGATGCTGCTGAGAAAGTTGCTAAAGAATCTAAAAGTTATATGAATACACCTGAGAATTCTATTCAAAATCCTGTAGTTACCTTTGCACCACATGATATTGTCGGCGCGCTTGCACGTGTGATTCCATTTTTAGGTCAACTCGGTACTGTACCGGCATCTCCATTTCCAGATTCACATAATGCTGGTGATTTTGGACAGTTTTTAATCGATGCACCTCATGAATATTCCAAAACCGTTGAGGAACTTGAAGACCGTACGGATGGTCATATGGATATAAATAGGGTGAGAGAAGGGGCAATTATTATTTGTCCTGTAAAAGTTGAAGGTGGTGGTGTGTATTTAGGTGATATGCATGCTATGCAAGGAAACGGTGAAATTGCTGGCCACACTACTGATGTCGCGGGTATTGTTGATCTTAAAGTTAAGGTATTAAAGGATATAAACATTGATGGCCCGATTTTATTACCTTTGGTAGAGGATCTACCACCTGTCGCTAAGCCATTTTCTGATGAGGAGCTACTTAAAGCGGATAAACTAGCCCTACAATGGGGAATTGATAACTTAGAAAAATCTTATCCATTGTCATTTGTTGGTAGTGGTGCAACGCTTAATGATGCAACGTCTAATGGCTTAGAGAGAGCTGCCAAATTACTTGAAATTGATGTGCCAGAAGTGATGAATAGAGCAACCATTACTGGAGCAATTGATATCGGTAGAAACCCAGGTGTGGTGACAGTGACCTTCCTTGTTCCAGTGACTCTACTTGAACAATCAAAACTTGCAGACATCGTACAAAGTTACTATGAATAAAATTAAAACAATTAGAATAGAATCTAGTGACTTTGGTTGGGGTGTATTACCAGATTCAGAAGAACTTCATATCCAGAAAATTACCATTTCAAATAACGGTAGAGTTTGGCTCAGATATTACGGACTAGCAAGTTATTCTGAAAAAAATCCTTGCTTAGCTCAAGAATATTATAAAGTATCGAAGGCAACTGCAGAAAGTATAATGACATTGATAGAGCAAGAGTTCTTATCCACAAATAGTTGTAGTGTTGAAGTGACTGATGTACCTGTCTGGGTCATGGATATTAATTTTGATGATCTTGCTAGAGTTGAGTTATCTGGACCAGTATTTGAAGGACATCGGGACATAAGTAATAAAATAAGGAGACTACTTGGTTTAAAAAATCTATTCCTGTTCAATTTACCTGAGCCACCTACATCTTAATTTCACACTAAAAATGCTATAATGGGGTAAACATTTCTAGGAGGCACATCACACTATGGAATCTATTACTTTGATGGAAGCATACGCTATTGAAACCTTGAAAGGGAATGGCGTTGATAATGAAACAATTATTAACAATATTAAAGCTGGAGAAATAGAAGACTTTAAAGCAATCAAAGAGAATATGGACTTTGATGCTTTGGTTGAATTGAGTAAGAATGTTGATTTTGATTCTATCGTCAACGACGGTTACAAGGTTAAATTCTTAACATTCAACGGATTAAAAAATCTAATCAAAATGAAGTTTGGTAAATTTGCAGATGAAGATTACCAAGTCGATGAGTTCACTATTTCTGGTCTGGAACTAAGTAAAGACCAAGTGGCAGACTTAGAAAATGTACTTTCTGCAAACTGGGTATTGTCAAATGAACCTGGTGGCGTCACTGTAAAACCGAATAAGTAATATCTTTTATAATTTTTAGAAAATTACCTTGCAATGTGTAAATATTTAAATTATGATGAAATTGTGAAAAATTCTAAAAGGAGGTAAGGCATTATGAAATTAAGAACGAATGAACCATTATTAATTTCACAAAAACATATGCAAACCTCTGTATTTTACATTTTATAAAGGTAATTTCTAGAACTATAAATATATGAAATAGAGAGGAGACCCCTCTCTATTTTTATGCAGTTTTTTAGCGTGCACAATAATAGTGCGCGCTTTTTTTGTCAAGAGAGGGTGTAAGTGATTTAAACAGAGGGATATTTGGGGGTACAAATTATGTTTAGTTACATCAAGAAAATTGGCTGGTACATTCGGGAGAACAAAAAACGATACATTGTTATTTTTGTATTACTAATGATGTCAAATTTACTCGACATCATTCCCCCGCAATTGATCGGCCGAACAATTGATCTTATTAACAACGACACAATGACACAAACATTAATGTGGCAAATTATCATTGTTTTCTTATTAGTCATTATTTTATCTTATGCTGGTACTTATTTCTGGGGCTTTCTCTTATTTGAAGGTGCCATAAAAATTGAAAATATTTTAAGAAGTCGTTTAATGAAGAAATTCCTCGCATTTTCTCCAAGTTTTTATGAGAAGAATAAGACCGGAGATTTGATGGCGAAATCAACTAATGACTTGAAGACGATATACATGTCGACAGGCTTTGGTGTCATTACTTTACTCGATGCTACGACTTTCTTACTAACGATCGTCTTAGTGATGGGCTTTAGCATCAGTTGGCCACTGACATTTTTTGCGCTCTTGCCTTTACCATTATTAGCGATTTTAGAACAACGTCTTGGAAAGAAAATAAATAAGAATCATAAGACCGCACAAGAATCCTTTGGCGTTATGAATGATGCAGTCTTAGAAGTAGTGGAAGGTGTCCGCTTAACACGAAGTTACGTTCAAGAGACACAAGAAGCGGGACGTTTTCATCAGTTGACGGAAAATTATTTAAAGAAGTATATGAAAGTGGAAAAACTAGATGCTTTCTTTCAGCCGTTAACGATTTTAGTAGTCTCACTCAGCATAGCGATTTCATTTGGTTACGGTGCAGTCTTGGTTAATAATGGATCCATTTCTGTTGGCCAGCTCATTACCTTTAACGTCTATTTAAATATGCTAATTTGGCCAATGTATGCACTTGGTATGTTGTTTAATGTAATGGAGCGAGGAAATGCTTCTTACGACCGTATCCAACAAGTTTTAGATGAAAAAGATGTACTCGACTACGAAGGAATGAAAGTGGTTGAAACGCCAGAGTTTAGTTTTAATAATGTTACTTTTAAATATCCGCTATCAAAGCATAACAATTTAGAAGATATAACAGTCGAGCTTAACAAGGGAGAAACACTTGGTATTGTTGGTAAGACTGGCAGTGGGAAGTCGACTTTTATTAAACAATTACTAAGAATTTACCCTGAAGGTAGTGGGGATCTAATTATTGATGGTTTAAATGTCTCAGAACTCGACAGAGATAAGTTAAGAGATAAGCTCGGTTACGTTTCCCAGGAAAACATACTGTTTTCAAGAACTGTAAAGGAAAATATTCTCTTTGGTAAACCAGATGCCACTGATGAGGAATTACAACAGGCGATTGAGTTAAGTGCTTTTGATGAAGATCTTAAACGCATGCCAGATGGTCTAGATACGCTTGTTGGGGAGAAAGGGGTCTCCTTAAGTGGAGGACAAAAACAGAGAATTTCAATTGCGAGAAGTTTGATTAAGAATCCAGATATCTTAATTTTGGACGACGCCTTAAGTGCAGTGGATGCAAGAACTGAGCAAAGAATTATCAATCACATTCGAGAGAAACGTCAAGGAAAAACAACCATTATCGTGACGCATCGATTGTCAGCTGTCCACCATGCGGATAAAATTATCGTCCTTGAAAATGGACGTATAGCACAAGAAGGTACGCATGAAGAATTGTCTAAAAGAGAAGGCTGGTATAAAGAACAAAACCACTACTACATCAAGGGAGGTGTCTGAGGGATGACTGAACTAAAACGATTGTTTCCATATATTCTAAGCTTTAAAGGTATCTTTTTTTCTGGAGTCATATTGATGATTCTGATGACAGCTTTTGAATTAGTCGGTCCATTGATTGCAGCTAGAATTATTGACGAACATATAAAATTAGGAGAAGGCAATATCATTTTAGAGCCGATTTTATATTTAATTGCACTATTTATGGGCTTGAAGATTATCCATGCAATCACTACATTTTTTGCACAGATTTTACTAGCGACAGCCGGTTCTAAAGCCATTCAAAAGATGAGGAAGGAAGTCTTCGGTCACGTCCAACGCCTACCCATTAAATATTTTGATAACCTACCAGCAGGTAAGGTGGTTGCACGCATTACGAACGATACCGAATCGATTTTAGAACTGTTCACATCGGTGATTCCGATGTTTATGGCAAGTATCCTAACGATCGGTAGTATAGTGACAGTTGTATTCTTCATCAACACTTGGACAGGTATAGTGATGCTCATATTTATGCCGATTATTATTGTTTGGGGTATGCTTTATAAAAAATATTCTAATGATAACAACCACATCAGACGAGAGAAGAACAGTGAAATGAATGCTATGATTAATGAGTCCATCAATGGCATGCCGATTATTCAAGTTTTCAATCGTCAAGAACAAATCGCTGATGAATTTGAAGCGATTAATGATGACTATTACAAGAGTACAAAGGGTCTAATACAACTCGAAAGTTTAACTGGAGATAACTTAGCAAATAACATTCGCTCTATCGTTTTCGCCATACTCGTCTATATATTCGCATCAGTCTATTTAAGCGAATCAACAGTTTTAACAGTGGGGACGATGTATCTCTTAGTTGATTATATTACGCGGTTCTTTAACCCCTTATTCAATATCGTTAATCAACTAAGTGTTTATGAACAAGCTCGAGTAGCGGCTAACAAAGTATTTGAATTATTGGATGCTGAAGTAGAAGAAAATACAGGCGACGACTTAGAGGAATTTAAGGGGAACATTCACTTTAGAAATGTGAACTTCTCCTACGATGGCAAAAGAGATGTCCTAAAAAACATTAACATCGATGTGAGCCAAGGAGAAACAGTCGCCTTAGTCGGTCACACTGGATCCGGGAAAAGCTCCATTATCAATCTATTGATGCGATTTTATGACCCGACTTCAGGTGGTATTTACTTTGATGATAGAAATACTATCGATATCGATAAAAAATCACTCCGTAAGTTTATGTCCATCGTTCTACAAGATCCATTTATTTATAGTGGATCGCTTTTGTATAACATTCGTTTGAATAATAAGGACATTAGTGAAGAAAGTGCTAAGAAAGCATTAATTGATGTCGGAGGAGAGAATCTTTTAAGTAAATTAGATAATGGTATTCACTCTGAACTAACAGAACGCGGCGCAACACTATCGCTCGGAGAAAGGCAGCTTATATCTTTTGCACGTGCGTTAGCGTTTAATCCACAAGTACTTGTTTTAGATGAAGCAACGAGTAATATAGACTCAGAAACCGAACAGATGATTCAATATGCCATGAAGGTTGTGAGTCACAACAGAACAACCTTTATCATTGCGCATAGACTATCAACGATTCAACACGCAGATCAGATCATTTTACTGGATAACGGGGTAATCAAAGAGCGAGGTAATCATAGCGCACTCATTCAGCAACAAGGCACCTATAGCAAAATGTATGAAATGCAGATGGGATAAAAGAAAAACCATGGGGAGAATATTCTCCCCATGGTTTTTCAATACATATTTTTAACAGGTTAGACAGATTGCCCGAGACCTACTTATAAATCAAATCATGGTGTGAGTCTTTCATTAAGCCTTCTTGTTACCTTTTAACAAGTTAAAGATAAATGAAACCACTAGAATTAGAATAATCGCACCAGCTAATGTACCAATGATGCTCATTCCGCCTAGAGTGGGTCCGAAGTCTAAACCAATTGCATTACCGATAGATGCACCGATAAGTCCTGCAATAATGTTACCGATAATACCGAACGGTACGTCTTTACTTATGATTAGTCCAGCTAACCAACCGAGAATACCGCCAACTATTAATGTCCATAACCAACCCATAACTAAATTCCTCCTATTAAAAAAGTAAAAACTGTTTCTAATCATATATTTCCAATAACAAAGACTTGTAAACATTTCTTTGAATTATGAAGTGAATTTATTGTTAAGTCGTAAAATAAAGTATAGTCCTAGAGCGAGTGCCGCACTTGTTGCACTAATCCAATATATTGAACTGTACCCAATGAACTCTGCAACGAGTCCAAATGTCATTGCACCGAGCCCAACGCCTAAATCAAAAGCAGAGAAGAAGGTCGCGTTAGCCATACCTCTTTTTTCTGGTGGGGTTGTATTGATTGCTGACGCTTGTAAGGCGGGTTGAATCGTTCCAAATCCTAATCCATAAAATATAGCGCCTATATAAAGGAACATTTCGTTTTGTAAAATAGCTAAGAAGATTAAGCCGATAATAATCATTACTGAACCTGGTATAAAGACAATTGCCAACCCACGGCGGTCATAGATACGTCCAGCGAATAATCGTGTCGCGACTAAGGAAATTGCATAGATGACAAAATATAGCTGTATGGCATATGAAGGCAGACCTTGTTGGAATGAATAGGCTGGTAAAAATGTTGCGATTCCACCGAACGTAAATGTAATAAAAAACAGTAGGGATGAAGCGGGTAAGGCACGTTTTTCAAAGAACTTCATGCGTTCTTTTGGTAGAGTTTTTCCCTCGTAATCTGTTTTTGTTACTGGTGCAGCTTTTTTGTACTTGATATTCAATGCCAAAATTAAGGCAAGCAGTGTTAAGGAACCACAGATCATAAATAGGGTAGAGAACTCAATATGATTGACTAAAAATAGACCGAATGCAGGTCCGATTGCTAGTGCAAGGTTACCACTTAAGCCGAAGTAACCTAAGCCTTCACCCCGACGTTCTTTAGGTACAAGGTCAGACGCGATAGTACCAGATGCAGTATTGGATAATCCCCATCCCACACCTTGAACAACCCTCACAATGACTAAAAGTAGAATCGTAGTGCTGATTGCGAGCGAATACAAAGAAATAACGAGAATCAACAGTCCGCCTAGAAAGACTGGCGCACGTCCACTTGTATCCAATAAGTTACCACCAAAGGGCCTAATTATTAGCGCAGAAAAAGTGAAGATACCTACAATTAAGCCAACCCACGTATTTGAATTACTAATCTCTTGAACGTAAAGTGGCAACGTAGGTAAGGTCATTTGAAAAGATGTAAATATAAAAAAGTTTGCAAATACAATGATGATAAAATCACGAGTCCAAATTCTTGGCTTATCATTTGTCATATTAAACCTTCTATTCTAATTTAAAGTTAAAATTCTTATTAACTACATAGTTTACACTAATGGATGAATGATTACATCCGACTAGTTACTGATTCTAATATTTAAATGATGTCTGATATGATATTATTAGAAAATAACAGATTTTCAGGGAGAATGACCAGTGAATTTATTAATGATTGATAACTATGATTCCTTTACATATAATCTGGTACACTATATGGAAAGTAACCCCTATGGTGTTGGTGTAAAAGTGGTCCGACCAGATGAACTTTCTTCATATAATATGGCGGATAATAATATTATTGGTGTTGTTATATCGCCGGGTCCATCACATCCAACAGATCGTCCGGAAGTATTGGATTTTATTAAAAAATATTTTACGACCCAACCGATATTTGGTATTTGTCTCGGTCATCAAATGCTCTGGCACTTAGCGGGTGGAGAAGTTTCTCATGGAAAACGTCCCATACACGGACATGCGCACCCGGTCTATCACAACGAAAAAGATATTTACGCTAATATCCCGACACCTGTGATTGGCTGCAGGTACCATTCTTTAAGTTGTTATGGACAAGTTAATGACTACAATATTGTTGGACAGACCGAAGACGGCATCAATATGGCAATCCGTCATAAAACCTACCCCGTTTTTGGCGTGCAATATCATCCAGAGGCAATTTTGTCAGAACACGGCAGAGCCCAGGTCAATAACTTTATTAGAATTGCAGTGGAGGAAAATCAAGGATGAGAGCACATACAAAATTCAAAAAAGATGGTGTGGTCGAGGAACATTTTTTCACTTCACCAATTGAAGTGATTCAAGCACCGACATCTTTTGATACAGCTGTTAACCATGCCAAAGCAATGCAGGAAAAAGGTTACTACGCAGTCGTCGGCGTCACATACGAAAAAGACGAATACTTTGTTGGAATCTTTGATGCGCCTGTATCTTATGAGTCCTTTTTACAAGGAGAAAAACCAGGACGCTTTACCATGACTGAACCAAGTCTCAGTGAAAGTAGAGAAGAAATAGAAAGTAACATTGAAGCAGTAAGGAATTATATACTGGATGGTCATACCTACCAAGTGAACTATACGACGAGATTGTATGGAGATTTCAGTGGTGATAGCCACCAGCTATTCTTAAAACTTACAAGCGGCAACAACGGAGATTACGCAATGTATGTGGATTTAGATGACAAAGAAATCCTTAGTGTATCCCCTGAATTATTCTTCGAAATTGATCCTAACCAAAAGATAAGAACAAAACCGATGAAGGGGACGGCACCGACATTTGAAGACCAAGAGAAAGACAATGAAAGCTATCAGTTTTTAAGGCATTCAAAGAAAGACCAGGCTGAAAATGTAATGATTGTTGATCTTTTAAGAAATGACATCTCAAGAATTGCCAAAAAGAACACAGTAGAGGCAACTGAACTGTTTACCATTGAAAAGTACCGAACGGTCTACCAGATGATATCGGTTGTAGAAGCAAAAGTAAGAGATGACGTTCAGCTAAGTGATACTTTTGACGCGCTCTTTCCTTGTGGCTCGATAACCGGTGCACCTAAAATAATGACTATGGATATCATTTCCAAACTCGAAAAAACGCCTCGAGGCTATTATTGTGGTGCACTCGGTATACTCTACCCGGACCAATCCATAATCTTCAACGTACCTATTCGTACTATGGTAATCGAAGACGGTAACTACACATATGGTGCAGGGGGCGGCATTACCTATGACTCAGACCCGAGCGGAGAGTTTGAAGAAATTCTCCACAAGACTTCATTTCTAAAACAAGGCCAGTATGCTTTGATAGAGTCGATGCGACTAGAAAGAGGTAATATCAAACGTTTAGCACTACACCTCAATCGCTTGAAGACAAGTGCGGATTACTTTAACTACCCACTTGACGATGTTCAAAGTGAACTTCAAAATTATATAGAAGTTAAAGATATCCACACTGGTGTATACAAGCTACGCCTAACTTTAGATCACACTGGTGTGATGAATATTAGCCACCAAGAAGTTGAACCTGTTCAAAGCATGACAGCGTGTTTATCGACTAAAATTATGTATGCACCAGAGGACTTCAATAGTCACAAAACGACGGTCAGACATCAATATTATAGTGAATCAAATGATTGTGATCTCGTTTTGTATTATAATGATAGTCTAAATGTCACAGAATTTAATATAGGTAATCTTGTCGTTGAAGAAAACGGTGTGTTGACGACACCTGTTTTAAGACCTGAGTTATTAAATGGTGTCATGAGACAGTCTTTATTGACAGAAGGCATACTCACAGAGCGAGATTATTCTGTTGAGACTTTGAAAAAGAAATATCAAAATAATGAAGTTAAACTATATATGATTAATAGTGTTAGAGAATGGGTGGCTGTAACACTAGAAGGATAGAGGTGGCTTATGTTTACACTAATTTTAGCGATTTTAGTCATCGCGATTGTTGTCGTGACGCACTTTATTGTCACGTATTTATTAAAAAATAAAATTATTATTGTCGGTGTAACCCTCGGATTTGTCGGCGTAATTATTGCGATTGTTGTCTTCGGTATGGCTATGGGCAACTTTACGGAGTACGTTGCTGGTGAATTAGAATTCTTTTACCGATAAGGAGTGGGAAAATAAATGATTTTTGCAAATGGAGATACGGCAATTACATGCCAGATTGAACCTACTGAAGTAGAGCGTCTCTTAGCTACATATAAAAAAGACGGTAAGCTAACAGATAGCCCTTATATTACAGCGGTTCAGTTTACAAATAATACGGTGACATTCCATTACGAACCAATTGAAGTGATGGAAAATGAAAACACAATAGAACCCTCAACCTTCGTAACAACGATTGTGAAATCTGTGTTGAACCGTGAGAGTGAGGTAAAGTAAGATGAGTCTAATTATAAAGAAAAGCGGCCTGTTAACGATTCTTCAAACTGTTAAAAAGACCGAAATCAACAAAGAGAATAACGAATACAACGGTGCGGTTGATCGACTATCACCCATGCTTGCTAATAAATTAGTCGGCAACGATATCGATGAGCCGACGATTGAAATGTCAGGTCAACCTGGTGTGATTCAATTTACTGAACCAACAATTTTTGCATATTCGGGCGGAGAGTTCGAGGGCTCAATTAACGATGAAGATATTCATCCCAATCGTATTTACCATGTTGACCGTGGCGATGTGTTATCGTTTCATGAGTCATCAAGAGGTTGCCGTATATACTTAGCGGTCGCTGGCGGATTGGCTGCAGAAGCCTCCAATGTATTAAAATCGGGTGACGAAGTGATTATGCGTCGTGATTATAGTACGCTTCATGATGAAATTTTCCATATGATGTCTAACAAACGTAAAGTGGGCTGGGGCATTGCGGTGTACTCATTAGTAGAAGTATATCTTTCAGATACTTATCACATCGTTAAGAGACCTGATGTACCGGATTCTGTGTATGAAATGCTCGAAGAAAAAGAGTATGAAGTGATTCATGAAGATAATCGTGTCAACCTTGTGTTAAAAGGACAAGGGCTAGAAGACTTTGATCAAACAGGCGAACAGCCAGGTGTGCTCGGTGGGGTCTATATTAAAAACGAGACTCCAATCATCGCCCTTAACGATTTTAACAGCCAGACGGATTTAACTCATATTGGAACGATTCCGAGTTATCACATGCATAAGCTAGGTCAAAAACGTCCGGGGTCTAAGATTAAATTTAAAACAGTCGACATTGATGATGCGCATGCAGAAATGTATGGACATCACCTTTGGGTAAACAGTTTATTTAAAGCAATTGATTACAAAATTTCAAAAGAATTAGTAAAAGAAAAGATGTAGGAGTGATCTCTTTTTAAGTCGACCGAGTGAATTATCGGGCTTAAAAAGAGATTTTTTCTTGGAATCTTTGAGCCAAAGTTTAACAAAGATACTCGGATTTAATGTATAATATAGCAGATAAATATTTTGACCGTAAGTACATATATAAATGTAGGACTGATAATGTATGGAAGCTATTTTAAAAGAATACTTCGGCTATGACTCATTTAGGTATGGCCAAAAAGAAATAATAGAAAACGTGTTAGCCGGAGACAACGCCTTAGGTATCTTACCAACTGGTTCTGGTAAGTCTTTATGCTATCAAGTACCAGGCTTGATGTTCGGCGGTACGACACTTGTGATTTCTCCCTTGATTTCCCTGATGCAAGACCAAGTCGATGCCTTAAAAAAACGCGGAATTAATGCAGAGTGTATCAACTCTACCATGTCTAAAGTGGATTTAAATCGAGTGATGGATCGTATGATGAACGGTGACCTTCAGTTCTTATATGTTGCCCCAGAACGCTTTAATAATGAAGCGTTTAGAGCGGCAGTTGTAAACACAAAAATACCTTTTGTTGCTTTTGATGAAGCCCACTGTATATCTAAGTGGGGACATGACTTTAGACCAAGCTATCAGAGCATTATTCCCGAATTAAAGGGACTCTTACCAGACGCGCAAATCGTTGCAGTCACAGCGACAGCGACTGAGGAAGTCGAACATAATATTCAAGAATTATTAGATATTGATAATCATGCAGTCTTTAAGACAAGTGTTAAAAGAGAGAATCTCATCTTGTCTGTGAATCCAACTTACCAAAGAGAGCAGTTTATACTGTCGTATATCCAAAATCATATTGATGCCTCAGGTATTGTATATGTATCAACCCGTGCAGAGGTAGAGAAACTTTCTGAGTACTTAAATGAATACGATATTGGAAATGTTATTTACCACGGTGGACTAGGTAAAAAAGAACGTAGTATTAACCAGCAGAAGTTTGTCTCAGACGAAGTCAAGATTGTCATTGCAACAAACGCTTTCGGTATGGGGATTGATAAGCCGGATATCCGTTACATCATTCACTTTAACTTACCTGGTGACCTTGAAAGTTACTACCAGGAAATTGGGCGTGCCGGTCGTGATGGTTTAGACAGTGAATGTATCTTGCTATCGACTCAGCGAGATGTAAACTTACAACAGTTCTTCATCGACAGAGCGACGGCTAGTGAACAGTACAAGGACCATATGAGAGAAAAACTAGACTTAATGATCCAGTACAATAAGACGAATAAATGCTTGAGCAGTTTTATCGTTAAATATTTTAATGAAAACGAGTATGTCGAAGCCTGTGGTCAATGTTCAAGTTGCCTGTCTAAAAATAGAACAGAACCGATGACCACTGAAGCAAAGTTGATTTTGGGTCTAATTCAGAATTTAGATGGGGAGCTTTCAAAAGAACTCGTTATTCAAGTGATGCGAGGCGAACGCGCGGACAATATCCTCAGTCGTGGACTAGACAAGGAAGAAAATTTCGGTGTGCTTGATTCATTTAGAACAAGTGAAGTCAATCACTTAGTTGAAGAATTAGTGATGAGAGGCTACCTTCATTACACCAACCACAAGATGTACTTAATAGATAAAAGCCTAGACATATTAAATCATAAAGTAAAACTCTATACCGTACCTTACCGAAAAGAATATAACGAGCGTGTCAATGTTTCGACAGACTCCTCTCCAAACGAAGTGCTTTACGATAGACTCATTTCGACACGTAAGACACTCGCAGAAAAACATAAGCTAGATGAAGATGCGATTTTTACTGATCAAATTCTTAAAGAATTCGCCAAGAAAATGCCACAAACTAAGCAAGACATGATGCACATTCAAGGCGTTGGGAACTATAAACTCAAACACTACTGCCCATACTTCTTAGAAGAAATCCAACAACACGATAGCCAGCAAGTGTAGTGAAGTAAATTAACTCAAAAAGGGACTGCAATGGATGATTGCAGCCCTTTTTGAGTTGTGGACGGTTGTTGGTGGGGCTCCGCTTCGAAAGGAAAACGAAGCACACCATCCACCCAAAACAAAAACTACGCAGTATTTTGGTCTCTATCACCAAGGACTGCGTAGTATATGCTTTTATAGACAATATAAAGTTTACTTCTTACCTGCGATTTTCAAACGTTCTCGCTTCGGTGGTCTATTCTTCATGTACATATAGTAACTTGCTGAGAAGATAATGATGTAACCGAGTATAGACAAGGCATCAGGAATTTCGTTAAAGACGATGATACTAAATAATGCTGTAAAGAGAATCGTCGAGTAGAAGAAAATTGAGATTTCTTTAGCAGGTGCAAAGCTATAAGCAATCGTGAGTCCAAATTGACCAATCGCCGCAGATATACCGGACAGAATTAAAAACCAAAACTGACTGGCTGTCATTGCTTCATACTGGAAAATCATAAACGGTACGAGTGCAACGGTTGAAAAGAATGAAAAGTAAAATACTACAGTATAGAACTTTTCTCTACTTCCGAGCAATCTGAGCACAGTGTAGGCACCGGCTGCAAAGAGTGCCCCTAAAACACCTAGTAGCGCGAAATATGTATCACTTGAAAACGACGGTTTGATGATAAATACAGCACCAATTAAAGCGATGATAATCGAAATCATCTGGAAACGTCTTATATGTTCTTTTAAGAAAATCGCACAGAGGATAATCGTAAAGAATGGACTGAGTTTATTTAAGATGTCTGCATCACTTAGCACCATTCTATCAATGGTAAAAAAGTTAAGTAATACCCCAGCGAGACCTAAAGCGGAGCGTAAGAGTAACCAACCTTGGTTTTCCTTTTTACCAAAGAGTCGTTCGCGATTATATATCACAAGGACTAAGGCAATCATCATCGAGATAAAGTTTCTAAAAAAAGCTTTTTGAACAGTAGGTAGATCGCCTGCATATTTAACAAATAAAGACATCAAACTGAAACCGAGTGATGAAATAATTAGGGCAAGAATACCTTTAACTACATTATTCATTTACAACACTCCAAAAAAATTTGTACGTTAATTTCAACTTCTTGACTCCATTAAATTTCGCAAAAAATAATTTAAAAAAATAATATGATTTGTCATGACATACCCACCGTGACTTAGGGCGATTTATAACTCAATAAAGGGCGTGAAATTTTAATTTCAGGGAGTTTTTTACATTGCAATCAATTTTCTAATATGAGATTATAGAACATGTTAAATCATATATCTTGTGTTTTAAATTCTAAGTAAACACTATATGTAGTATTGATTAAAAATAAATGAACGAATCACTTGAATAGAACGTATGTTCTGTTTTATGATGTAATTGAATGGAGATGACAAAGTGATTATTGCTTATTATTCAATGACAGGTAATATCCGTCGCTTCTTAAATGGTATAGACATTCCAGACACCTATGAATTATATCAAATAACAGCTGATAATGTCAGAGAGAAAATTGGTGATCGTTTTATCCTGGTTACACCGACATACGGTTTTGGTGCAGTACCCGATATTGTAAGTAATTTCTTAAAAGTGAACGCTGAAAAAATGTTTGCGGTTGTCTCAAGTGGCAATAGAAACTGGGGTAGAAATTATGCACGAGCAGGCGAATATATCAGTGATGACTATAATGTACCACTTTTAATGAAGTTTGAGTTGCATGGTAGTCCAGAACAAAGAGAACAATTTTTAGTTGAATTAGAAAGGGCAGGGGAATTGCATGAAAGTATTAGATGAGAAAACATACAATCACGTTGAGTTAAATAACGAAGTCACTAAAAGAGACGAGACTGGTTTTTACAAACTAGAAAAAGATTTAGAAGCGCTTGAAGTCTTCATGGAAGAAGTGGAAAGTAAAACCATACATTTCGATTCTGAGCTTGAAAGATTGCACTACCTTGTTGAGAACGACTTTTACTATGATCTGTTTAAAGAGTATGATGAAGCAGGCTTAACTGAAATTATTGACCATGCGAATAGCATTGATTTCAAATTTAAGAGCTATATGGCAGCGAGCAAATTCTTTAAAGATTACACGTTAAAAACAAATGACAAAAAACAATATTTAGAAGACTATAGACAACACGTTGTGATTGTCAGCTTATACTTAGCAAAAGGAAACATTAAAACAGCTAAAACATTCATTACATCAATGATGGAGCAGCGCTA
The DNA here is from genome assembly GCF_011634875.1 of Jeotgalicoccus sp. S0W5. NCBI lineage: Bacteria > Bacillati > Bacillota > Bacilli > Caryophanales > Staphylococcaceae > Jeotgalicoccus > Jeotgalicoccus sp. S0W5. Next base: position 241,225 of record NZ_SIRQ01000018.1, on the reverse strand, counting down.
CCAACCTGCAACACCAACTTTCTTAAACGCAGGACGTGCACGTCGTGGTGAAATGGTTTCATGTTTCTTATTAGAAGTAGATGACTCATTAAACTCTATTAACTACATCGATTCAACTGCAAAGCAGTTAAGTAAAATCGGTGGTGGGGTTGCGATTAACCTTTCAAAACTACGCGCACGTGGTGAGGCAATCAAGGGCATAGAAGGCGTCGCTAAAGGTGTATTACCAGTAGCGAAATCTCTAGAAGGCGGCTTTTCTTATGCCGACCAGCTTGGACAACGTCCAGGTGCTGGTGCAGTATACTTAAACATCTTCCACTATGACCTACCTGAGTTCCTTGATACTAAAAAGGTAAACGCAGACGAAGATATCCGCCTTGCAACAATTTCAACAGGTCTAGTCGTGCCATCTAAATTCTTTGAACTCGCACGTGATAACAAACCATTTAATACTTTTGCACCACACACAGTGGAAAGAGAATATGGTGTTGCACTTGATGACATGGATATGGATGAGATGTACGATGAGCTTGTGAAAAATGATAAGGTTAAAAAACGCGAATTTGATGCACGTGATATGTTAAACACAATCGCTCAAACACAACTACAGTCTGGATATCCATACCTAATGTTTAAAGACAATGCCAACAAAGTACACCCTCTTGGAGGTATTGGTGACATTAAGATTTCTAACCTATGTACTGAAATCTTCCAACTTCAAGAGACTTCTGTCATTAATGACTACGGTGTTGAAGATGAAATCAAACGCGACATTTCATGTAACCTAGGTTCTATGAACATTGCGAACGTTATGGATTCAGGTAAGGTAAAAGAAACAGTACATGAAGGTATTGAAGCTCTTACACTCGTTAGTGATGATACTTCAATCGCTAACGCACCAGGTGTTAAAAAAGCGAATGAAGAATTGCACTCAGTTGGACTTGGTGCAATGAACTTACACGGCTACCTTGCTAAGAACAAGATTGGTTATGAGTCAGAAGAAGCAAGAGACTTTGCAAACATCTTCTTTATGCTGTTGAACTACTACTCAATCGAAAAATCAATGATGATCGCAAAAGAACGCGGTGTAACATTCAAAGACTTCGATCGTTCTGACTATGCGAACGGTAAGTACTTTAAACGCTATACAGCTGAAGATATTACACCTCAGTTTGATAAGGTAGCAGATCTATTTGATCACATTCACATTCCGACTAAGGAAGACTGGGCAAACCTTCAACAAGAAGTTGAAGCGAATGGCTTATACCATGCTTACCGCCTAGCGATTGCACCAACACAAAGTATTTCTTACGTACAGAATGCTACAAGTTCTGTAATGCCAATCGTTGATATGATTGAACGTAGAACTTACGGTAACTCAGAGACGTTCTACCCAATGCCATTCCTATCTAAGGAAACAATGTGGTATTACAAGAGTGCCTTTAACACAGATCAAATGAAATTAATCGATATGATTGCTACAATCCAACAGCACGTTGACCAAGGAATCAGTACGATTCTTTACGTGAACTCAGAAATCTCTACTAGAGAATTATCTAAGTACTATATTTATGCACACCACAAAGGATTGAAATCACTCTACTACACGAGAAACAAATTACTCAGTGTTGAAGAATGTACAAGTTGTGCAGTATAAAGGAGAATGAACTATGAAAGCTGTTAACTGGAACAGAGAAGAGGATATGACCAATATATTCTGGCGTCAAAATATCTCACAAATGTGGGTAGAAACAGAATTTAAAGTATCTAAAGACTTAGCATCATGGGCAAGCTTGTCTGATGGTGAGAAAGATACATTCAAGAAAGTCCTCGCTGGACTGACAGGGCTGGATACGCACCAAGCAGATGACGGCATGCCACTAATCATGCTTCATACTCCAGATTTACGTAAAAAAGCAGTATATTCTTTCATGGGAATGATGGAGCAAGTTCACGCGAAATCATATTCTCATATCTTTACAACACTACTACCGACTACGGAAACTGATGATTTACTAGACGAGTGGGTTGTTAATAATAAGCATCTGACTTTTAAAGCAGACAAAATTGTCACAAACTATCATAAGTTACTAGATAAGAACCCGTCACTTTATGATCAGTATATGGCGAGAGTTTCATCAGTATTCCTTGAGTCTTTCTTATTCTATTCAGGCTTTTACTATCCGCTTTACTTAGCTGGAAATGGCCGTATGACAACGAGTGGTGAAATTATTCGTAAGATTCTACTTGATGAATCCATCCACGGTGTCTTCACTGGTCTAGATGCCCAAGTACTAAAAGCAGAGTTGAGCCAAGAAGAACAGGACCGTGCAGATAAGGAAATGTATGAACTACTTGATGAGCTGTATGCCAACGAAGTTGAATATACAAAAGATCTCTACGATAAAATCGGTTTAACTGATGATGTTCTAAATTACTTACAATATAATGCAAACAAAGCATTATCAAACTTAGGATTTGAACCTTACTTTGAAGAAAAAGGATTCAATCCAATCATTGAAAATGCTTTAGATACAACAACGAAGAACCACGATTTCTTCAGTGTTAAAGGTGACGGCTATGTTCTTGCGTTAAATGTTGAAGCATTAAAAGATGAAGATTTTATTTTTGAAGACTAGTTATAGTAACACGCTTGATGTTTATCACATCAAGCGTGTTTATTCATTTAGTCATAAAATATTCATTTCAGTATCATTGATGAGCAAAATGATAATGTAAAATGATATTTGAATGTAAAATAGAAATGAGGTATAACTATGAAACTAAAAGGAAGCTTTTTATCAGTAATCTTATTATTATCTTTAACTCTGGCTGCATGTTCAGATGGAGAAGGTTCAGAACACGGTGATCATGGAGATATGAATCACGATCACGCATCTAGTGATGAAGTGAGATCACTTGAAGTTGATTTACAAACACCTGAAAGCATCACTGCTGGTGAAGAAGTTGAATTTACAGCTCATGTGACATCGAATGAGGAAGACGTTACAGATGCGGATGCTGTTATGTTTGAAATCATTCAAGGCGAGGAATCATTAGAAATGATTGATGTTGAACATAGTGAAAATGGTGAATATGTACTACCATACACGTTTGAAAAACCAGGGGAATACAAAGTCATTTCTCACGTTGATGCCTACCAATTACATACCATGCCAGAAGAAACAGTAACAGTAGAGTAGTATGATATTATAGTAGTATCAAGATAGTCAGTTCTAGGAGGATATTATGGATCTAACAAATAAAACTTATATCGTATCGGGTGCAACAACTTATCTCGGTAGAGAGGTTGCGCTGGAATTGGCGACAAAAAATGCAAACATTATTCTAGCCGGCTTGGATTATAGCGAGCTAGAAGATGTAAAAGCAACACTCAGCGATACTACTGGCGAACATGAAATTGTTTTATTGGAACAGTCTAAAGAAATTGATTGGCTGGACGTTGTCCAAAAAATTGAGGATAGCTATGAATCGCTAAATGGTATTATTCTAGTTCATTCAATCTTTACGGATGACAAAACAGTCTACAATGTTAGTTTTAATGAATTTAGTGAGGTCATGTATGAACATGTTTGGGGAACGTACCTCGGTATTAGAACCCTGAGACCATTACTTAAAATTGAAAATGACGCAAAAATCATCAATGTCATTGAACCTTCATTTGAAGAAGTTTTCGAAAGAAACCTGTACTACACAGTTACAGGCGCAATTGAAGCTCTGACACATTCAACAGCAATTGAACTGAGTCGTGAAGATGTAGATGTTTATGCTCTAAGTTATCGCCCGACCTATAAGACAACGGAAGAAGAGCGTGCCAACCAAAAAGCAATTAAGAAAATTAAAGCAATTATCGACCACGATAAAGATATTCCAACAGGAGAAACGATCATTATCTCTTAAGATTAGCTTTATTTTAATAATCACACTTATATCTTTTAAGAGTAAGTGTGATTTTTCGTATTACGATGAGTTGGCTAGGAAAAACACGTCAGGCTATGTATAATTGCTAACAAGACTAAAAACGATAGTGATTTAAGTACGAATTTATGATGAGGAGCTTAATATGGAATTTAAAAAGTTATACTTATTATTGATATCAGGCCTTATATTATTACTTGCAGCTTGTAATCATAATGCTGAAGAAACAGCACCATCTGAAGAATCTGCAGCAGAAACTGAAGACACAGAAAGTGAAGTAGCAGAATCAGAAGAAGAACAAGAGGAAGAAGCGAGCTCTCCGGAGCACATCGCATACAAAAACTTTTTCAAGATTAAAAGTAGTACAGATGAAGACGATGATGACTTTACTCAAATTGATAACGATGTAGAATTACCGAAGAGTTCAGACCAAGTCGTTGTCTTCGACTTATCTGCAGCGTCCACTTTTGCAGCACTTGATTTAGAAGGAAATATCACCGGCATTCAAAAAGGGGAAGAAGGGGAACATTTAAACGAAGAATTGAGTGATATTTACGGATCAGACGATCATGTGAATGTAGGTACTGAAGATGAAATTGATTATGGGGCAGTTGAAGAATTAGACCCAGAAGTGATTGTTATAGGTGAAGATGAGTCCTATTCAGCTGTAATCAGACAACTGGAAGAAGCAGCACCGAATGCTGAAATTATCAGTGTCGATAAAGATAGCACGACTTATGTGGAAAACATTATAGAATTTACTAGCTTCCTCGGAGAGATGTATGGTGTTGAAGACCATGCAGAAAATTTAGTCGATGACTTAAATACAAATCTGACTGAGCTTAAAGAACGTGTGCTTGATTTAGAGAAAAATCTACTCTATTTTGAAGTGAATGATGAGGATTTAACTATTGATGAAACAAGTGGCATCAATGATTTTCTTTTCAGTGAAGTTGGTTTTAATCGCGTACTTGAACCGGTATCAAATGAGAATAGTCAAGTAGAACCAAATGCTGATTTCGGTTTCTCGTCCATCTCTAGTTTAAACCCAGGTATTATTTTAGCCCTAAACACAAACGGAGAAAAAGATATTGAAACAGTGACTGAGGAAATTTTAACAAATGAATCGCTCACTAACATTAATGCAGTCATCAATGAAAATGTCTATGTTATATCTGAAGACAACTGGGACGAAGAATCAGCAGGCTACTTAGACATTATGAATCAAATTGAGGACTTATCCGGTATGTTGGACTCAATAGAAGAAAGTAATAATGATGAGTGATATGTAGTAAAAGCCCGTTCGTATAACGAACGGGCTGCTTTTAGATTATACAATTAGCATTTATTCAAGATGATCGCCAATGATTCTAACTTCTCTGTTTAAAGTGACTCCGTATTTCTCATTTACAGTATCTTGAACAAATTCAATGAGTGCTTCGTAGTCGCTAGCTGTACCATTATCGACATTGACCATAAAGCCTGCGTGCTTTTTAGAGACTTCAACGCCACCAATACGATGGCCTTGTAGGCCAGCATCTTGGATGAGCTTCCCTGCAAAATTACCTGGTGGTCTTTGGAATACACTACCACAAGATGGATATTCTAAAGGTTGCTTTGTTTCTCGGCGTTCAGTTAAGTCATCCATGATCGCTTTAATATTTTCAGTATCCTTGTCTTTCTTTAATTTAAAGACAGCTGATACTACAACTAGATGTTCTGTCTGTACTCGACTTGTGCGGTAACCAAGATCTAATTCATCTGGGCTCAGCGTGATGATTTCACCCGCTTCATTAATTGCTTTAATATGGCTGAGGCAGTCTTTGACTTCCCCACCGTAAGCACCAGCATTCATATAGACAGCACCACCGACTGAACCGGGGATACCACATGCAAACTCTAAGCCAGATAAGCCATGCTGGAGTGCCATATGCGAAGCATCAATAATAGCAGCACCGCTATCTGCTGTTAAAGTGTCGCCTTCTACAGTAATGTTATTTAACTTTAAAAGGTTAACGACGATGCCACGGATGCCACCATCTCGAATAATAATATTCGATCCATTGCCTAAATAGGTCACCGGTAAATGGTTTTCATTTGCGAATTTGATGACTTTTGCAGTATCTTCTATATTACCGACCGAAATGTATATATCTGCCGGGCCACCGGTTTCTGTATATGTGTATTTATTTAAGGGTTCATCGCTTTTAACAATTGACGATGTCACTATGTTTTTAAGCGCTAAGACAAGCTTTTCTTTATCCACTATAATTATCCTCTCATTCATGCTTAACAATTATTATAGTGTATAATTAGAAAAAATTAAACTCACATATATGTTATACTATATCGTGTTATAAAAAGAAATCTACCTGAAGCGGGGTTCGTATATGTCTTTGAAAACGCTGATAAAAGGTTCGCTTATCATGGCACTATTATTTTTAAGTGCCTGTGGATCAAGTCTAGATGAAGATATTAAAACATATGAAAGTGATGCGGAGCGCCTAATAGAATTAAATAGTGAGTTTAATGATTTGGTCAATGATATGGATTTCGACCGAGTGGAGCGAATGTATTTTGAAGAAGAAGAAACAGATTTGGCATTTATTCAAGATTTAATCAATCGAGTCGATAAAGAACTAGTCCCATTAGCCGATAGCCTTGGACATGAAGTCGAATCAATCCAAGTCGAAAACCCTGAAGTTCAAGAAATTCATAATATTATGCTTGAAGATGTGCAAGTGAAGAGGGATTTTACAGCTCAAATCACTTCATTTCTAAACGCTTATGCGAGTTCGATTGACTCAAATGAACAACTTGTCACATTAAGCCAATCTTTTATCACGCACCAAGAGGAACGAGATAACCTTATAGAAGCAGCGGATTCAAGTGAAGAAATAGAAGAAATGAACACTTTGATTGATGTTTTAAATAAAAACAGTGAAGCACTAGATGAGCAAATAACGAACTTTCAAAGTAAAGAGAGTGTGGAAGAAAAAGAGCAGTTTGCCAAAGAAGATTTGCTACCTTTAATAGATCAGCATATTGAAGAAATAAATGCTCTAAATTTGACGACTTCTACTGCAACTCGGGCACGGACGATTTCGCTTGAGATGAATTACAATTATCGAACTTATTTTGAAGAAAGAAAAAATGTAATGGTATCCGTTGAGCAGCTACAGGAGCTTTCTTTAGAAAATCTTTTATCCCAGTTAGATACAGCATCAACACTTGATAGTCAGTTTGAAGAAGCGTTAAACAATAAAAAAAATGAGGCACCTTAGGTGCCTCATTTTCTATTTTGGTCTTCGTCAATATTTTTACCTGTTTGTATGTTGTGTAACGGATGATTTGGATCCTTTTCAACTTTTGAAATCATTACATTTCTTAAGATGACAGTAATCAACCAAAAGGCAAATACAGCCAGTAAAATATATGACATCGTACTATTATTTTGAAAGTCTAAGAAAAACAACACGACAACAATAAATAGAATCGCATTGATTGAGTCAAGAAAAGTCCATCGCTTTAATTTTCTAGTCATATGTATACAGCCTCCAATACATTTGCATTATACCATACTGCTATAGTCAATTTGATTAATTTTTAAATAAGTGATAAATTATATAAAGTCAATGAAAGGTGTGGTTATATGTTAACAAAAATCACCAACATAGATGCATTTCAAAACTTATTAAATGACAAGCATGAGTTCTATTTTTTAAAACACAGTAATACGTGTCCTATTTCTTCCTCAGCATTTGATGAATTTCAGAAATTTCATTACGAAAGAGATATGGATGGTTACTACTTAGTGGTACAAGATCACCGTGAGCTATCAAATTATATTGCTGAAACATTTGAAATTAAACATGAATCCCCACAAGCCTTCTACTTTGTAGATGGAAAAGTAAAGTGGCATGATTCACATGGTAAAATCACTTTAGCTACACTTAGTAGCGTAGAAGATTAAAAAATCACCCCTGTAGTTGAACTTCTAAGTTCTAAGCTGGGGTGATTTTGTTTGGTTTAAAAAGTATTCTATCCTATCGGTGCGAACATCACTCGGTTTTGACCGAGTTTTTTTGCTTCAAATAGGGCGCTCTCAGCTTCTTTTACGAGGTCTCTCTTCGTTGCAAGGGCAGCTTCTTTATAACCCACACCGACTGAAACCGTGACATCGACGGTGTCAATTTCATTGATGTGAAACTTAGAATACTCAACACTGTTTCTAATTGCTTCACCAAGTCTGACGGTTTTATCGAAGTTGATGTTGGGTATGACCATGGCAAATTCTTCACCACTGTTTCTAAAGAGCTGTCCGCCTGTCGGGACGTAATTTTGAAGTAGTGAAGCTAACTGTTTGATGATCTTGTCCCCGGAGTCATAGCTATGCTTATCGTTGTAGCGTTTAAAGTTATCGATATCAATTAAAAGTAGACTCAGAGATTCGTCGTTTTCAAAATGTTCATCAACTAATCTGTCTAATGACTTCACATTACCTAATTGAGTGAGATGGTCGATAAATTCATCATCATCGATACGCTTATTTAACTGATAGATTTGGTTGATATCTTCATACATAATATGTGCTGTAAAGATAATGACAGATGTTGCTACGAGTAGTATTATCCCTGTCATAAATGATATATTGTAAAAGAGCTGATTAATCACAATGGCATACAAAGATGTAAAGATTAAGTTCACAATAACTAGCTTCGTATGTGTAATCTTTTGGAAAAAAGGTGCAGCCATTAAAAATATTAAGTAGAGTATACTGAATACAATAAATGGCCCCAAGCTCAGTTCGAATATATAAAAGTAAAAGAAAAACACAATCAATGCTGAAACTAAACCATATATAAACGAATTATATGCTCCGAGTAAAAGGAGTGGAATAAAATAGAGTGCAATTTCGCCGTCAGCCGTCGAGAACGGTACGAGCATGGTCAATATCGCTAAAGTCGTCATGAGCAAGGTTTGGAATAAACCTGTTTCGACGATTTTCTTTTCTTCAAAGAATTGTATTCTATAAAAGAGGTAGATTCCACTGATAATCAGTGCGATATTTAACAGAAAATCTATGAACATGTCGGACCTCCTTTAGACTCTTATACTTTCCTATATTATACTCGTTTAGGATGTGTGAAGAAAGTGAATTTGTTTATATGGAAAGAATGATATATACATATATACCGAATATGGTATATTTAATGGGATTAAAAAATCGGGTGAGTATATGAATACATTATTTCTACTGTGTATATCCTTTGTGATATCACTAATACTGGTGCCGGTCTTTATTTATTTAGCGAAAAGGTTTGGCTTTGTCGATTACCCAAACTATCGTAAAGTACATAAAGTACCGATGCCTTATCTTGGCGGTGTGGCAATTCTTGTAAGTTTTACAATCGTCACTCTTTTTGCCCAGCCTGCAGAAATTGAATATAAACCAATAATAATCGGCGCGACAATACTTTGTTTCGTCGGTCTAGTAGATGATAAATACGATCTTAAGCCATTCGTAAAGTTTATTGGTCAACTGGTCGCTATTAGTGTACCGATTTATTACGGGATTATTATTGATACGATTACACCATTTGGTATAGAAATTAACTTCGGTGTGCTTTCAGTTCTCGTGACAGTCATTTGGTTAGCGGCCATTATTAATGCGATCAATTTGGTGGATGGTTTAGATGGTCTCGCGACAGGTGTCGTTATTATCGCCTTAGCGAGCATCGCAGTCATTACTATTTTCCAGTCAAATATATTTGTCATGATGATTTGTATTATTTTAATCGGCTCTCTACTCGGTTTTTTACCGTACAACTTCCATCCAGCAAAAATATTTTTAGGTGACAATGGTGCCATGATGCTCGGTTATATCGTGGGTGTGTTATCAATAATTGGCTTTAAAAACATAACCTTTATTTCACTGTTTTTCCCAATTATTATTCTCGGTGTGCCATTTATTGATATGTTCTTTGCAGTGATTAGACGATACCGAGAAGGTGTATCCGTCATGCGCGCAGATAAAAACCACCTGCACCATAGGGTGAGGCACCTCGGTTTTTCTCATAGAGAGAGTGTCGTATTGATTTACTTTATAGCACTCTTATTTGCGATCGGTGGTGTAGTAATGTACTTGGCAACTGTACCAGGTGCCATTATCATCGGGATATTACTACTATTGACAACGAATTTAGTCGTAGAGGCTACAAACCTAATTGGTTCGAATAAGCGGCCGATGTTAAATTTCTTCAAGAAAGTATTCGACCGCATTCCATAGTTAAATTACTTCTTCAGCAATAACTGGATCATCTTTCTTAGCGATATAGTTATTACTCGTGATTTCTTTTAAGGTGTCGATAATCTGATCGGCACCTTCTTCTTTTATGTGAATCAAATAGTGAACCTTATCGGTATAGTCCTGAGAGACTATGGTCGCATCTGTATTTCCTAGGTAATGTTCGAATTTTGCTGTATAGGTATAATCTAAGGTGACGTTGATAGGCGTCATTGGAATTTCCATGACCTTACCGCTCTCTTTAACTGCTAAAGAAGTCCCGCTAGAATATGCTCTAATCAATCCACCGCTACCGAGTTTAATACCTCCAAAATAACGTGTGACAACGACAGTAACGTTGTATAATTCTTCATTTTTCAAAACTTCTAACATTGGCACACCTGCCGTACCCTGTGGCTCACCATCATCATCAGCTCTTTGGATTAAAGCACTTTTGCCAATGATATAGGCACTGCAATTATGTGTAGCTGATTTATGTTCTTGTTTAACTTCGTTTATGAAAGCTTTCGCTTCATCCTCAGTTTCAGTTCTCTTGATATGACTAATAAAACGTGATTTTTTTATGATTTCTTCTGTTGATAAATTCTTGTGATTCATGTATTTTTGTTCCAATGAAAAACACCTCTTAAAAATAGTTTATCATAGCATGCATATGTAGTAGAATAAGTATCGAGATGAATTGGAGGAGACGCATATGAAAGTGGCTGTAGTTGTTGATTCGACTAGTTATTTACCCACCAATATTTTAGAAAAGTATGATATATACACCATTCCTTTGAATGTGATTATCAATGATGAAGTATATAAAGAAAATGAAATAGATAATAGCTGGTATTACGAGCAAATGGCTGGGAGTGATGAATTGCCAACCACTAGTCAGCCATCTATTGGAGATTATATTTTGCTACTTGAATCTTTATATAGAGATGGCTATACAGATGTGCTGAGTTTCCACCTTTCTAAAGAGATATCTGGAACCTACCAAAGTGCGATTTCCGCATCAACTAGTGTTGAAGGCATTAACGTTCATGTTGTGGACTCTCAACTATCATGCGCACCCTTAGGGTTCTTGGCTTTATATGCTGCTCAAAATAAGAATGTGAAACCCCTTGAAGCCTTGCTTGATGATTTAGAAGATATGAGGCAAAAAGAAAATTTAAATGCTTACTTCCTTGTAGATAATTTAACAAATCTACAAAAGGGTGGTCGACTATCAAATGCTCAGGCAATGATTGGTGGTTTATTAAAAATTAAGCCAATCCTTGAATTTATTGATGGTAAGATTGTGGCCGTTGAAAAAATTAGAACGCAGAAAAAGGCGATGTCTAAAATTGAGGCTAAGTTAGCAGAAGATTTTCAAGTACACAAAGGTAAAAAAATCACAGCATGTTTAATCCATGCCAATGCACCAAGCTTGGCTGAATCTTATATAGAAGAACTTCGGGAAAAGTTTGAAGATGTTACATTTATTCTACAAGAATTTGGCCCTGTAATTGGTACGCATTTAGGCGAAGGTGCCATTGGAATAGGCTATACTGTATACGATATCGATGTTTCTGACTTTTAATTAAATCTATTATTAAAGCAGCTTATTTAAGCTGCTTTTTTTTATTGGAGGCAAAATGATACTAAAGCATGGCGGAGAAAAAATATTGTTTGAAGCAGGTGTTAAGAATCATACGTGTTGTCGTTGTGGTAATCAAAATAAGTCCTTATTCTATACCTATTATTCACATTACGATCAGTGTAGTGTGACTTACTGTATGCACTGCATTATTCTAGGTCGTTCAGATTCAGTGACACCTTTATATGGTATGGAGACTAAACGTTTTAAGGAAGAAATTGATTATCATTTAGATTTTCAGTTGAATGACATTCAAATTCAAGCGAGTGATCGTATCGTTTCAGCCATTCATAATCATAGCAATTTACTTTTGTATGCAGTCACAGGAGCAGGTAAAACAGAAATTACCTTCGAAGGTATTAAAATAGCAAGGCGTAAAGGTTTGAACGTTGCCTTTGTGTCTCCGAGGATTGATGTTGTTAAAGAGGTATATTTGAGGCTTACAGATGCATTTAAACACACACGTATTGATTTGATGTATAGCGAGGTAAAAAATGTGTTGAGTCATGCCTTTACAGTGTGCACAGTTCACCAACTTATGAACTACATTCAACACTATGATGTGATTATTGTCGATGAAGTAGATGCTTTTCCCTTGGCTGATGAACCACTTTTAATGTCGATAATTTTAAGAGCCTTATCAGCTAACGGATCATTGATATTAATGACTGCGACACCAACCCGAGAGATGATTAGGTTAACTGGAAAGGATAATGTCGTAACGATAGCTAGAAGATATCACGGTCATGACCTCGCCATTCCGAAGGTGTACTACCATGCGGTAGACACTTATATTAAGAAAAATAAAACGTCACCAGTGTTGGATCAATTGGTTGGTAAAATTATAGAACAAGATCGTAAAGTACTTATTTTTTTACCAGAAATCAAAATGTTAGAGCAGCTTGGTCAGTTAATGAAAGATAAGTTTCCCGACTTACAAGCAGTACATAGTGGGGATCGTTACCGCTATGAGAAAGTCCAGCTCATGCGTGACAATAAAGTAAAAGTACTTTTAACAACCACTATATTAGAACGTGGCGTCACCTTTCCTAATTTAGATGTGATTGTAGTCAATGCGCACCGTTTTGATAGTGCTGCACTCATTCAAATTTGTGGGAGAGTTGGAAGAAAGCCAAAAGATCCCTTGGGAAATATCTTGTTTTTATCGGAAAGTAATACGAGAAGCATTCATCAAACAATCAAGAAAATTAAAGCCTTCAATCAAGGTCGTGCTAAGTTATGATCTGCCTATACTGTCATCAAAGAATAACTAATGAACCTACTGTGATTTCCTTATTCGTAAAGTCAGAGCCACTCTGTCAAAGTTGTCGGGATTCACTAGAGGAAAAGTTTTTTGGACCGAGGTGTGGCCGATGTCATCAGGTAGTACAAGTGGAAATTGATATATGTGAGGACTGTCAGCTTCTTATAAATAGGTATCCACACGTAAATCAAATTACTGTAATAACGGATTACAACGACGCTGTGAAGATGTTGTTACATCGTTACAAGTTTTTAAAAGACCAGGCGATGGCAATGATAATGAAGTATTTAAGTGATTTTAATTTTAAGAATTATGATCTGGTCGTTCCGATACCCATTTCATCAGCACGTTTAAAGGAGCGAACTTATAATCAGGTGACAGAAATGCTTAACGTAATGAAGGTTGATTATCAACTTATACTAGAAACCTCTAAGAAAAATCGTCAATCAGATCTCAGTCGAGCGGCGCGTTTAAATAAAGAAAATCCATTTTTCTTAAATGAAAATGTTAAAGACTATGACTTTTCGGGTATGAGTGTTCTCATAGTAGATGATATTTATACAACAGGGGTTACAGTACATCAGGCGGCAGATATCATCTCAAATCTTAATTTTCAGAAAATAGATGTGTTAACGTTTTCAAAAGCGCAACACATTTGGTATAATGAGATTAAGAAGAAAGGTAACATATAAGGAGGGCTCATCATGATAAGAGTTGAAATTAGAGGAGAGAACATTGAAGTAACAGATGCAATCCGCGAACATGTGGAAGACAAAGTTGCAAAACTTGAACGTTACTTCAACGATGTACCAAACACTCATGCTCACGTAAATATCAAGGTTCGTAATAATAAGCGTGGTAAGGTTGAAATTACGATTCCTATGAAAGATTTAACGTTGCGTGCAGAAGAAGTACACGATGATCTCTATGCAGCGGTAGATTTAGTAATCGATAAGCTGGAAAGACAGATCCGCAAGCACAAAACAAAAATCAACCGTAAGTTCAGAGAGAAGAACCCAGAATTAGAATTCTTTAATGCTGCGGCATTTGAGAATGGACAAGAACAAGAAGGAAATAATGACAATGACGACGAGATTGCGATCTATCGTTCTAAAGAATTTACATTGAAACCAATGGATTCTGAAGAAGCAGTTTTACAGATGAACATGCTCGGCCATGATTTCTTTGTCTTTAATGATAGAGAAACAGATGGTACTAGTATCGTTTATCGTAGAAAAGATGGTAAATACGGACTAATAGAAACAAATTAAACGAATATAATAATTTGCCCCTGTGAGCTGTTATAGCCCAGGGGCTTTTTGATGGTTCATATTTTATTTTTATATATAATAGTGGTAAAATGTAACGTTGTATATAGGAATTTTTTTGAGGGAGAGAGTAAATCCATGGGTGTTTTAAATAAGATGTTTGACGGCAACAAGAAAGAGCTCAAAACATTACGTAAAGAAGCTCAAAAGGTGTTGGCATTAGCACCTGAAATGGAAAAATTAAGCGATGACGCACTTAAAGAAAAAACTGCAAGCTTTAAAAATCAATTAGCAGCTGCAGATGGAGATATAAAAAAAGAGAATAAGATATTAGATGATATATTAACAGAAGCATTTGCTGTTGTTAGAGAAGCGGCGAAACGTGCTTTAGGAATGGAACCATTCGAAGTCCAAATTATGGGGGGGATCGCCCTTCATAAAGGTGATATTGCAGAGATGAAAACCGGTGAAGGTAAAACATTAACTGCAACGATGCCAGTGTACTTAAACGCACTCGCAGGTCGTGGTGTTCATGTTATTACAGTCAACGAGTACCTTTCAGAAAGTCAGATGGAAGAATTATCATCCCTATATAACTTCCTTGGCATGTCCGTTGGTTTGAACTTAAATCAAAAAAATAGTAATGAGAAAAGAGAAGCTTTCAGAGCAGATATTACTTATACAACAAACAACGAACTGGGTTTTGACTATTTAAGAGACAACATGGTGACATATAAACAGGACCGTGTCTTACGTGGCTTAAACTTTGCAGTTATTGATGAGGTTGACTCGATTTTAATTGATGAAGCAAGAACACCACTCATCATATCTGGTAAGGCCAAAGACCGTGAAACGTATTATGTCCAAGCAAACCAGTTTGTAAAAATGTTAAAAGAAGAAGAGGATTACACATACGACATTAAGACAAGAAACATTCAGCTTAATGAGTCTGGTATGGAGAAAGCAGAGAAATGGTTTAAGCTTGATAACCTATACGATGTTAAGCATGTAAATTTACTCCATCATATCAACCAAGCCTTAAAAGCCAATTTCTCTATGGAAAGAGATGTAGACTATGTTGTCGATCAAGAAGGTATTTTAATCGTAGATCAGTTTACAGGACGTACGATGAAAGGGCGTCGCTTTTCAGACGGTCTTCACCAGGCTATTGAAGCAAAAGAAGGCATGGATATACAAAATGAATCTCGGACGATGGCATCCATTACCTTCCAGAACTTCTTTAGACTTTTCAATAAATTGTCTGGTATGACAGGTACTGCGAAAACGGAAGAAGAAGAGTTCATGAATATCTACAATATGCGAGTGACTCAAATTCCGACAAATAAACCTGTCCAACGTATCGATAATACAGATAGAATTTATGCGGCAGAAGAAATCAAGCTAAAAGCTGTCGTTAATGATGTCATTGAGCGTCATAAAAAAGGGCAACCGATCCTTATCGGTACTGTTGCAGTTGAAACCAGTGAATTGATTTCAAATCTACTGAAAAAACACGGCATCCGTCACAATGTCTTAAATGCGAAAAACCATGGCCGTGAAGCAGAGATCATTAAAGAAGCAGGTAAAAAAGGTGCTGTAACAATAGCAACAAACATGGCTGGTCGTGGGACAGATATCAAGCTCGGTGACGGTGTTAAAGAACTCGGTGGTCTAGCTGTAATTGGTACAGAACGTCATGAGTCACGTCGGATTGATGATCAGTTAAGAGGGCGTTCTGGACGTCAGGGTGACGTCGGTGAAAGTACCTTCTACCTATCACTGGAAGATGATCTAATGAGACGCTTTGGTTCTGAAAGAATTCAGGGCATGATGGAACGCATGGGTATGAGTGAAGAAGAACTAACAAGTAAGATGATTTCTAGAGGCGTAGAGTCCTCACAAAAACGTGTGGAAGGAAACAACTTTGACGCACGTAAAAAGTTACTGGAATACGATGAGGTTTTACGTAAGCAACGTGAAATTATTTATAATGAGCGTGATGAAATTATAGATAAAGACGACGTTTCAGATCTTTTGTATGACATGATTGATCGTTCAGTAGAACGTACTGTAGAGTTTTACGATTTAGATAATGAAGAAGACGTTGACTACGAGCAGTATAAGAACACACTCGTTGATCTCTACTTACCAGAAGAAGAAATCTCTGTAGAAGACATCAAAGGTAAGGACCCGGAATCAATATACGCGTTCATTATGGCTAAGGTAAAAGACCAACTTAAAGAAAAAGAAGAAACTTTAGGTGAAGAAAAAATGCGTTTGTTTGAACGTATGATGATGCTTCGTACAATGGACCAAAAATGGGTGGAGCATATCGATAGTATGGATCAGCTTAGAACTGGAATCCACTTGCGCTCATATGGACAAATTAATCCGTTAAGAGAGTATCAAAATGAAGGGATTCAAATGTTTGAAAACTTGCTTGTGAATATCGAAGATGACACAGCTAAGTTTGTACTGAAGACAGTGGTTCACACAGATGAAGAAATGAAACGTGAGCAAGTCTTGGATAAAAAACAAATGCATGCTGGTGACGGTAAACAGAAAGTTAAAAAGCAACCCATTAAAAAGCAAGTAAAAGTGGGTAGAAATGACCCTTGCCCATGTGGATCAGGTAAGAAGTATAAAAACTGTCACGGACAAGCATAAGGAGATAATATATGGAATTAAGTGAAGTAAAATCTTTCATACAAAGTTCAAGAGATAAGCTAGAAGACTTTAGGGGGTCTCTTTGACTTAGAAGAAAAAGAGACTCAAATTAAAGAAAATGAAGAACAGATGCTGGATCCTAATTTTTGGAATGATAGTGATGCTGCTAATGACGTCATTGCATCGAATAATCATTTGAAGAAAATTGTAGATGGTTTTAATAATCTTGAGGCGTCAGTTGATGATATTGAAACGTCATATGAATTATTACGGGAAGAGCATGACAGTGAGCTTGAGGCCATTTTATCGGACTCAATCAAAGAAACAGAAGAAAATATTGAAGCATATGAATTGAACCTATTACTCTCAGGCGAACACGATGCTTTGGATGCAACCTTGGAACTACATCCTGGTGCAGGTGGTACAGAATCACAAGACTGGGCTGAGATGTTACTAAGAATGTATCAACGTTACAGTGAAAGTGAAGGCTTTAAAGTTGAAACAGTCGACTATCAAGCTGGGGACGAAGCTGGAGTTAAGAGTGTGACGTTATCCATTAAAGGTGCCAATGCTTATGGGTTATTAAAGGCTGAGAAGGGTGTCCACCGTCTTGTAAGAATTTCTCCATTTGATTCTTCAGGGCGACGACATACATCCTTCGTATCCTGCGAAGTAATTCCGCAGTTTAAAAATACGGATGTTGAAATAGAAATTAACAATGATGATATTAAAATAGATACTTACCGTTCAAGTGGTGCAGGTGGTCAGCACGTAAATACGACTGATTCAGCTGTCAGAATCACGCATTTACCCACAGGGATTGTCGTGACATGTCAAAATGAACGTTCACAGATTAAGAACCGTGAACAAGCGATGAATATGTTGAGAGCTAAGCTCTATCAAAAGAAAATCGAAGAACAGAGAGCAGAAATCGAAGATATTAAAGGTGAACAAAAAGAAATTGGCTGGGGAAGTCAAATCCGAAGCTATGTCTTTCACCCGTATTCAATGGTTAAAGACCATCGCACAAACTATGAAACAGGTAATACTGACAAAGTAATGGATGGTGACTTATCACCGTTCATACATGCATATCTAAGAATGGTAATGTAAAAGTAGATGGAGGCTGTAAAATGAAAAAGATAATGATGTCTCTTAGCTTTGGTGTAGTACTCGTGCTGAGTGCATGTGGTTCAGGTGAAGAAGAAAGTGCGACTTCAGACAATGCATCGGTAGATGATGGTCAGGCAATTTACGAAGCTTCATCTTGCTTTAGTTGTCATGGTAGAGAATTAGAAGGCGCATCAGGACCAAACCTTCAAGAAGTCGGTAGTAGATTATCAGTAGACGAAATCAAAACTGTTATCGAAGAAGGAAAAGGACCAATGCCAGGTGGATTAGTAGAAGATCAAGAACAACTGAGTAAACTAGCAGAATGGCTTTCAGAAAAACAATAAAACAATCAGAGAAAGACCGTTAAGTTTTATTAAAAAACTTAGCGGTTTTTTGTTAACTTAAGCTAATATAGTAAATTATTTTATCCGAGTAAATTACTATAACAATGCATAGTTAAATAAATCATTTGTAAAGAAAACACGTCCAGATTTCTAATAAATTTCTTTTATATTACAAATATATTACAAGGCTTTATTGTAATAACTCTTATGATATAGTTTATTACGTGTCGTAATAACGGAAGAGTTACATATCAATCAACAGCCAAACATAAAAAAATAAAAAATAAAATGATTATTAGTAGGAGGACATTCACTTTATGAAAAAGACAGTAGTATCTGTAGCAACATTAACAGCAATTACAGGTGTCGCAGCAACGACGGTTTCAGCAGACGAATACAAAATAGCTAGTGGAGATACATTATGGGGAATAGCTAATGAAGTTGGAACATCAGTAGCTGATCTTAAAGCGGATAACGAATTAACAAGCGACCTTATCTTCCCAGGTGACGTATTAACAGTAAACGAAGCGGAAGAAGAGGCACCAGCACCTGTTGAAACTCCGAATACATATACTGTACAAGCAGGAGATACACTTTCACAAATCGGTGAACAGTTCTCTCTAGATTACAAAGAAATCATGAAGTTAAATAACTTATCTAGTGATTTAATTTTTGTTGGACAAGAATTAACAATCTCAGGTGAAGAAGTTGCTTCAGAAACTGTAGAAATTGAAGCAGTGGAAGAAGTAGAACCTGTTCAAGAAACTGAGGAAGTAGAAGTAAATATTTCAGCAAATGAAGATGCAGAAGCTCAACAAGCAGCTGAAGAACAAGCTGCAGCAGAAAAAGCAGAAGCAGAACGTATTGCAGCCGAAGAACAAGCGGCAGCTGAAAAAGCAGAAGCAGAGCGTGTAGCAGCTGAACAAGCAGCAGTAGAAGCTGCTGAAGCAGAGAGAATCGCAGCCGAAGAAGCGGCAGCGGCTGAAGAAGTAGAAGTTGAAGAGGTAGAAGAAGTAGAACCTGTTCAAGAAACTGAAGAAGTTTCAGTAGATGAAGAAGCTGAGCGTGTTGCAGCCGAAGAGCAAGCAGCGGCTGAAGCAGAAGCAGAAAGAGTTGCTGCAGAACAAGCGGCAGCTGAAAAAGCTGAGGCAGAGCGTGTAGCTGCAGAACAAGCGGCAGCAGAAAAAGCAGAAGCAGAAAGAGTTGCTGCAGAACAAGCGGCAGCTGAAAAAGCTGAGGCAGAGCGTGTAGCTGCAGAACAAGCGGCAGCTGAAAAAGCAGAAGCAGAAAGAGTTGCTGAAGAACAAGCTGCAGCTGAAAAAGCAGAAGCAGAAAGAGCAGCCGAAGAACAAGCGGCAGCTGAAAAAGCAGAAGCAGAGCGTGTAGCTGCAGAACAAGCGGCAGCTGAAGAGGCAGAAGCAGAGAGAGTAGCTGAAGAACAAGCAGCAGCTGAAAGAGCAGAAGCAGAAAGAGTAGCCGAAGAACAAGCGGCAGCTGAAAAAGCAGAAGCAGAAAGAGCAGCTGAAAGAGCAGAAGCAGAAAGAGTAGCCGAAGAACAAGCGGCAGCTGAAAAAGCAGAAGCAGAAAGAGCAGCTGAAGAACAAGCAGCAGCTGAAAGAGCAGAAGCAGAAAGAGTAGCCGAAGAACAAGCGGCAGCTGAAAAAGCAGAAGCAGAAAGAGCAGCTGAAGAACAAGCGGCAGCAGCAGAACCTGCAGCAGCAACACCAGCTTCTAGTGTATCTAACGGTACAAACTACTATCAGTGGGGTAGCTGTGCATGGTACGTATTTGAAAAGCGTTCATCAATGGGCTTAAGCACTGGCAATGGCTGGGGAGATGCTTCTAACTGGGCATCTGCAGCTTCGTCTGATGGATACTCAGTAGGTAATAAACCAGCTGTGGGTGCAATCATGCAAGCACCGGCATATACTAACGGATCATACGGTCAAGGTCACGTTGCATTTGTAGAACGTGTTAATGGCGACGGTTCAATCTTAGTATCAGAAATGCAATTCGGTGGCGGCCTTGGTAGTAAAAGCACAAGAACTTTAAGTGCTTCTCAAGCAGCTAACCATAACTTTATCTACTAATAAATACTTGATAGAGATTAAATATTTGAAGTACACTTGCACTCATATGAGATGTAAGTGTACTTTTTTATTATTCAGAACAAAATCTAGTTCGCGAAAAGCCCACAAAATCCAAAAAGACACGAACTAGGTCGTGATAATTGATAAAAAAACTCTATTCTTGAATACTTTCATAACAAAACGGTTATTTGACATATAGGAGGGTGAACATTGTGAGTAATATTACACCAAAATCCAGTGGGACTTCTGTACCGCTCTCTTCTTTATTAATTATGAGTACGATTAATGTGCTCACTTTTAAAAAGATTAATAAAGTAGATGAATATGTGGATAAACAAATGAAACAATGGAAGAAGGATCAAGAAAAGAATCGACATCGTGTCTAAGCAAATAAAAGACATTCGTTGACAGTTCATACATTCTTAACTTTCGTAGAATTAACTTTATGGTAAAATGAATAAAATGAATGCGAGAGGACTTTCAGTATGTCTTTAAGGAAAATAATTATTGGTGTTGTTTTTATCGTGTTCTTCTTAGTTGTGGGGGTCAGTATTGGTGCTGTCATCAATGTCTCTGATGAGGAACTAAGAGAACAGAGTTTAAAAACACTACAAGATTCTGAAGGTAGAGATAATCACCATGCTGTTGGTTTAAATGCTCTAAATATGGAATCTGAAGTAGTAATAAATAGTGATCAGTCACTTGAGTCACTGGTAGCAGATAATAAGGTGACTGTTGTTAATTTCTTTGCATCATGGTGTGATCCATGTAAACGTGAGACCCCAGAGTTAAATGAATATGCCAGTCAAACAGCTGACTCAGATGTTCAAGTTGTCGGTATAAATATCGATGATAGTACTGCCAATCGTGATGAATTCCTTGATCAGTTTGAGGTATCATATCCTGTTTATGAATTAACGAACGAAGCAGCAGTAACGGATGAATTCAAAATCAGCTTAATGCCAACAACATTCTTTTTAGATTCAGAAGGTGAAGTAATTAGAGCCTACATAGGTGAGATTAGTCCCGACCTAATCACAGACTATGTTAACTATGTAAAGGAGCGTTAAATAATGGGAGTACACCAATACTTTAAAAGTCTGAGTGACTTAGAAAAACTCATACGCTGTCCTGGTAAGTTTAAATACCAAGAGCATAACGTTGCGGCTCACTCATTCAAAGTGACAAAAATTGCACAGTATTTAGGTACAGTAGAAGAATATCACGGGAGTACCGTAGATTGGCGTGCGCTGTATGAAAAAGCACTCAACCATGACTATCCGGAGATTTTCACTGGTGATATAAAAACGCCTGTAAAATATGCGTCTCTAGAACTAAATTCATTATTTTTAGAAGTTGAAGAAACGATGACAACTAAATTTATAGAAACAGAATTTCCCCCAGAATATCAAGTGATATATAAGGAACGTTTAAAAGAAGGAAAAGATAGCACACTTGAAGGTCAAATACTCTCAGTGGCGGATAAAATCGATCTTTTATATGAGTCTTTCGGAGAAATCCAAAAGAGAAATCCCGAGCCTTTATTCTTTGAAATATACGAGGAATCGTTAGCAACCATTAAGCGCTTTGATCATTTGGTGTCGGTTCAAGATTTCTTAGATAACATTCTAACAGAAATGCTCAAAGAAAGATTTATTCCAAAAGATGAACTTTTTGAAATCACCAATGCGATTTTAAATAGGGAGTAAGAATTATGGACCTTTATTGGTACATGATGGCCATGGTGGTACCCGCAGTCACTGTGGTTGTTTTTACAAGACTCACAAGAAATAAGTATGTCGCTGTTTTACTAACATTCGTATTGTTCGGTGCTTCTATTTACAGAGGGTTTTACCCGAGTGATTGGGTAATTTACATTGATTCAGCTTCGATTTTTGTTGGTTACATTATAGTAGAGATTTTTACGTTAGATCAATTTAATAATGATGAAGAAGAGTGAAAAAATACCGAACAAATGTTTGTCATTTTTACTCTTTTTTTGTTAGACTAGTATAGATAAATATGTGGAGGCGAAACAATGGCTAATTTTGAGTTAGTTTCTAAATTTGAGCCGGCTGGAGATCAGCCTCAGGCAATAGATGAGCTTGTAGAACAAATAAACTCTGGCCAAAGACACCAGACTTTATTAGGTGCTACTGGAACAGGTAAGACGTATACAATGAGCCAAGTGATTCAAAAGGTTGGTAAGCCGACCCTGATCATCGCACATAACAAAACGCTGGCTGGGCAACTGTACAGTGAATTTAAAGAGTTCTTCCCAAACAACAGAGTTGAGTATTTTGTATCCTACTATGATTATTTCCAACCAGAAGCCTATGTCCCAAGTACGGATACTTTTATAGAAAAAGATGCATCGATTAATGATGAAATTGATAAGTTAAGGCACTCTGCAACTAGTGCCTTATTTGAAGGTGATGACGTTATCATTATTTCATCCGTATCTTGTATTTATGGTTTAGGTAATCCAGATGAATATAGAGACTTAGTTGTCAGTATTAGAACCGGTATGGAACTCGATCGTAATCAATTTTTAAGAAAACTCGTCGATATTCAATATGCGAGAAACGATATTGATTTTAAACGCGGAACTTTTAGAGTCCGTGGAGACATAGTTGAAGTATTCCCAGCATCAAGAGATGAAAAATGTATTCGTGTTGAATTCTTCGGAGATGAAATCGACCGAATACGTGAAATTGACTACTTAACTGGTGAGATATTCTCTGAACTTGAGCATTTTGCAATCTTCCCTGCATCCCACTTCGTTACCCGTGAGGAAAAAATGAAAGTTGCAATTGAGAGAATTGAAAAAGAATTAGATGAACAATTAAAAAACCTTAGAGCGGAAGACAAGCTACTTGAAGCCCAAAGACTAGAACAAAGAACAAATTATGACCTTGAGATGATGAGAGAGATGGGCTTTTGTTCTGGAATTGAAAACTATTCTGTTCATACTACACTTAGAGATTTAGGCTCAACACCTTATACATTACTCGACTACTTCAAAGATTTTTTAATTATGATTGATGAATCTCATGTGACAGTACCACAAATTAGGGGTATGTATAACGGGGATAAGGCGAGAAAACAAGTGCTAGTTGATCATGGATTTAGATTACCAAGTGCCTTGGACAATAGACCATTAAAATTTTCTGAGTTTGAAGAGAAGGCCGATCAATTACTTTATGTCTCTGCGACACCTGGACCTTATGAAATTGAGCATACTAAAAAAATGGTTCAACAGATCATACGACCAACAGGCTTACTTGATCCGACAATTGATGTCAGACCATCAGAACACCAAATCGACGACTTACTCGCTGAAATCCATGACCGTATGGAGAAAAATGAACGTGTCCTAGTCACGACACTCACTAAAAAAATGTCAGAGGATTTAACGACTTATCTAAAAGAAGCCGGCATTAAAGTTCAATACCTTCACTCTGAAATAAAAACATTAGAGCGCATTGAAATTATTAGAGAGCTACGCATGGGTACTTACGATGTTTTAGTTGGTATTAACCTATTAAGAGAAGGTTTAGATATACCAGAAGTTTCACTTGTGACAATATTAGATGCAGATAAAGAAGGTTTCCTAAGATCTGAACGTTCATTGATTCAAACAATCGGACGTGCTGCACGTAATAGTAACGGTCATGTTATTATGTATGCCGATAAGATAACTGATTCTATGCGTTACGCACTAGATGAAACCGAAAGACGCCGTGAGAAACAAATCGCCTTTAACGAGGCACACAATATTACACCAACAACGATTCAAAAAGAAATTAGAGATGTCATCAGTGCCCACGTTGACATTAAAGAAGACAACACTAAAGTGACTAAGAAAACTTCGCCGACTAAGAAAATGACCAAATCAGAGAGACAAAAGCTTCTTGATAAGTTAGATAAGGAAATGAAAGAAGCTGCACGCAATCTAGACTTTGAAACTGCATCAGAATTAAGAGACGCGATATTTGAGATTCAAGCAGAAGGGTGAATGACATGAAAAATCCATTTATAAGCATCAAAGGTGCGAGAGAAAATAATTTAAAAGATGTAAATCTTGAAATACCTAGAGATAAGCTCGTCGTTATGACGGGTTTATCTGGCTCTGGGAAATCATCTTTAGCCTTCGACACGATCTATGCTGAAGGACAAAGAAGATATGTAGAATCTTTAAGTTCATATGCACGACAATTTTTAGGACAAATGTCTAAACCCGATGTTGATACGATTGAAGGATTGTCACCAGCAATTTCTATCGACCAAAAGACAACGAGCAATAACCCACGCTCTACTGTTGCAACGATTACTGAAATCTATGATTATTTAAGATTGCTTTACGCAAGAGCAGGCACACCATATTGTCCGATTCATAATATCGAAATTTCTTCTCAGACAATTGAAGAGATGACAGATACGATTATGCAGTTAGAAGAACGTACTCGTATTCAAATATTTGCACCATTGGCTAGAGGAAAAAAAGGACAGCACAAACAATTAATAACATCCTTAAGTAAAGAAGGATACGCTAGAGTCGTGGTGGACGGTGAGATGTATGACATTGAATCAGTACCTGAATTAGAAAAAAACAAGAAGCATGATATCGATGTTGTTATTGATCGTCTAGCAGTTAGGGATGGCATTGAAACACGCTTGAGTGACTCGCTACAAGTCGCTTTAGACAAGTCCGGTGGCAATGTGACAATTAACGTTATCGATGGCGAAGACTTGCATTTTTCAGAGCACTTCTCCTGTCCAGAATGTGGCTTTACAATTTCTGAATTAGAACCTAGACTCTTTTCATTTAACGCACCTTATGGTGCTTGCCCAACTTGTGATGGCTTGGGAATGAAAATGTCAGTAGATGAAGCGCTCGTTGTGCCTGACCCAAATTTAACGTTAGAAGAAGGGGCAATTGTCACTTGGCAACCGATATCATCGACTTACTATATGCAATTGCTTAGTCAGGCAGCAGCACATTTCAAAATCGATATGAAAGTACCGTTTAAAGACTTAAGTAAAAAAGATAAAGAAATAATTTTCAAAGGCTCAGATGAGCTAGTTAAGTTTTCATTCAAGCAAGATAATGGTGTGGAAAGAACGAGAGAAATGCCTTTTGAAGGTGTCTTAAGTAATATAGAACGTCGTTACAATGAGAGCCCTTCTGAATATACAAGAAATGTCATGAGTCAATACATGAGAGAAATTCAATGTAAAACATGTGATGGTTATAGACTGAATGAAGAAGCACTCGCTGTTAAGGTGGATGGTCAGCATATCGGTCAAACATCTGAACAGTCTGTCATAGACTCCTTAGAATTCTTTAAAGATATATCCCTATCAGCTCAAAATGAAGAAATTGCTCAACCGATACTTAAAGAGATCAACAGTCGCTTATCGTTCTTAAGAAATGTTGGTTTAGATTACTTAACATTGAGCCGTAAGAGCGGTACTTTATCTGGTGGAGAAGCACAGAGAATAAGACTGGCAACACAAATTGGTTCACAGTTGAGCGGGGTCTTATATATCTTAGATGAGCCATCTATTGGCCTACATCAAAGAGACAATGACCGCTTAATCAGTACATTAAAAGAGATGACTGAACTCGGAAATACGCTTATTGTTGTTGAACATGATGAAGACACGATGCTCGCAAGTGACCATCTGATTGATATTGGGCCTGGTGCTGGTGAACACGGTGGAACGGTTGTAGCAGAAGGTACACCTAAGGAAGTGATGGACAACGATGCATCACTCACTGGTCAATACTTAAGTGGAAGAAGATCGATTCCACTGCCAGAACACTATAGAAAACCAGATAAAAAACGCGTCTTTAAAATTAAGGGTGCCAAAGAGAATAATTTGAAAAACATCAATGTGAATATTCCTTTAGGTGTGCTTAATGTTGTGACTGGTGTTTCTGGCTCAGGTAAAAGTACATTGATCAACGAAATTCTTTATAAGAGTTTACATCAAAAACTTTATAATACTAAGGAATTACCAGGAGAACATACAAGTGTAGACGGCATTGAACATATTGATAAAATTATCGACATCGATCAATCCCCAATTGGACGTACACCAAGAAGTAACCCCGCAACTTATACAGGCGTCTTCGATGACATCAGAGATGTTTTTGCACAAACGAACGAAGCAAAAGTAAGAGGCTATTCTAAAGGACGCTTTAGTTTCAACGTCAAAGGAGGACGCTGTGAAGCGTGTAAAGGTGATGGTATCTTACGTATTGAGATGCACTTTTTACCAGATGTTTTTGTACCTTGTGAAGTGTGTCATGGTAAAAGATATAATAGAGAAACTTTAGAAGTGAAATACAAAGATAAGAGTATAGCGGATGTCTTAAAGATGACTGTTGAAGAAGCATATTATTTCTTTGAAAACCTCCCTAAAATTAAGAGAAAGATTAAAACCTTGTTAGATGTTGGCCTTGGATATGTGAGACTTGGACAACCTGCAACAACATTATCTGGTGGTGAAGCTCAAAGGGTGAAACTTGCGAGCGAGTTACATCGTCGTTCAAACGGTAAGACGCTTTATATAATGGATGAACCGACGACAGGACTCCACTCTGAAGATATTAAGAACCTACTTGAAGTGATCCAACGTCTTGTTGAGCAAGGTGATACAGTCATCATCATTGAGCATAACCTCGATGTTATAAAAGTTGCTGACCACATCACTGATCTTGGCCCTGAAGGTGGCGAGGGTGGCGGAAACATCGTCGTAAGTGGTACAGTAGAGAATGTAATGAAGGAAGATAAGAGTTATACAGGTCAATACTTGAAGAAATGGTTGAACAGAAATCATTAGGAGGGATATAAGTGGAAAGTAAGGAACGTATCTTAAAAATGCTAGAAGAAGGCAAAATTTCTTCATCGGAAGCAATAGAACTCATGTCTGCTTTAAATGATAAGAAGGAGAAATCCAAGCAACAACAACAAGAGACTTCAGAAGAACAGTCAGACTCAGATAAAGGCGTATTTAACGATTATATTAATCAATTTGTCGACGAGTTTAACAAGTATGTAAATAAAGACAAAGTGACAGACACCTACTCAAATGTAAAAAATAAATTTGGCAACCAAAGAC
The DNA here is from genome assembly GCF_011634875.1 of Jeotgalicoccus sp. S0W5. NCBI lineage: Bacteria > Bacillati > Bacillota > Bacilli > Caryophanales > Staphylococcaceae > Jeotgalicoccus > Jeotgalicoccus sp. S0W5. The sequence continues at coordinate 213,478 of NZ_SIRQ01000018.1, read as the reverse complement.
AAACAAAACAAGTATTTGATGGCCTTGAAAAAGCATTTGATTCAGTGGGTTCATCATTTGATACACTGTTTTCAAAAGGTCCTAAAAATCGTCTTATCGAAACGATTGATGAAGAATTTTCTAGTATATCACTCGATATTGCTAATGGTAATATTGAGTTAAAACCAGCTGAAAATACGAATGTCGTTAAATTTGAAGTGACACCATTCTATAGAAAATTAGATACGAAGAAAAACTACTTCCAGGATATCATCTGTGATGTTAGAAATGGTGAACTGGTCATCGTTTCAGATGTTAAATCAGCACGTGTAAACGTCGTAGTTGAAGTGACACAAGATGTTTTAAAACGTATTATTCTTGCCGCATCAAATGGTAGTGTATCGATCCAAGATAAGGAATTCCAGGACGCAACAATTGATATACTAAATGGTGATATTGATCTTTCTAACGTAGAAGCTAAGAGTGCATTTTTAAGAACTTCAAGAGGAAATGTGAAGGTCCGAGAAGGTGATTATCAAAACATCGAGGTCATTTCAATGCTCGGCACAATTATGACAGACAATCTAAATGCTAAAGCGATTGAAATTTCTTCAAATGGTTCTGTTAATTTAGCACTTAAGAACAGTACAGAAGAAGCGACAATTAATTCAAATATGGGTAGCATTAATATTAGTGTGCCACAAGGTAAACCATTAGAAGGGCGTTTATCTACTGTACTTGGTCAAATCAATTACCCACCAGAAGTCGATGCTCGATTCATGAAACATCAAGATATCGGCTTTAAAGAACTCATGCTTGTCAACGATAGTGACGAGGAAGGATTATTCTTAGAAGTGGGAACTAAAGTAGGTAGCGTGACCTTACATCGCAGTTAAGAACTATTAAAGATAATGGGTTGGCTTTTGCCAGCCCATTTTTTGTTATAATATTATTAAATCTATTTGCCCATAAAGAATATTAGTTAGAGGCGGTGTTTTATGCTAACAGTGAACGATTTAGTGGAACATTTTAATTTGAAAATTTGGGGAGGTAACGGTGGCTTAGAAAACGAGATTCCAAGCTTTGATTTGTCTCGCCCTGGTCTCGAGGTCGCTGGTTACTTTTCTCACTATTCATCAGAGCGAGTACAGATATTAGGTATGACAGAAATATCATTTTTTGAACGTGTGCTTTCAGATGATGAACGCGAAGATCGTGCGAAACGATTATGTCGTAAAGAAACACCATGCATCATAGTGACGAGAAGTTTACAGCCGCCTCTAGAATTAATAGAAGCATGTAACATAACGAACACTGCTTTATTAACGACAGAAGATAATACGACAAATTTCACTAGTCGTATTACAACATATTTAGAAAAAGAACTCGCACCAGAAACAAATATGCATGGTGTTTTAGTTGATGTGTATGGAATTGGAGTGCTCATTACAGGTGACTCAGGTATTGGTAAGAGTGAGACAGCTTTGGAGTTAATTAAAAATGGGCATCGACTCGTTGCAGATGATAATGTTGAAATCAAGGAAGTAACAAAGAATGTACTGATGGGATCTGCGCCAGAATTGATTCAGCATCTGTTAGAAATTCGTGGGTTGGGAATTATCAATATAATGACACTCTTTGGTGCAGGATGTATACTAACTGAAAAACGAGTCATGCTAAATGTTCATTTAGAAAACTGGGAAGACAAGAATACTTATGACCGACTTGGTTTGGAGGATAAGAAGATTAAAATCTTAAATTCTGAAGTGACCAGAAAAGTCATCCCAATTCGTCCGGGGCGTAGTCTTGCTGGTATAATTGAAGTGGCTGCAATGAATCACAGATTGAACCAGATGGGACATAATGCAGCAGTTGAATTTAATGAAAGATTGAATCAAAAGATAAAAGATAATGGAGGCAACACGAAATGATTTTAAATGCTGCCATAGATCCGGTTGCGATTTCACTAGGCCCTTTGTCCATCCACTGGTACGGAATTATCATACTCACAGGAATGATTCTAGGGTACTTTTTAGCAAAAAGAGAGACAATCAAAAGAGGCCTACCTGATGATTTATTTATGGACTTAATGATGTACATCATTATCTTCTCTCTAATTGGTGCGAGATTATATTATGTCTTATTTAACCTTGATTATTATCTCTTTAATCCTATTGATATTATAAAAGTTTATGAGGGTGGCATGGCGATACATGGCGGACTCATCGGTGGATTTTTAGCGGGCTTAATTTATACTAAGAAAAAAGGGTACAGTTTCTTTCAAATTGCCGATATCGCCGCTCCGAGTATTTTGTTAGGCCAAGCTATTGGTCGTTGGGGGAACTTTATTAACCAAGAAGCACACGGTGGACCTGTATCTAGAGATTTCTTAGAGAATTTAATGATTCCAGAATTTATAATTAACCATATGAATATAGACGGTACATACTATCACCCGACATTCTTATATGAGTCAGTCTGGAGTATTATTGGTGTAGTTATACTATTGTTAATTCGTCCAAAATTAAAAATAGGTGATACAATTCTCGTTTATCTGGTATACTATTCAATCGGCCGATTCTTTATAGAAGGCATGCGTACAGATAGTTTAATGATTTTTGATTTACTAAGAACGGCACAAGTAATTTCAATTGTAATTATTGTGGTCGCTATTGGTGCGATGATTTATCGACACCGTCAGTATAACTTGCCACAGTACAATGAAGTATATGGTAATTATTTAAGTAAAGGCGATAAGCCGACACATTCAAATAAATCAACAGTAGTGAATAAGAAGAAAAAAAGGAAGAAGTAGTATGAGACAATTAAAGCGATATCGTGGTTTTACAATTAATCCATTATGGCATTTATATCGTACGGTTCGCTTTGGTAAAGTCGTAAAAAACTTTATTGTCATTGAAATCGGGCGTTTTTTGCCATCTACTCAGCTCAAACACGCATTCTATAAAAAGGGATTAAATATAAAATTAGGTGAGCACGTATCCTTTGCCTATAAGGCAATGCCAGACCTCATGTTCCCAGAATTAATTACCATTGGTAAAAATTCAATTATAGGCTATAATGCTACAATATTAACCCATGAATATTTAGTAGATGAATATCGAATTGGTAAGGTCATCATTGGTGAAAATACGATGATTGGTGCAAATGTTACGATTCTACCAGGGGTTAAAATTGGTAGTGGAGTGAAGATAGGTGCAGGTGCAGTCGTGTCAAAAGATGTACCGGATAATGCACTCGTCTATGGCAATCCGATGATTATAAGGGAGAGGTAAAAAATGAATAAAGACAACATCATCTCTCTCAATCAAAACGGAGAGAGTTACTACAGGCAAGGTATTAAGAAAAGGCAGCAAAATAACAAAAAAGAAGCCTTGCAATTATTAAAAAAAGCCTACGATAAAAACCCGGATAACCCTGACTATCTCTCAGAGTATGCCTATGTTATGGCAGAAAATGGACTCGGAAATGAAGCGGAACATTTACTAATCGATGCATTTGTAAAAGATGATTATGATGCCTCATATTTTCAAGCTTTGAGTGAGCTCAACATTATTCGTCAAGATGCAAATAAGGCATTCTTATATGGAGTATCTTATGCTGCGTATTCAGAAGATAATAGTTATCGTCAGCAACTAGAAGAGATGTTTGAAGTTGAAATTGATAATGAAGCGGAGTTAGAGAAGGAAGCAGAACGAATTATCGGCCAGCAAATTTTCCAACACTTATTTATGAATGCCAAGGTCGATGAGGCCCTAGATTATTTAACAACACTACCAAGCGACATTCAAACGGAAAATGAATTTAGAAACTTAAAGGCCATGGCTTACCTATTCTTAAATAAGTTTGATGAAGCAAGGGCTTTACTTGAACAATTATTAGAAGATGATCAGACTGACATGCATGCGCTGAGTCATATGACGCTACTTCACTATCATACCAATGAGATAGAAAAGTACGAGTCATATTTAAAAAAACTCGAAGTCGTAGAACCATTAGATGATGATGCGAGATTTAAAGTCGGTCTTGTGCTAAATTTCCTACAGAAATATGAACATGCTTACCGCTTGTTATTCCCGCTCTATAAAAAGCAGAGGGTTATGAACTTCCAGCTCTTACATGCCCTGAGTTTTTCATCATTTCATCTAGGCAAGACAGAAGAATCTAAATCATACTGGACAAAAATGCAAAACTTCCATCAGTTAGACGAGAAATTTAGTCCATGGAAAAAATCAGAAGCGGCTAACCAAATTCTCAGTCTTGAGGAAAAGTATTTAAATGATGATGATCAACATAAAAGACTGCTTGCCTTATATTTAATTTCTAAAATTGAACCGAAGGAAGCGATAATCGGTTTATCAATCTGGAATCGTATAGAAGAACTTGATGATTATGAAAAATTATACGTTTCGTTTTTGTTTCAGGGACTAAAACTTGTGAGATTGGGTCGTATGCACATTGGTTTAGAATTACTATACGATAAAGGTTTTACTGAAGAGGATACTTTGTTAATGTGGATTGATATCTTCCATGACTTATATGAGGTGCATAAGGAATTTGACGATGTTGAAAGTTATGTTGCCGCGGTCCTATATAGTTATCATTCACAGAAAAAGTTAACCAAAAAGTATTTGGTAGAAACCTTTAATACGACAAACTATCGTTTAAACAAGGCAATTGAACACCTCAAGCAAATTTAATGAATAAATGACCTTAAGTGACTATAATAGTATATAGCAATTTTTTAAAGGAGATAAACTATGGACGAAAAGACGATCTATGATGTTGTAATCATCGGTGCTGGTCCTGCAGGAATGACAGCAGCCGTTTACGCATCTCGTGCAGAATTAAAAACAGTGCTTTTAGAACGTGGCGTACCAGGTGGACAGATGGCAAATACTGAGGAAGTAGAAAACTTCCCAGGATTTACTATGATTACTGGACCCGAATTATCATCAAAAATGTTTGAACATGCGCAGCAATTTGGTGCAGAGTACAAATTTGGAGATATTAAAAGTGTTGAATTAGATGGAGACATTAAGATCCTAAAAACTTCATCTGAAGATATTTATACAAAATCAGTCGTTATTGCAACTGGTGCAGAATATAAAACAATTGGTGTACCAGGCGAAGACTTACTACGCGGACGCGGGGTAAGTTATTGTGCAGTATGTGACGGTGCATTTTTTAAAGAGCGTGAACTCGTTGTGATTGGTGGGGGAGACTCTGCAGTAGAAGAAGGTGTTTTCCTAACCAAATACGCAAGTAAAGTTACAGTTGTTCACCGTCGTGACGAATTACGTGCGCAAAAAATCTTGCAGGATAGAGCCTTTAAAAATGAAAAGATGAACTTCATTTGGGATACTGAACTGCAATCAATTAATGGTGAAGGTAAAGTCCAATCTGTCACACTTAAAAATAAAAATACTGGTGAAGTATATGAACACAAGGCCGATGGTGTGTTTATCTACATTGGTATGTTGCCTCTTACAGAACCATTCAAAGACCTTGGAATTCTAAATGACAATGGTTACATTGAAACCAATGAAGAGATGGAAACGAAAATTCCTGGAATTTTTGCAGCAGGAGATGTGAGAGAGAAATCACTTAGACAAATCGTTACTGCCACTGGCGATGGTAGTTTAGCAGCTCAAAATGCTCAGCACTACTTAGAAAAGTTAGAAGACGGAGAATAAGTTGAAATTTCCCCCATATGGGGGATTTTTCATAGTAAAATGAGTATAAAACAAAGGCTAAGACTAAATCTCTTTTAAGGGTGTGTCGAATGAAAAGTTTAATCATAATGACAGGTATGAGTGGTTCTGGGAAATCAGTAGCATTAGAAGCAATTGAAGATATGGGATATTTTTGTATTGATAATCTACCACCTATTTTGATACCCAAGGTTGTAGAACTGATGGATTCAGTTGATGGTAAAATGTCGAAAGTGGCAATAGGGGTAGACTTAAGAGGAAAAGAATTTTTTGATGATTTAATACAACAACTGAATCTCGTTTCGAACAGTAAAGAATTGATGCTTAGAATTATCTTCTTAGATACAGATGATGAGCGACTAGTTAGCCGTTATAAGGAAACACGTCGTGCTCACCCGTTAAACGAGGGTGTCGCGCTCTTAGATGCCATTAAGAAAGAGCGTCAAATCTTGGATGATTTAAAAAGTCGTGCGACAGTAATAGTAGATACGACTTTACTGTCACCAAAGGAACTCAAGGATAAGATGTTTAGTATGTACAGTGGAGGACGTGAAGAGTTCTATACAGTCAACGTCGTAAGCTTCGGTTTTAAGCATGGTGTGCCGATTGATGCAGATTTGATGTTTGACGTAAGATTTTTACCGAATCCATACTACATTGAAGACTTGCGTCCACTAACTGGCTTAAATGCTTTGGTTTATGATTATGTGATGAAATGGCAGGACACAGATACTTTCTATGAAAAACTTTCTGATTTAATCTACTATCTAATCCCGCAGTACGTTAAAGAAGGTAAGTCACAATTGACGATTGCAATTGGCTGTACAGGTGGCCAACATCGCTCAGTTGCCTTAGCTAAACGTCTAGGGGAAGATTTAACTCATGATTTTAGTTTTCAAATTAATACTAGCCACCGTGATGCAAATATAGAAGGTTCCACTCATGGCGAAAGCTAAAATAAAAATCGCGATAATCGGTGGTGGAACTGGACTATCTGTACTCTCACGTGGATTGAAAAAATATCCTGTAGAAATTTCTGCAATTGTATCTGTTGCAGATGACGGTGGCTCAACAGGAATTATCCGTGATCAGATAGATATGCCAGCTCCAGGCGATATTCGAAACGTAATGTCCGCCTTAAGTGAAGTAGAACCCATGCTTGAAGGTCTGTTTACTTATCGTTTTAAAAAGGATGAAATATCAGGTCACTCTCTAGGAAACCTTATGTTAGCAGCAATGTATGACTTAAGTGGAGACTTTGCGACAGCAGTAAGCGAACTATCCAAAATTTTAAACGTTAAAGGTACAGTCATTCCATCGACTAATGTTAGTCCAAAATTAGCAGCAAGAATGGTAGATGACTCATTGATTATCGGGGAAAGCTATATTCCAAAGATTAAGAAAGAGATTCAAGAAATTTATCTTATTCCAACGAATATTGATGCAACACCTGCTGCAGTCGAAGCCATTATGGAAGCTGATATAGTCGTTTTAGGGCCAGGCTCACTATATACAAGCATTATTCCTAATCTCTTACCTAATGGTATTAAAGAGGCACTTACGGATTCAACAGGCATCAAAGTATATGTCGCAAATTTATTAGAGCAGCCAGGGGAGACAATGGGCATGTCAGCCTATGACCATCTTTATGCTATTGAAAAACATATTAAGAGAAAGGTCATTGATTATGTCATTTTAAATGAAAGAGATGTCTATAGTCAGATGGCTTCAACGTACAAAGAAAGAGGCGTTCATATTATTGAAAGTGAACGCAATAAAATCGAAGCAAACGGTGTAAAAGTCATTACGCATGACGAGTTGATCATTGTTGATGATGAAGGCGTTGTCCGCCATAACAATGAAAAGCTAGCAGAGATTATCTACGATATCGTTATCGATGAATCAAGAACACTAGAGTACTAGGTAGAATTTGAAAGGAAAGTGGTTGCATGTCATTTGCTTCCGAAATGAAAAACGAATTAACACGAATTGAAGTTGATGAATGCTGCATGAAAAGTGAACTTTCTGCCTTGATCAAGATGAACGGTGCAGTCAGTTACTTTGACAATGAGTGGGTAATCAATGTCCAAACAGAAAATGCGGCAATAGCGAGACGAATTTTTTCACTAATAAAAAATGTCTACAAAATAGAAATTGACTTACTTGTGCGTAAAAAAATGAAGTTAAAAAAGAATAATGTTTATATATGTAGAATTAAAAAAGAAGCGATGGCAGTATTAAAAGATCTAGAGATTTTTGAAGGTGGTCTATTAACAAACCGTGTGACTGATGAAATTCTAGCCAATGATTGCTGCAGAAGAAGCTACTTAAGAGGGGCCTTCTTAGCAGGTGGTTCAGTAAATAATCCGGAAACCTCAGCCTACCATTTAGAAATTGCAACCCTCTATGAGGATCATGCAGCTGAACTGACAGACTTAATGAATGGCTATGGTTTGAATGCGAAATTTATCGATAGAAAACGTGGCTATTTAGTCTACTTAAAAGAAGCAGAAAAGATTTCTGACTACCTCAGTTTAATAGGTGGTTACCAAGCGCTACTTAAATTTGAAGATATTCGTATTGTCAGAGATATGAGAAATTCAGTCAATCGTCTAGTAAACTGTGAAACAGCAAATTTAAATAAGACGATAAATGCTTCAATGAGACAAGTGGAAAACATTAAATTTATAGAGGAGGAAATTGGCATAGATGAATTGCCAGAACGCCTAAGAGAAGTCGCTAGAATTCGAGTGGATAATCAAGACATGACCTTAAAAGAAATCGGTGAGTCGGTATCGACTGGACCGATTTCAAAATCAGGTGTGAACCATCGACTTAGAAAGTTAGACGACATTGCTGAAAAAATCCGCAATGGTGAAGAAAAAATATTTTAATTAAAACCCCTGTACGATGTAATCTTATCGAACAGGGGAATTTTTATTTACTATAAATTTGTTCTAAAGCTTGGTCTAGAGTGGGGTACAAGTATTTAAACTCATTGTTTAACAAGCGTCTTGGGTGGACTTTTTGACCTTCAGTAATTAACATTGAGCGCTCACCGAGCAAACTGTTTAACAAGAAGTTCGGTGTTTTAAAGAAATTTGGTGTGCCGAGTACGGCGCTGAGTACTTTAGAGAATTCCTTTTGTCTCACAGCGACGGGTGCTGTAATATTTACAGGTCCATCTATATCTTGGTTGAGTCCAACAAAATATAAGGCGTTAATGACATCGTCAATGTGAATCCAAGAGTACCACTGACGACTAGAAGCAATATTTCCACCTAAGTTTGCCTTATATAATTTTTCGAGAATAGGTAAGGCACCTTCCTCACGAGATAAGATTAAGCCGAAACGTGTATACACAGTTCGGATACCTAAAGATTCAATTTGTCTCGCAGCACCTTCCCACTTATTTACCACTGTAGATAAGAAGTCATTCGGTGACAAGACGTCGTACTCATCATACTCAACAAGTTTACTTGTCGGATAGTAACCGATTGCACTTGCATTAACAAAGGCGAGCGGTTTAATTTTAGAATCAAAAAGCCATTGATAGAGCATATTGGTCATGTTTAAACGGCTCGATAATATTAAATCTTTATAATAATCTGTCCATTTATTATTTAACGAGGCGCCTGAGAAGTTATAGACTAAATCGATTTCTTCTGGTAATTCTTTAGTCCAAGATAGATCATTATAGTTATCTTCATCGTACTTTATATAATGCACGTAGGGATGTTCACTTGATTTAGACTGCCGACTTAAAATATAGACGTGATGGCGATCTTTCTTTAAAACATTAGTAAGATGACTGCCGATAAAACCAGTTCCACCGGAAATAAGTATATTCACTAGACAACCTCCTGAGTTTATTCTAATTTCATAATAATAAAAAAAAGCGTTTAAGTCACGTGACCTAAACGCTTTTCGTTCATAATATATTATTTTTCTGGTTCCATTACGTGGTCGATTAGACCATATTCTTTAGCTTCTTCAGCTGTCATGAAGTTATCACGGTCAGTATCTTTCTCGATTTTCTCTAGTGGTTGACCTGTACGTTCAGCTAAGATTTTATTGAGTTTTTCACGTGTTTGTAAGATATGTTTAGCTGCGATCTCAATTTCAGTCGCCTGACCTTGAGCACCACCTAGTGGTTGGTGAATCATTATCTCAGCATTTGGTAAAGCATAGCGTTTACCTTTGGCACCAGCTGTTAAAAGGAATGATCCCATTGAAGCAGCAAGGCCTAAGCTAATTGTTTGAACATCAGGCTTGATGTGTTGAATCGTATCATAGATTGCCATACCAGCTGTGACACTACCACCTGGTGAGTTAATATATAGATAGATATCTTTTTCAGAGTCTTGAGCTTGTAAGAATAGAAGCTGACTGACTACAGAGTTTGCAACGTTATCATCAATTGCACTACCAATCATGATGATTCTATCCTTCAACAGTCTTGAGTAAATATCGTATGCACGTTCACCGCGGTTAGTTTGTTCAATTACTGTAGGTATTAAATTCATATTTTTTGCCTCCTAAATTAATGATCTAGCATAATCTCTTATTTATTTATAACACATTAGTCAAACAAGGTCAAAGATAATAACCTTTAAATCAATATGACATTTATCTTATTACTATCGTCCCAAGAGAGTCAATATTTAAGGCTTTAATAGTCCTATCATTCTTGATATAATGAGTTTTGTTATTTTTATATTTTACCCCCGTGGTGTAATGGATAACACGTAAGATTCCGGTTCTTGAGATGGGAGTTCAATTCTTCTCGGGGGTGCTAAAAAGAGGTGAGTGATTTGTCAGTCGAAGCACTTGAAACAGTCGATAAACCTGACGTTAGTTTAGATGATAAGTTTGTTCGTAAAGTCTTCTATGTTTGTTTAAATAGTGGCAAGATCTTATTAGAGAGCGGCGCTGAGACCTACCGCATTGAAGATACGATGCTACGTATGGCTAACAACTATGGTATCGGTAATGTCCAAGTGTTCGTGACAACAACAGTAATCATACTATCAATGAATGATTACGCACTTTCTCAAACGATTCGTATCGAAGAGCGTGCAAACAACTTAGAAAAAGTCGTTAATATTAATGATTTGTCTAGACAAATTACTAAAGGATTACCCATTGATGAGGCGATTGAGACGATTGAAACGATTCATGAAACTAAGATGTTTCCACTATGGCTGGTGATTATCGCAGGTGGTATTGTAGCAGCAATGTTTTTACTTCTTTTTAATGGCACTATTGTGGACATTCCTATTGCAGCATTTGGTGGCATGTTAGGAGTCTTAATTACAGAAAGTATTCAGCGTTATACCAAAATTAAGTTTTTCAATGAATTCTTTGCTTCGTTCTTTATTGCTTTATTTTCTGTTCTTTATGTAAACTATGGTCCTGGTGTCAATGTCGAAACAATTATTATCGCTGCAGTCATGCCCTTAGTGCCTGGTGTCTTAATCACAAATGCGATTCGAGAAATGATTCGTGGCCACATGCTAGCCGGCACTATGAAGGGTGCTGAGGCTTCCTTAACTGCGATTGCTATCGGTGCAGGTGTAGGTCTCATATTCATGTTGATGTAGGAGGGAGAATCATGACTTATTTTTTCCAATTGATTTTAAGTTTCTTTGCATCAGCGGGTTTTGGTGTCCTGTTTAACGCACCGAGAAGAACAATTGTCGCAGGTGGTATTAGTGGTGCCTTAGGTTGGATTGTTTACTATATAGCAACAGAAATCGGTGCAGAAGCGCCAATCGCGTCCTTTTTAGGGGCTATTGTATTGACTGCGGTTTCTATCTTAAGCAGTCGCAAACTTAGGGCGCCAGTCATCATCTTTATAACTTGTGGTATCATTCCTTTGGTACCTGGTGGTACAGCATATAATGCCATGCGTAGTGTGGTCATGACCCAATACGATATGGCTCTAGCTTACGGCTTCCAAGTGGCCTTAGTATCCATGGCGATTGCTATGGGTATTATCTCCACTGAAATGATTGATTCATTGATGCAGACGCTTAAACGTGAAGTAAAAAATTTGTGGAAGAAAGAGGCTTGACCATGCTTAATCTTACTTATTACATGCGTAACGATTGTGCGTTATGTAATGAAGGTAAACTCCAAATCAGACTGGCTTTATCTGAACTAAGAAATGATCTTGTTCAATTAACTGAAGTCAACATCGACGAAGACAATGAACTGCAAGAAGAATACATGGTACGCATTCCTGTCTTATCGAATGGTGATGAGGTCATTCAAGAAGGCGTACTTGATTTTGTGACAATTTACGATTATATACGTGAACATAAATAAATATTTGATACTAACGGAGATCCTTATAAAGGGTGTCCGTTTTTTTATGGATGTGTTTACATCAATGTAAAATTACTTTTGTAGTTTAAATCACTAAGTGAGATATGTATAATAAAATTGAATATATACTTGGAGGCGTATTCATGAAAAAGACTCTTGACGATGTAGAATTAAAAGGTAAAAAAGTTTTAATTAGAGCAGATTTTAATGTGCCCTTAAAAGATGGTGAGATTACAGATGACAACCGCATCAAGGCTGCGATTAAAACTATCTCTTATGTTCTAGCAAAAGGTGGTAAGGTCATTCTACTATCCCACCTCGGACGTGTGAAATCTCAAGAAGATAAAGAAACTTACACACTCGCACCTGTTGCGAAGCGCTTAAGTGAGCTGATGGACAAGGAAGTATTATTCAGCGATAAGACGCGTGGTGATGACTTAGAAGAAGCTGTGAGCAGTTTACCTGACGGTGAAATTTTACTGATTCAAAATACAAGATATGAAGATTTAGACGGTTCCAAAGAAAGTAAAAACGATCCAGAGCTTGGTAAGTACTGGGCATCACTTGGAGATGTATTTGTAAATGATGCATTTGGTACTGCACACCGCTCACATGCATCAAATGTAGGCATTAGTGAACATTTACCTACCGTTTCTGGGTTCTTGATGAAAAAAGAAATTGAGTTCATAGGTAATGCTGTCGACGAACCAAAAACACCATTTGTAGCAATATTAGGTGGTGCGAAAGTATCAGACAAAATTAGCGTTATTGAGAATCTTCTATCTAAAGCAGACAAGGTGTTAATCGGAGGAGGAATGGCGAATACTTTTCTTAAAGCTGCAGGTCATTCAATCGGTACCTCATTAATAGAAGAAGATAACATCAAGATTGCAGAAGACTTACTTGAGCAAGCAGAAGGTCGGTTAATTCTTCCGGTGGATGTTGTTGTTGCGAAGGAATTTTCTAATGACACTGAATTTAAAACGGTAGATGTTGATAATATTCCTGATGACATGATGGCACTAGACATAGGAGAAAAAACAATCAAACTGTATGAAGATGCTTTAAACGGAGCGAAGACAGTTGTATGGAATGGCCCAATGGGTGTCTTTGAAATGTCTAATTTTGCCAAAGGCACAAGTGGAGTATGCCAAGCGATCGCAGACTTAGATGAAGCCATTACAATCATCGGTGGTGGCGACTCTGCAAGTGCTGCACAACAACTCGGCTTTGAGGATAAATTCAGCCATATCTCCACAGGTGGCGGAGCATCACTTGAATATTTAGAAGGTAAGGAACTACCAGGCTTAAAAGCTATAGACAATGTTGAGGAGGACTAGCTTATGCGTACGCCATTAATTGCTGGTAATTGGAAGATGAATATGAACGTCCGTGAAACAGAAGCTTTTATGGATGAATTAACTAAAGAAACGCTACCTAAAAGTGTAGAAGCGGCGCTGTGTGCGCCCTTTATCGATTTGACGGTTTTAGTAAATAAAACACAGGATACAGACATTAAAGTCGGTGCACAGAATGTCTATTTCGAAGAAAACGGTGCCTACACGGGTGAAATTTCAGCAAGCATGTTAAGTAATCTAGGATTGACTTACGTGATTACTGGTCACTCAGAACGTCGACAATTATTCTTTGAAACAGATGAAGATGTGAATAAGAAGAATCATGCTGTCTTAGAGGCAGGAATGTTCCCGATTACTTGTGTTGGTGAAACACAAGAAGAACGAAATGAGGGTCAAGCGGAAGACAAGGTGAGGCAACAAGTGTCTAAGGGACTTGAAGGTATTAGTCGTGACCAAGTTGCTCAGGTTGTCATCGCCTACGAACCAATATGGGCAATTGGTACGGGTCAAAGTGCGTCAAGTGATGATGCGAATCAAATGTGCGAAGTGATTAGAAACACTATAGAGAACCTATATGATTCAAAAACTGCAGAAAAAGTGAGAATACTTTACGGTGGCTCTGTTAAACCAGCAACAATTGAAGACTTGTTGCGTCAAACGCATGTAGACGGTGCATTAGTGGGCGGTGCATCTTTAAAAGTAAATGATTTTGTTGCCTTATTGAATGGATCAAGTCATGACTAAACTTGCCGCATTAATTATACTTGATGGTTTTGCTGAACGTACTGAATCATATGGAAACGCAGTAAAACAAGCACACATGCCAAACTTTGACCGCTATAAAAATCAATACCCCCACTCGCTTTTAAAGGCGAGTGGCTTAGATGTGGGTTTACCTGATGGACAGATGGGTAACTCTGAGGTCGGACATTTAAACATTGGTGCAGGGCGTATCGTCTATCAGAGTTTAACCCGTATCAACAAAGCGATTGAAACAGGAGAATTCAATCAAAACAAGGTCCTTTTAGATGCACTTAATCACGCTAAAAATGAGGGTAGTAAGCTGCACATCATGGGCTTATTAAGTGACGGCGGTGTTCACTCACACTATAGCCACATGTTTGAAATACTTAGAATGGCTAAGGCACATAATTTAGAAGATGTCGTAGTTCATGGATTTTTAGATGGTCGTGACGTTGCTAAAAGTTCGGCACTGACCTATATTTCAGAAACTGAAAAGGTTATGGCTGAAGTTGGCGTCGGTGAGTTTGCAAGCATTAGTGGCCGTTATTATGCCATGGATAGAGATAAGCGCTGGGACCGGATGAAACTTGTTTATGACACACTTGTTCACGGCGATGCTCCGCATTTTGATACAGCAGAAGCGGGTGTTAGGGCGTCGTATGAAGCTGAGATTTTTGATGAATTTGTCCAACCATTTACGGTAGGTCATGGCGCCAAAATTGACGACAATGATGCTGTGATCTTCATCAACTTTAGACCAGATAGAGCTGTTCAACTTAGTGAAGCTTTGACGAATCCTAGTTTTAATCATATAGACAGTCTAAAAGATATTGAAAACTTAAATGTTTCAACCTTTACTGAATATAGTCCAGCAGTAGTGAGCAATGTCGTTTTTGAAAAAGATGATCTAGTAAACACGATTGGTGAAGTCATTCAAAATAATGGGTTAAAGCAATTGAGAATTGCAGAAACCGAAAAATATCCGCATGTGACCTACTTTATGAATGGGGGACGTCAGGCTGTCTTTGAAGGCGAATCTCGTATTCTTGTTGATTCACCAAAGGTTGCAACTTATGATTTACAGCCTGAAATGAGTGCCTATGAAGTCACGGATCAACTCATTCAAGCCTTAGACACAGAAGACTTAAATCTAGTGATTTTAAACTTTGCAAACCCTGATATGGTCGGACATAGTGGCATGTTGCAGCCA
Source organism: Jeotgalicoccus sp. S0W5 (assembly GCF_011634875.1). NCBI lineage: Bacteria > Bacillati > Bacillota > Bacilli > Caryophanales > Staphylococcaceae > Jeotgalicoccus > Jeotgalicoccus sp. S0W5. Next base: position 198,122 of record NZ_SIRQ01000018.1, on the reverse strand, counting down.
ACAATCGATGCCTTAGAAGCAGTCGATAAGTGTCTCGGTCAAGTCGTCGACAAAATTTTAGAACTCGGCGGACGTGCAATCATTACAGCTGATCATGGTAACTCAGACGAAGTGTTAACAATGTCAGGTGAGCCGATGACTGCACACACTACGAACCCAGTGCCTGTTATTGTTACAGACACAAAGCAAAATCTACGTGAGGATGGACGTCTAGCTGATCTTGCACCAACCTTATTAGATTTGTTAGACCTCGAACAACCGAAAGATATGACTGGTGAGAGCCTTTTATCGTAAAATAAGTTATAATAAACTCGAACTAAAAACACAAAGGAGTAGGATGACATGCCATTAATTACAGATGTTTATGCACGTGAAGTTTTAGACTCTAGAGGAAACCCAACAATCGAAGTTGAAGTACTGACTGAGAGTGGCGCCTTTGGCCGAGCACTAGTGCCTTCAGGTGCGTCTACTGGAGAATACGAAGCTGTTGAACTTCGTGATGGTGATTCATCACGCTTCTTAGGTAAAGGTGTAGAAGAAGCAGTTGAGAATGTTAATGGAATTATCGCGCCTGAGTTAATCGAAGGCGACTTTTCAGTTTTAGAACAAGTCTCTATCGATAAAATGCTCATCCAGCTTGATGGTACTAAAAATAAAGCTAAACTTGGTGCCAATGCGATTTTAGGTGTCTCAATTGCCGTTAGTAAAGCTGCAGCAGATCTATTAGGTCAGCCGCTCTATAAATACTTAGGTGGTTTCAATGCAGTACAACTGCCTGTACCGATGATGAATATTATCAACGGTGGGGAACATGCGGATAACAATATTGATATCCAAGAGTTTATGATTATGCCAGTTGGAGCGTCTTCGTTTAAAGAAGGCCTCCGCATGGGGACAGAAGTGTTCCATCACTTAGCGAAAGTTTTATCTAGTAAAGGATATAGCACAACTGTAGGTGACGAAGGTGGTTTCGCACCTAACCTTAAATCAAATGAAGAAGCATTCGAAGTGATCGGAGAAGCAGTTAAAGCTGCAGGCTACGAATTAGGTGTTGATATTGTTTTAGCAATGGATGCCGCTTCAAGTGAATTCTTCAATAAAGAAACGGGTGCCTATGAACTCAAAGGTGAAGGGAAAACATATTCTTCAGAAGAGCTCGTAGAATGGTACAGTGCCATGGTCGACAAATATCCAATCATCTCAATCGAAGATGGCTTAGATGAAAACGACTGGGCAGGCACTAAGTTATTGACTGATAAGATTGGTGATACAGTTCAATTAGTTGGTGATGACCTATTTGTTACAAACACTGAAAAACTTGTAGAAGGAATCGAGCAAGGTGTTGCAAACTCAATCTTAGTTAAAGTCAACCAAATTGGTACTTTGACAGAGACATTTGAAGCAATAGAAACTGCCCAACGCGCAGGCTACACTGCAGTGATCTCACACCGCTCAGGCGAGACAGAAGACACAACGATTGCAGATATCGCTGTTGCTACAAATGCGGGTCAAATTAAGACAGGTGCACCATCCCGTACTGACCGCGTTGCGAAATACAACCAACTATTACGTATCGAAGATGAACTCTTTGAAACAGCAACCTACAAAGGCCTAGACTCTTTCTATAACTTAAATATCTAAGTCTATGAAATTTATGACCTCCCCTCGCTTTTGTCGAGGGGAGGTTTTTGTGATGTGGGGTTATGAGAAGTCTAGTGGGTGGTGATAAGTCTGTTAAAAACGCGGTACTTATCACCAAAAACAGTAGAACCGGTGATAAGTCTGATAGAAACGCGGCGCTTATCACCAAAAGCAGTGGAACCAGTGATAAGTCATGAAAAATCACGGCACTTATCACCAAAAGCAGTGGAAATGGTGATAAGTCATGAAGAATCACGGTACTTATCACCAAAAGCAGTAGTAACGGTGATAAGTCATGAAAAATCACGGCACTTATCACCGAAAGCAGTGGAAATGGTGATAAGTCATGAAGAATCACGGTACTTATCACCAAAAGCAGTGGAAATGGTGATAAATCATGAAAAATCGCGGTACTTATCACCAAAAGCAGTGGAAATGGTGATAAGTCATGAAAAATCGCGGTACTTATCACCAAAAGCAGTGGAAATGGTGATAAGTCATGAAGAATCACGGTACTTATCACCATCTCAAATCATAATTTGATCTTACCTTCTCTTATATATTTATTTATCACAGCCCTACTCACCATCCCTCCACTTAACTTAAATAGTATTGCTGGCGTAATCTTCCAACTGTCATTTAAGGCTGTTATTTCAGTTTGTAGGTTTTGCAAAATTTGTAGTATATTATAGTCAATTTTGCAATTTTTGCATTTATACAAATTTCTGTGGATTTTATCGAGAGTGGAAGTGGAATTACATTGATAACAGTAGGTTCCGGGACGTAATGTTTCAAATTTAATATCTACTGGAATATTGTAAATTGATTTAACTAAACGCTGACTCTCTAAAAATTTATAGAGCGCTGACTGATCATAATAATTGGACTTACAGATTTTAGATAGGCGCTTATCTACATTGGATGGGACGATTAAATTTTCTAAGTTTGGCATATTATAAATCGTTTGCTTAGGATTTACGAATACCAAATGAGACATCACATTATTTGAAGCGCTGTAGAAACTGCCTTTCTTAAGTAGTTGTTGTAATAAAAGCCGTTGCCTGTTCACTTGCATACTTAAATCTTTAAATTCCTCCCCATTTACAAAGTGCCAAGCTTTGTTGCAGTAAACTAAGTCGAAATTATAATTCTTTACTTCAAAGGTATAAGCCTGGTCTCCAGAAATAAGTAGGTTATCAATCTGCACTTCTGAACCATCCACCTTGAAACGATAATCTTTCACATGATAAACATTTAAGCCACTCAAGTGAGCGTCGAGAAGTTTATCGAAAGATAATTCTCCTAAAAAGCCAGCTTGTAAATTTTCAAATTCTTTCTCTTCATTTTCACTTAGCTCAAAGCGACGACGTAAAACCTGCATCTGATGAAGTTTAATAGGTTGTTTTCTCATACCACAAATATATAATGCAGGTAAATTATCTCCAAATGACAAAAATTTAAAAATTGCACCAGAATCACGACAATTTTTAATGTGACAAGTAGATTACAAAACATCAATTTACATTGCGGATAGAGTGTAATTTTGGTATTATTTATACTGTTAATATAAATCGGAGGGGTACTTCATGCAGACTCTACTCATCGTTCTTTTAATCGTAGTATGTATATCTTTAATCGCAACTGTTCTCCTACAATCGGGTAAGAGTGCCGGACTTTCTGGAGCAGTTAGTGGTGGAGCTGAACAAGTTTTTGGTAAACAAAAAGCTCGTGGTATGGATCTCATTTTACACAGAGCTACTGTAATCTTAGCTATTTTGTTCTTTATGATCATGTTATTGTTGACTTACATTGGATAAATACGACACCCGTATCCGACTTTAGCCGGATACGGGATTTTTTATTTCTGCATGAATCTTTAGAATCCACTCAATTTAGCGTACAATGTAAGTAAGATGAATATAGAGGTGACCTCATGAATTTCAAATTACCAGAAACATTCTATTTTAAAGAAGATAGTGGCAAATCAGCAGTGTTACTTTTACATGGTTTTACGGGTAATACATCTGATGTTAGACAGCTTGGCAGATACCTTCAGAAAAAGGGTATGACATCCTACTCAATAAACTACGAAGGCCATGCCGAACATCCTAAGAAGATTACCGAATCATCACCGTATGTTTGGTATAAACAAGTAGTGGATGCTTATGATTTTCTAAAATCAGAAGGTTATGAAGATATTTTTGCAGCAGGTGTATCAATCGGTGGTGTAATGGCGCTGAATCTTTCTAGTGACCGTGACTTAGTTGGGATATCGACAATTTGTAGCCCGATGTATTTAAAGGAATCTGAGACCTTGTATAGTCAATTTAAAGCCTATGCTGAAAAATATTTAAAAATGTTTGAAAATAAATCGCCTGAGGAAATTGAGTCAGAATTAGAACAGTTAGAGATGACATCTACTTTTGAAGACATCAGAACGTTTATTCAGATGGTAAAAGGGAACTTAGAGGATGTCATGATTCCTACATTTGTCGCTCAAGGTGAAAAGGATGAAGTGATTAATTCTGAGAGCGCCAATGTTATTTTTGATAGTATCTCAACAGATGATAAGGAAATAAAATGGTATCCGGATGGTGGACACGTATTAACAATAGACAAATCAAAGGAAGAATTATTTGAAGATATATATAAATTTACGGTGGGAGAAAACTTGCTCACCTATAAATGATACGGAGGATTACGATGAGAGACTATAAAGAAGAAATATTATCACTCGTCAACAGTGACGAATATAAACCGATGACAACTGATGATTTTAAAATGACTTTAGAGGCAGATGAGTCGGATGATTTTAAAGATATGGTGAAAGCTTTGGTCTCTCTTGAAGAATCCGGTAAACTGTATCGCACAAAAAAAGATAAGTATATGAAAGTTCCCGACTCCAACAGAATTAAAGGGACTTTATCGATGCATAAGAGAGGTTTTGGCTTCTTAAGACCTGAAGAAGAGGATGTCGAAGATATCTTCATTCCGCCTACTGCGGTTAACGGTGCCCTTGATGGTGATACTGTGTTGATTGAAGTGGAAGAAAATTCTCGGGGTGACAATGCTGAAGGAAAAGTAATTTCAATTATCGAGCGTGGTGTGACCAAGCTCGTCGGAGAATATAATGCGAGCAAGCACTTCGGTTTTGTCGTACCTGATTCCAAAACTTTTAAAACCGACATTTTTATACCTAAAGATCATAATTTAGGTGCGATTGATGGCCATAAGGTACTTGTAGAAATCACAAAATTCCCTGAGGGAGATGGTGATAATCCTGAAGGACATGTCATACAGATTCTCGGTCATAAAAATGACCCGGGTGTCGATATCTTATCAATTATTTTCCAACATGGCATCGACATTGACTTCCCAGATGAGGTCTTAAGACAAGCGGAGTCTGTACCTGAAGTTATCGATCAAGACGAAACAAAAGATCGTGTTGATTTAAGAGATGAATTTACTATTACAATTGACGGCGCAGATGCGAAAGACCTAGATGACGCTGTCAGTGTTAAAAAACTTGAAAATGGTAATTTGGAATTAACAGTCAGTATCGCAGATGTTAGTCATTATGTAACAGAGAATTCACCGATTGACAAAGAAGCGTACGATAGAGGGACAAGTGTGTACTTGGTCGACCGAGTCATTCCGATGATTCCACACCGCCTATCCAACGGTATTTGCTCACTAAACCCGAATGTCGACCGCCTAACCTTGAGCTGTCGCATCGAATTCACACCGGGCGGTAAGGCAGTGAACCATGAAATTTTTGAAAGTGTCATCAATTCGAATTACCGCATGACCTATCGTAATGTAAACTTAATGTTAGAAGAAAAAGACCCGGCAATTATTGAAGAGTTTAAGGAAGTCTACCCATACCTTCTACAAGCTGAAGAGCTGGCACAAGCGCTCCGCCGTAAGAGAGACCAACGTGGGGCAATTGATTTTGACTTTGATGAAGCGGCTGTAGTTGTTGGAGACGACGGCACACCTGAAGATATCGTTCTAAGAAACCGTGGTACTGGTGAGAAGATGATTGAAGAGTTCATGCTCGCAGCAAACGAAGCAGTGGCTGAACACTTCCACTGGATGGATGTACCCTTCCTATACCGTATTCACGAAGAACCAAAAGAAGAGAAACTTAATAAGTTCTTTGATTTCTTAACAGGTTTTGGAGTGATGGTTAAAGGTAAAGGCAATCAAATTCATCCGCATGCGCTTCAAGAGATTATTGAAGAAGTTAAAGGACGTCCTGAGGAAATGGTCATTAGTACCCTTATGTTACATTCTATGCAACAGGCGAAGTACTCAGAAGAATCTCTTGGACACTTCGGCTTATCGACTGAGTTTTACACTCACTTTACTTCACCGATTCGCCGTTACCCAGACTTAATTGTGCACCGTCTGATCCGTCAATATTTAATTAATAAGAAGACAGACGCTAAAACCATTCGTCATAATAAGAGTATCTTGCCAGATATTGCTAAGCATACTTCAGAACGAGAACGACGCGCCCAAGATGCTGAACGCGACACGGATGATCTGAAGAAAGCAGAATATATGATGAAACACGTCGGCGAGACATTCGAGGGTGTCATTGCTGGTGTGATGAACTTCGGTATGTTTGTTGAGTTACCGAATACAATCGAAGGACTCGTCCATGTGTCTCACATGACAGATGACCATTATAACTTCAACGAGAGAGCAATGGCGATGATTGGTGAACGGACAGGTACCATGTTCCGTATAGGTGACAAGGTTGAAATTGAAGTGTTAGGTGTGAATCTGGATGAACGCTTAATTGACTTTAAGGTCGTTGGTATGCCGGATAGAAAGCCGAGAGAAAAGAGAAGCCGTCCGGTTGAAATCAAGGGTAATAAGAAAGAGAAATCAAGATCTAGAGAAAAGAAAGGGACCTTTAAGAAAGGTGGAGGCAAAAGAAATGCTTCAGGCAAGAAGCCATTCTATAAAGGTGCCCCTAAAAAAGGTAAAGGAAAGAAGTAGAGGCTGATGAGTAAAGATAAGCATAAGACTAAACCACTGGCACAAAATAGAAAAGCCAGTCATGACTACTCAATCGAAGATACGATTGAAGTTGGTATGGTATTACAAGGTACGGAGATTAAATCCATTCGCCGAGGGTCAGCGAACTTAAAAGATTCCTTTGCTCGTATTCATAGAGGGGAAATGTATGTTTATAACATGCATATTGCCCCTTATGAAGAAGGGAATCGTTTTAACCATGATCCACTCAGGCATCGTAAACTGCTCTTACATCGTAAAGAAATCAATAAACTAAGAGGACATATCGAACAGCCAGGAAATGCACTTATCCCCTTAAAGTTATACATTAAAAATGGTGTATGTAAAATGCTTTTAGGTATTGCGAGTGGTAAGAAAAAATATGATAAGCGTGAAGATCTTAAGAAGAAACAAATGAAGAGAGATATTGATCGTGCTATCAAAGCGTACAATCAATAATTTGTAAGTATATTTTTAACGTGTTATAATAGATGACGCTCGGTAAAAAGATAGCCGATTATAATCCGGGGACGTTCCGGATTCGACAGGGGCTGTTTGGGCATCTTAAGCGTGTCGGAGGTTTCGGCTTCGTCATCAACGATACTCAGTTTATAATAACTGGCAAACAAAACAATTTCGCAGTAGCTGCCTAGTCAGCCTGCATCATCCCATGAGCTTTCCTATGGCCCGTGACGATGATTCAACTATAATAGGATACGCCATTTAGTCTGCAGTCAGAAGACTAATGGAAGAGATTAATCGGACTAGCATGGGCTGAGGTGGGTTCATTACCATCACCCATGCGAAATTTAAAAATGAACTACACACGTAGAAAGAGATGTTGCGAAGTCTCTGGACGCGGGTTCGACTCCCGCCGTCTCCATATTTTAAACCCCGTAAGCCTTGTGGCTACGGGGTTTGTTTAATTTCTGTGACCAATACGTGACCAAGTATTTTCCTATACCAACCATTCTAATTGTTCTAGTTCTTCTTTAGTCTGCTTATAGTCAGTATAGGAGTGAAGTATCTTTTCCTTAAGTTCTTGAATTCGGTTTTTGTCTTGAATCAAAATATCTAAACCAGCGTCTGTCATTAGAGTTGAACCAAACTTAATGATGAGAACATCAGCATCTAAATAGACGAAATGCCAAGTGCTTTTGAAAAGTTTAAGTAGGCCTTTTCCTCTCCATATAAACTGGCCATCCTTATATTTCTCTATGCCTTTAATACTTTTTTTCTTTACCATATTTTAGAAATTTAACCTGATTGTTGACGGTTAATGGTGAATCACTTAACTTTGTATAAGTGATTGAAGGGTGTTCTCTTTTACCATCTGTCCACATACTTAAAGTCGTTGCAATAATGTCCCATTTACCAAATAAATTATTAATCATAATATCTCCTTTACATAAATATATTCCCTTAATACAGAGTAATCATTCTTAATTTACATAAACTTATGATATTTTTGTTGTATTGTTTCTTATTCTAAAAGGTAACAATGAATAATGAGGTGTAAAAAATGAGTAATTTCAATATAGAAAAGGGGACGTGTAATCATGCCAACGGTGGGATTCTGAACTACCTAGCAATGGCTAAAATGAGTCATATAATGTTAGGTTCAGATTCTAAAGATAAGGTGGTTAAAGAGTTGCAATTGCTCTTTGAGAATAAAGGGAATCGCTTTAGTCATGATAAGTCTTTTGTAGCGACTGTAGACGGTCATCATGCCGGTCTAGTGACTTGTATGTCTCATCAAGATATGACGATGACAACTCTAGAAACTGTTAAGCAATTAGTAAAGATGAAGAAGTCTAAGGTGTTCGGCTTGGTTTTTAATAACTTTAAAGATCTAATCTCACTGATGGCATTTAAAGAATCAAAATCAGGAGAGTATCACATCAGTTTACTGGCAACTATGCCTGACTATCAGGGTATTGGTATTGCTTCAGCGCTGATTAAAAAAGCTGAGACCGAAGCACGGTTTAACGGTTTCGATAAAATCTCTCTTACTGTAGATAAGGATAATACGAATGCTAAAAAATTATATGAAAAGTTAGGTTTTAGGATCGTTGAAGATTCTACCTTTGGTCAATTAAAACTTTGGCGAATGGTAAAGTTACTACGATAGGCTAAACTCTTTTAAGACCTGTGTTTGGATTATTAAATTCAAGCACAGGTTTTTTAACTTGAGTAATTTAATTATATTTTAATTAACCCTTTATTAAACCGTAAGTATCCAGGCGTAGTTTGGAGACTAACAAAAACGTAAGGGGAGATTATTATGAAAATGGTTGTTATACCTTCAGGTTTTAAGGAGAGCTTAAGTTCAGAGGAAGTCGGCAAAGCGATTAAGAAGGGGATTAAAAAGTCAGGGAATGACCATGATATTACAGTCATCCCAATGGTCGATGGTGGGGAAGGATTTGTTGAGACCATTATCAAATTAAAGAAAGGGAAATGTATAAAAACCAAAGTGACAGGTCCTGTAGGAGAACAAATTAATTCACATTTTGGCATCTTTAAAGATAATGGTGTGACGACAGCCGTCATCGAAATGGCTGCAATTGCTGGCTTGAGACATGTGCCATATGAACAACGCAACCCACTTTGGACGACAACGTATGGGGTGGGTGAGACGATCATCAAGGCTTTAGATAATGGAGCTGAAAGAATCTTGATTGGTTGTGGTGATTCTGGGACGTCTGATGGTGGCGTCGGAATGGCACAAGCAGTTGGTGTGCGGTTTTTATCGAAAGATAATGAAGTGTTAATAATTAAGGGTGGTGGAGACATCCATAAAATAGACAGTATAGATCTGTCATCTATTGACCCACGTATTGCTAGAGTGGATATTGATGTTGCGGTGAATTGGAAGAACGTGCTCTGTGGTGAAAAAGGTGTTGCAAAAGTATTTGGCCCACAAAAAGGTGCGACTAAAAAGGAAGTTGAACGCTTGTCTAAGAACTTCAATCATTTAGCTAGTTTGATTAAGACAGTGATAGGGGATGACCTTTCTAATATAAATGGTGGTGGTGCTTCTGGCGGCTTAGGGGCAGGACTTGTTGGATTCTTAGGGGCGGTCCTACATCCGAGATTTGAAATTATCCAAAATTATATAGAAATTTCCGATGCAATTAAAGAAGCTGACCTAGTCATTACTGCAGAAGGTTGCATTGATTTCCAAACCCCCAATGATAAGATCCCGTCTGAAGTTGCTCGTATTGCCAAGCAGTTTGATAAGCCAGTGATCGCTTTTGCAGGAACAATCGGCAAGAAAGCAAGTTTAAATTATGATAGTGGTATCGACACATATACGAGCATTATTCCAGAACCAGCGACTTTAGAAAAATCAATGGAAGATGCTTCTAAATGGCTGACTAAAGCAGTGGACAATACAATGCGCAGCATTTTCATCGGTATGGAATTAGCTCAAAGTGAGCGTGAAAACAATGAACTTAAAGTCTAAAATTGGTATCGGAATATTTATCGCTTTTACACTCTTAGTAAGTGCCATACCGGAGCTTGATTACCTAGGAAAACTCAGCCTCATTATATTTGTTTTAGCCCTTGGTTTATTTATATTTACTAAACTACCATCAGGACTCGCAGCCTGGCTCGTCTTAGTACTTGGTGTTTTACTGGGCTTACCTGAGAACACTATGTTTAACGCTTTTACTCATGATGTGGTATGGCTGATGATTGGCGCATTTATCATCGCGGGGGTACTGTCTGAAAGTGGCTTGATTGATCGACTGAGCCAATGGGTAATCAATAATTGCACGACAAAGGGAAGGGTCACTTTCTTTACTTTTATTGTGATAATGATTTTATCTGTCATTGTACCGTCAACATCTGCGAGAGCATCAGTGATGCTACCACTCTATGAAATCTTAACGGACCGTTTTAATCAGCATAAGAAATTTTTCAGTTTAGCGATTCCAGTGCTGATTATTATGGCAGCAAATACGACTTTACTTGGTGCGGGTAGCCATTTAGTTGGCATCAGTATCCTACAAGGCCAGACTGGTGAGTCAATTACTTATATTGAATTTCTTGTATATGCCTTACCGTTTGGACTAATTATTTCATATATTACTTATGTCATTATTAAGTGGTTATATTTTAAAGACTTTAATTACACGATAAAAACAAAAGATGTTGAGAAAATGCCGTTTAAAACAAAAGAGAAACTTACTTTTTGTTTAGTTGTGGTCACTATAATTTTATGGTTATCTGAGCCACTACATGGTTTTGATATAGCTTATGTTACCATCTTAATGAGCTTAATTATGATGCTACCTCAATTAAACTTGATCACCTGGAAAAAAGGACTTAGTTCAGTTTCATGGAGCCTAATATTTTTCGTTGCAGGTGCGACAACCCTAGGTAGTCTTTTGGTCGAATATGGAGTGACGACTTACTTTCAAGAGGTGCTATTAGCAGGCTTCAATCAGTTTGATAGTATAAATGTATTTATAGCCCTTTTATTTGTGGTATTGATTAGTGTAATATCTCACCTGTTAATACCAAGCCATACGACGAGAGCAGCTGTACTGATACCGGTCTTACTCATCATTGCAGAAACATTTAATATTAACCCCGTTGCTATGGTGTTTATCAGTTTAATTGGTATAAATTTCTGTGTCACTTTACCTGTTAGTTCAAAAGCACTCCTCATATTTTATGAGGGAGCAAATGATAATCTTACTAGCAAAGATTTGTTCAAATTAAGTATGATACTCATGCCGATATATGTAGGACTAATGATTATGACTTATTATATTTATTGGCAGCATCTTGGATTAAAATTTTTTAATTATTATGTTTAATAAATTATGATTCGGGAATACTTAGTACTGTACGAATAATACTAATTAATTATTTAAGGAGTGTTTTTCATGGCAGAGGAAAAAGACAGCAAATTAGAACAAGCTAAAGGTAACGTTAAAGAAACTGTTGGTAACGCTACTGGAGACAAAGAATTAGAAAAAGAAGGTAAAGACGATAAGCTTGCTGGTAAAGCGAAAGAATATGTTGAAGACGCTAGTGACAAAGCTAACGATACAATTGACAAACTATCAGACAAGTTCAAAAAATAAGTGGATATATTAATGGAGCTGTTGTTAATACGGCTTCATTTTTGTAAGTAAATATATTTTTAGGAGGCTATATAATGGCTGTGAAATATGAAGTTAGTGCAGTTAATACAGGTGGACGTAAAGGTCACGTAACAACATCAGACAAGGCAATAGATTCTCCGGTTATCCCACCAGATCAAGGTGGAGAAGGTGTAAACCCTGAACAATTATTTGCTGCAGGTTATGCATCATGCTTCAACGGTGCATTTGATTTAATGATTAAAAAAGGTGGCGTTCGTGACGCTGAGCCAGAAGTCGATTTAACAGTACGTTTAGAAGAAGACGGTGAAGGTGTTAAACTTAGCGTTGCAATCAATGCAAAAGTTAAAAATATGTCTCAAGAAGACGCTGAGAAATATTTAGAACAAGCACATGATTTCTGCCCTTACTCTAAAGCAACACGTGGTAATATCGATGTAGATTTATCAGTTGAGGTTGTAGAATAGAATACAAAAAGCATGCACTCTGTACTTGTACAGAGTGCATTTTTGATTTATGAGGCAGTGATAAGTTGCTCGAAATATGATTACTTATCACCGAAATAGGTCAAAATGATGATAAGTTGTCCGAGACAGGCTCACATATCACCGAAACAATAAAACCTTTCCTAATGCTCATCGGAAATGTCGATTTCAAAGACAGCTTCTTCTTCTGACTCATTTAATAATGGCTGAAATGTCGCATTAAGTGTTTCGGGTTCGTTGACCAATCCGTATGCCATACGACCGCTGATGCTTTCACCTGGCGGCAAATCTTCTAATAGTATGTCTTCAAGCTCATAGCTTCGCATCAATTCTCCTTCAGACTCAACGACGATATCTCGACCTGTCGGAAAGGTTTCTTCTGAGTTGTTTTCATATGTAACTTCTAAAATAAGCACACCACTCACATCTATGAGGTTAGTTTCATTTCTCTCATCGGTCAGATATGCATCATCAATGGTGAGTGTGATGTCATCAATCGTTGCAGATTCACCAATTGCTAAAAGGTCTGTATCAGCATCGTTTTCTTGTTGCGCACTATCGGTATTTTCTTCGACATCTTCTTCTGTATCATCTACGATTGAGGATTCTTCTTCGATTTGTATAGTTTCTGAGTCTACTTCGCTACTGCAGCCAGCTAAGAGAAGGCTAGCACTTAAGCTCGTGTATAATATTGTTTTCTTCAATTAAATAAATCCTCCTGATCGTATTCATATAAGTATTAAAATCATCACTGCATACCAATACTAATTATAGTACAATACAACATGATATTTAAAAACTTTTTATAGAATAAAATTCAAGGGGCAAAATAATGAATACTACTAAGATTGTCGTCACTTTTTCAGGTTATAACTCTGATGCAATAAATGAAGAGATTGAAGCTGCAGAAAGTCACTTAAGTGATTTTGATATAGTGGAAATACGAGGGGATGTGTTTGATGCTTTAAATCGACAGGATCACGCATCAATTGTAAGACGAATCATAGATAAGTTTAAAGCTTTCGATAAAGAAATCATCTACACGTACCGAACTTCTGGAGAAGGAGGCAAGGGCTCAAAAACTACGGTTGAATATCAAGCGCTTTTACTAGAGGTTTGTAAGTCTATGGATATTGATTATATAGATATTGAAATGTCAGTGGGTAAAAAAATACTGCAGGAAATTATTGAGACTGCAAAGACACATCAAATTAAAACGCTACTGAGCTATCATAACTTTAAAGAAACTCTTGATTACGATGCACTCATGGATTTACTTAGTCAGATGAATCAAGTTGAAGGGGATGTGTTTAAGTTTGCCCTCTACCCTACAAACGGTGAGGATGTAGATACAGTTGTAGACGTTCAAAAAACAGCTAAAGCTCAATATGGGCATAAAGTCATCGGAATATCTATGGGTGAGCTAGGTAAGCGTACACGCGTGTTAACAGGCGACTATGCCCCATTATTTACTTATGGTTACATCAGCCGAGATGCGGCGCCCGGACAAATTCATATAAGTGAACTAAGGAAAGCGTTAACGAGTTTATGATAATTTTTACACAGAGTTTACGTTCTAATAATATTTAGATGTTAGAGTAAGGTTAGAAGATAATATACACTTCTTAAATCCTAAACCCTGGCCCAAAACCTCCCCCAAAGGTTTTGGGTTTATTTTGTGTTTTAAGTGTATAAAATATTATTTCTAAGGTAGAATTAACCTAAGATGACTTTCTATTTTAGGAGGATATAATGATAACTTTTTATGAGTATTCAAAATGTACAACTTGCCGTAAGGGGAAGAAATTTTTAGAGGATAACAACTTAGAATTCACTGCCATAGATATGGTCGAAAACGTACCGTCAATCGATACGCTAAAAGGTATTGTAGACCGTTCTTCATATAACGTAGATGATTTCTTTAATAAAAGAGGGGGCAAATTTAAAGAACTTGATTTAAAAGAACGCTTGCCTGAACTTTCAGATGACGAAAAGTTTGAATTGCTTGCAAGTGACGGTATGTTAATCAAGCGACCAATGGTTGTATTAGATAACCAAGTTCTTTTAGGTTTTAAAGAAGAAAATTATGAGCAAGCTTTATTGAATTAATCTTCTTGCCTGTAGTATGATGAATATGTAACAATATATATGATAAGTTAAAAGGGAGGTTTTAGCGTGTCATTACCACAAGATCTAAAATACAGTGAGGACCATGAATGGGTAAAGGTTGAAGGGAATACTGTAACTATCGGTATTACTGATTTTGCACAATCTGAACTTGGTGATATTGTGTTTGTTGAGCTTCCAGAGGAAGGCGACGACGTATCAACAGGTGAATCATTCGGTAGCGTTGAATCAGTTAAGACTGTTTCAGAATTAATCGCTCCAGTTTCAGGTTCAATCGTTGCGATTAACGAAGAGCTTGAAGATAGTCCTGAACTTGTAAATGAAAATCCATATGAAGGCGCTTGGATGCTGAAAGTTGAACTTTCAGATGAAAGCGAACTTGATAATCTTCTTGATGCTGCTAGTTATCAAGCAGTTATCGAGGGTTAATTTTAAACTCTGGACATTTGTCCGGAGTTTTTTAAAAACAAATATTTATTACTTCTGGTGAATTTGTATAAAATTAAACTAAGGGTGATACGAATGAATCTTTCTGATAAGGTACTCATTGTTGAAGGCAAGACTGATAAACGTCGCTTAGAAGAAGTGTTAGTAGAACCGGCTCAAATTATTTGCACTTTCGGAACAATGGGTATTTCCAAATTAGATGAAATTATCGAACAGCTAGGTGATTCGCAAATTTTTATATTATCCGATGCGGATAAAGAAGGAAGAAAAATTCGTCAATGGTTTAAAAAACATTTAAGTGAAAGCACGCATATTTATATTGATCCAAAATTTGGAGAAGTCGGTCGTTGCCCGCATGACTATCTAGCTAACCTCCTCTTAAGACACGGTTTTTACGTAGATAATGCGTTAATAATGAAAGGTAAGTTTTATCGTGAAGGAAATAATTTCAACAGCAGATTTATTAAAGAATACACAGGATAAGGACAGTTATATTATCTTTGGTTATGCCACGATGTGTAAGACATGTGAAATTTCAGAATCCATGTTGAAAGTCGTCACTGAGATGAAGGATATCTCATACGAGAGAATTAACTTGAACTACCATAAAGACTTAATAGATAAGTATCACATACGTTCAGCACCAGCCTTGCTGTTATTTAAAAATGGTCAACTTGTGAATGCACTCTATGCTTTTCACTCAGTACCATATTTAAATGAAGTATTAGATGAATTCCTGGTTGACTAGTAGAGAATAGTCTGATATTATAAATCTCAATCGAATAGAACTCTTATCAAGAGTGGTGGAGGGAAGTGCCCTAAGAAGCCACGGCAACCGTCTTAATGACAAGGTGCTAAATCACAGGAACAAATCCTAAAGATGAGAGGCATAATGAAATTAAAAGGCCTACTCATAATATTATGAGTAGGTCTTTTAATTTTCGATCGATGAGAAAGGGTAATGTATCATGATTAATATAAAAAGTGTTTCTAAGATATTTAAAACTAAGAAACAAAATATAACAGCAGTTGACCAAGTTGACTTATCGATTAATCACGGTGAAATATTTGGGATAATCGGCTACTCAGGTGCAGGGAAATCCACCTTAATCAGATTGTTAAATGGACTAGAAGATGTAACTGAAGGTGACGTGATTGTCAGTGGAGATGACATCAGTAAAATGTCCAAAGGTGATCTTCGAAATAAACGCCAGAAAGTGTCTATGATTTTCCAACATTTCAACTTACTGTGGTCAAGAACAGTCGCAGAAAATATTAGTTTTCCAATGGAAATTGCAGGTGTACCAAAAAAAGAACGCCAGGCACGCGTTGATGAATTAATTAAACTTGTTGGACTAGAAGGTAGAGCACATAATTACCCAAGTGAGCTATCAGGCGGACAAAAACAACGTGTCGGTATTGCTAGAGCCTTATCGAACAAGCCTGAAGTGTTACTATGTGATGAAGCAACAAGTGCTTTAGATCCAGAAACGACTGATGAAGTATTAGATTTACTTGTTGATATTACAAAAGAGATGAATCTAACCATTGTCTTAATCACTCATGAAATGCACGTAATCAGAAAGATATGTGACCGCGCAGCAGTGATGGAGAATGGTAAGGTTGTTGAAGTCGGTTCAGTAATTGAATTGTTCCAAAATCCACAATCGAGTGTAACAAAACGCTTTGTTAAGGATGATATTTCAGATGATGACCACCAACTTGCAATTGAAGAACTTAAAGCATCATTCCCTACTTCAACAATTGTAAAATTAAACTTTGTAGGTACAAGAGCAAAATCTCCAATTGTATCTGAGGTCATAAGAAATTACGATCTAGATGTAAATATTCTATCAGGTAATATTAAACAGACGAATCAAGAATCATTTGGACATTTATATATTGCATTAGATATCGATAATGAAACCCTGGAATCAATCTCAAATGAGTTTAAAAAGCACGATGTCACATTGGAGGTTGAAGCAGGATGAACAGTGTAATAGAAGAATTTAAAAATATGTTTAGCTTTGAAAATGTGAAATGGGATGCGGTAATAGAAGCGACTTATGAAACGATATACATGACTGTGATTGCAACAATTGCAGCCTTTATAATTGGACTCATTTTCGGTATTATCTTGTTCTTATCTAATAAGAGTGAAAATGTTCCCTCAAAACCGCTTTATGGAACGACATCCTTCATCGTCAATCTCTTTAGAGCGATTCCATTTATCATTTTAATTATTTTACTTATGCCATTTACAAAAGCAATCATGGGTACAGTAATGGGCTCCAATGGTGCCTTACCCGCACTGATTATCGGTGCCGCACCTTTCTATGCACGTCTAGTTGAAATTGGACTTAAAGAAATTGATAAGGGTGTAATAGAAGCGGCTGAATCAATGGGTGCGAACACTTGGACAATTATTTGGAAGGTGTTGATACCAGAATCATTACCGGCTCTAATTTCAGGTATAACGGTAACATCCATTATGCTTGTTGGTTCAACTGCGATTGCAGGGGTTATCGGTGCTGGTGGGTTAGGTAACTTAGCTTATATGGTTGGCTTTACAAGAAACCAACCGGACGTCACACTTGTTGCAACTGTGGTAATTCTAATCATCGTTTTCGTCATTCAAATTTTAGGAGACTTTTTCTCTAAAAGAGTGGATAAACGCTGATTATATAATATAAAACTATATAGAAAAGAGGATTTTGCATGAAGAAATTTTTGAGTTTAGTTACATTGTTTTCAGTTATTTTAGTTTTAGCGGCTTGTGGAAATGATTCTGAATCTGATTCTGCTTCAGAAGGTGAATCAAGTGATGGAGAAGGTGCTGAAATTACTGTTGCAGCATCGCCAGCACCACACGCTGAAATTTTAGAAAAAGCAGCAGAAATTCTTGAAGAAGAGGATATCACAGTGAATGTAGAAATCGTCAATGATTATACAACACCAAACCGTTTGTTAGCAGATGAAGAAGTCGATGCAAACTTCTTTCAACATACACCATACTTAGACGGTGAAATTGAATCACATGGCTATGACCTAACTAGCATCGGTAATGTCCATATCGAACCTATGGCAGTATTCTCAAATGACTATGATTCACTTGAAGACATCCCAGACGGCTCTACTATCTTAGTATCTAATAATCCTGCAGAAGAAGGACGTTTCCTTTCATTCTTCGTTAACGCTGGCTTAGTAGAAATCGAAGAAGGCGTTGAAATTCAAGACGCAACATTTGATGATATTACTGAAAATCCTCACGACTTTAACTTTGATAACAATACAGCACCTGAGCTTTTAGTTAATATGTATGAAAATAATGAAGCACCTGCTGTTATTATTAATGCAAACTTCGCAATTGATGCTGGATTGAATCCAGTTGAAGATTCAATCGCAGTTGAAGACGGAGAATCACCTTATGCCAACCTAGTTGCTGTTAGATCTGGAGATGAAGAACGTCCAGAACTACAAAGATTAATCGAAGTCCTACAATCAGATGAAATCAAGCAATATATTGATGAAGAGTACAGTGGTAATATTATTCCATCAGAATAAGTAAGAAAAACCTCACTCGACTTTCAAGTCGAGTGAGGTTTTTAATGAACTATGTTAATAGTATATACATTTTTCATCATATCGTTAACACGATCATCAACATAAATGAAACAATCAAGTAGATAAGGGAGTATCTTAAATTCATTTCTGCCCATCGGTGTTTATTGTGTGTAGTATAACCTCGAACAGATAGCACAACCCATCCTAAGGTCAATAAAGCTGACACAATTGAAAAGATGATACCGAGTGATTCAAAGAGCATAATTGGTACGGGCAACAAAGCGAGCACATAATATAAGTTCTGGCGAATTGATGCCTTGGTGCCAATGACAACTGGGAGCATTGGTATGCATGCTCTAGTGTAATCATCGAGTCTTTTAATAGCGATTGAAATTGTATGAGGTACCTGCCAAATAAGTAAAATGTAAAACAACATTAGGGGTACTAAATGATTCGCTGGTGTAATAACGGCCCAGCCAATTAATGGTGTAAAAGCGCCTGAAATACTACCGATTATCGTATTGATGGTATAGCGTCGTTTTGACCAAAAGGTGTAGAGAACGACGTAGAAAAACCAGCCAAGAAATGAGTAGATTCCTGCTTCAATATTCACCAAAAAAATTATGATCAATCCGATGATTGTTGTAATGATTGCAGCAATTAAGACATTTCTTAAAGAAAAGTCACCTGTAACGGTAGGGCGCTTTTTTGTACGGTCCATTTGTGTATCTAGGTCATGCTCGAACCAGTTGTTAAACATGAGAGCACCAGATATGACTAAGGTGCTGGAAACCATGGTCATGAAAAAAGTGCCAAGATGATCGTAAAATGACTGGTGGGTAAAGTGTAAAGCAAGCCAAAACGCTGTGAATACAGGTAGGACATTTGCGATAAGTACTTTCCCTTTAAGTAGGTATTTAATATTTATAAATAATGTTTGTAAGTTAATAGACTTACGCTTATGAACTTGTTCTGTTTCCAATGTAGTCCCTCGCAATTTAATGATTAAGCTATATTATAACAGTCATAAGAAAGCATCAGAAAAATTATTCCATTTTTTTGTGACAAAGATGTTTCAAGGAAAAGGGGGTGGGTAAATAACTGTTATATAAATAGAACGGATTTCGTAATAATTCAATTGAGTGAAATCATTGTCTCAACTAATCAATTTTAGTTGGTGCAATTGATTTTATAAAGTAAACCCCTTTGCCAGGCAGCAAAAGCTGCTTGGTTTTTTTGTAAATATTTAAATTAATAATGTAAATAGTAATATTTTAAGGTAACATAGATAACAATTGTTTTAAGGTATTAATTAACATAACTTAAAGGAGCATCTAAGATGAAAAAGTTATCATTATTTTTTGTATTTACACTATTTGCACTGACAGCATGTGGGAATGAAGAAGACACTGAAGCCACTGACACAAGTGAAGTGAGTGAAGAAACAGAGGATGAAAGTTCTAATTCTGAAGAAGGTAAATCAGATGAAATTTATGAAATAGGTGACACTACACAAGTAGAGAGTTATGAGTTTGATGCTAAGTATGAGGTTACCGTCAATTCACTAGACCTGGTCAAAGAATACGATGGTCAACCTGTTGGAGATGTCATTATCAACGCACCAGAATCAGTCTTCTTAGGGGTGGTCAATTTAACAGTTCAAAATATCTCTGAGGAGCCTATTGTTATTGGTGAATATGTATTTCCTGATATTATTGAATCCGACAGAGAAGGTGGTGGAGACCAATTTATTTTTGATTTCTCTGAAGAAGATTTAAACCAAGAATTAGCAGTTGACGAAGAAGCAACATTTGATTTAGTTTACTCGAAGGATTCAGAATTGGGTTCAGGAGGATACTATTTAAAATTTGAGAATGGCATGCCAACAGAAACGACTTATAACTTACCAATTAAATAAGGAAATTTTTAGTAATCATTAACCCTATCGATTGTATACACACCCTATAGATGGTAAAATTACATTAGCACCTATCTTATAATAAAAGGGGCAATTAAAATGAATGAAGACTATAATACTCCAAAAACTGGTTTTGACAGCACGCTCGTCTTGGTGTCTTATGTTATTTCACTATTCACTGCTGTTGTTGGACCACTTCTAATTTGGGCACTGAAAAAAGATGATGAACCAACAACTGCTGTCGCACTTAGAGATGTAGCGAACTTTGGTCTATCTTACACAATCTACATGTTTGTCGCTTGGTTAACAACTGCAATTTTAATCGGTTTTGTACTCGGACCAATAGTCACGATTGCATTCTACGTATTTGCGATTATCGGCATTGTAAAAGCAATTAATGGTGAGTCATACAAGCCACCATTCACAATCGATATCTTTAAATAAGTATTTGATTAAACCTCACTAAATGATATTAAAGTCATTTAGTGAGGTTTTCTTTAAATCTGATTAAAGTGGTCATAATTAGAGCCAAAACCTTTAAACCGCGTGGATTCTGATATATAATATATAGATGGTAACAGTAGACTGGTACTTTGACTATAGATTAGAATTATTATAAACTATACTAGTATCAGACAAACTAAATTTCAATTGGAGGATTAGACATGGTATCTGTTTTAGAAATAAAAAATCTACACGTTGAAATCGACGGTAAAGAAATATTAAAGGGCGTAAACCTTACTATTAAACAAGGTGAAATTCATGCTGTAATGGGACCTAACGGTACAGGTAAATCTACACTTGCTCAAGCAATTATGGGTCACCCAAGCTATGATGTAACTGAAGGTGAAGTACTTGTTGATGGAGAGAACATTTTAGAATTAGATGTAGACGAGCGTGCTAAAGCTGGTTTATTCCTAGGAATGCAGTATCCATCAGAAATCTCAGGTGTAACAAACTCTGATTTCCTACGTTCTGCAATCAATGCAAGCCGTGAAGAGGGCGACGAAATTAACTTGATGGAATTCATTAAGAAATTAGATAAGAACATGGAATATTTAGAAATGGATCCAGACATGGCAACACGTTATCTTAACGAAGGTTTCTCCGGCGGTGAGAAAAAACGTAATGAAATCCTTCAGTTAATGATGCTTGAACCTAAATTCGGTATCTTAGATGAAATCGACTCAGGTCTTGATATTGACGCGCTACGTGTAGTTTCTGACGGTATTAACAAACTTCGTGGTCAAGATTTCGGTTCACTAATCATCACTCACTACCAACGCCTGTTGAACTACATCACTCCTGATGTTGTCCACGTAATGATGAAAGGTAAAGTGGTAAAATCTGGCGGTAAAGAACTAGCTGAACGTCTTGAAACTGATGGTTACGATTGGATTAAAGAAGAACTTGGCATTGATGAAACTAACGCCGCTGAAGATAAATAAGACAGGAGGATCACTATGACTACTGAATTAAACGCATTCGAACTGAACAAAGAAGACATAATTGCTGATGCTACAGCAAGAAGTGAATCTGAGTTTTTGATCAGTAAAAGAAAAGAAGCTGTAGAAAAATTTGATAGTCTTGACATGATTAAACCTGACAAGACTAAAGTAGATAAATGGGATTTCTTTAACATCACTTCTCCAGTTGTTGAAAGTAGCACATACAACACTTTAGAAGAGTTACCAGAAGGTGTTAAAAACTTAATCGATCTAGAAAATGTACAAAATATATACGTACAACACAACAATACACCTGCCTACCTACAGTTAGATGAAGGCTTAAAAAATAAAGGTGTTATTGTAGAAAATATAATTGAAGCAAGTGAAAATCACCCTGAACTTCTTGAAAAATATTTCATGACCGAAGGTGTAAAAGTTGATGAAAACAAACTTGCTGCCTACCATGCAGCTATGCTAAATGGCGGTGTGTTCATCTATGTACCAAAAGATGTCATCATTGAAGAACCAATTCAATCTGTTGTCCTACACGATGACGAGACGGCTTCATTGTTTAATCACGTTTTAGTTGTTGCAGATGAAGGTTCAGAAGTTACTTTTGTAGAAAACTATTTCTCAAACCTAGAGTCTTCAACAGAGAAAATTAATATTATCTCTGAAGTTATTGCCAACAACAACGCAAAGATCACTTACGGATCTGTAGATTTCTTACCTAAAGAAATGACTGGTTATGTAAACCGTCGCGGTGTGGCATTTGATGATGCGAACATTGATTGGGCACTAGGTCTAATGAACGATTCAAATATCATCTATGATAATACAACATACTTAATGGGTGAACGTTCCGAGTCAGAATTGAAAATTGTTCACGTCGGACGTGGTGAACAAACGTCTAACTTTACAACACAAATTATTCATTATGGTAAAGAATCTAATGGTCACATTTTAAAACACGGTGTAATGAAAGATAAGGGAAGCAGTATCTTTAATGGTATTGGATATATTAAACACGGTGCAACTAAAGCAGATGCACAACAAGAATCTCGTGTACTTATGTTAAGTGGAGATGCACGCGGTGACGCAAACCCTATCCTTTTAATTGACGAAGATGATGTAACTGCTGGACACGCAGCATCTGTCGGTCGTGTTGACGAATTACAGCTCTTCTATCTAATGAGTCGTGGAATTGATAAGAAGGAAGCAGAACGCCTTGTTATTCACGGTTTCCTAGATGCAGTTGTTTCAGCCCTACCAATTGAAAAAGTTAAGAAACAACTTAAAGAGGTCATTGAACTTAAAGTCTTATCTTAAGAAGGGAGGACACTGACTTGGATATAAATAAAATCCGTCAGGATTTCCCGATACTTGAATGTCAGGTAAACGGAAAAGACCTTATATATTTAGACACGTCTGCAACGAGCCAATCTCCAGTACAAGTTATCGATGCAATGAATGACTACTACAGAACATATAATTCAAATGTTCACCGTGGAGTTCACACGCTCGGAACTAAAGCGACTGATGCTTATGAAAAAGCACGTATGAAAGTACGTAGCTTCATCAATGCAAAACGCTTTGAAGAGATTGTTTATACACGCGGGACAACTGCCGCAATTAATCTAGTTGCTAGAAGCTTTGGTGAACTAGTGATTGAAGCAGGTGATGAAATCATCGTCACTGAAATGGAACACCATGCCAATTTAGTGCCATGGCAAGAACTCGCTAAGCGTAAAAATGCGAAACTCGTTTTCGTTCCTCTTGAAGCTGACGGGACGATTACTCTAGACAGTCTAAGAAGTGTTATAACAGAAAACACAAAAATTGTAGCAATCACTCATGTATCTAACGTACTTGGTACAATTAACGATATAAAAGCTATGGCTGAAATCGCCCATGAACACGGTGCTTACATTGCAGTTGATGGAGCCCAAGCGGTACCGCATATGACAGTAGATGTACAGGACCTAGATGTAGATTTCTATGCCTTTAGCGGACACAAAATGCTAGGTCCTACAGGAATCGGCATTCTGTATGGAAAAGCTGATTTACTTGATAAAATGGAGCCAATTGAATACGGTGGAGATATGATAGATTATGTTTATAAAACAGAATCTACATGGACTGACTTACCTGTGAAATTTGAAGCAGGTACACCTATGATTGCCGAAGCAGTTGGTTTAAATGCTGCTATCGACTATCTCAACAACTTAGGCCTCGACAACATCCATGCTTATGAGAAAGAGCTTGTAGAATATGCCTATGACAAGATGTCTGAAATTGAAGGCATTGAGATTTACGGTCCGGCCAAAAGTCAGCGTGCGGGACTGATTACCTTTAATCTAAAAGGGGTTCACCCACATGACCTTGCTACTGCACTGGACTCAGAGGGCATTGCAGTTAGGGCAGGTCACCACTGTGCTCAGCCATTGATGAAATGGTGTCAAGCACACTCAACAGCAAGAGCGAGCTTTTACATTTACAACACCATCGAAGAGATAGATCAGTTTATCGAGAGCTTGGAAAAAACGAAGGAGTTTTTCTCTTATGAATTTTAACAACTTAAATCAACTGTATCGTTCAGTCATCATGGACCATTACAAGAACCCAAGAAATAAAGGGGTTGTTGAAAATGGCTCAATGACAGTTGAAATGAATAACCCGACTTGTGGTGACGAAATTCAGCTAACATTAAATGTTGAGTCTGGAATCGTAAAAGATGTTAAGTTCCAAGGGCAAGGCTGTTCGATTTCTATGGCAAGTGCCTCGATGATGACAGAAGCGATCATGAACGAATCTGTTGAACGCGCACTCGAGATGGCAAATGAATTTTCTAATATGATGCTTGGTGAGGACTATAACATCACTGATGATATGGGTGACGTTGAGGCACTGCAAGGTGTCAATCAATTCCCTGCACGTATCAAATGTGCAACACTCACTTGGAAAGCACTCGAAAAAGGGTTTAAAGAATCCGATAAATAATAATTGAGGAGTGATCATATATGGTCAAAGAAGCATTGGATATTGGCGATTACAAATATGGTTTCCACGATAAAGACATCTCAATCTTCCGTTCCGATAGAGGATTAACAGAAGAGATTGTCAGAGAAATCTCTAAGATGAAAGAAGAGCCTGAATGGATGCTCGAATTCCGTCTTAAGGCACTTAAACACTTCTATAAACGCCCTATGCCTATGTGGGGTGGGGATTTATCAGAATTGAACTTTGATGATATTACTTACTATGTAAAACCATCAGAGCAAACTGAACGTTCTTGGGACGAAGTACCTGATGAAATCAAGCGTACCTTTGATAAATTAGGTATTCCTGAAGCAGAACAAAAATACCTCGCAGGTGTTTCTGCACAGTATGAATCAGAAGTTGTATACCACAACATGGAACAAGATCTAGAAGAAAAAGGTGTAATCTTTAAAGATACTGACTCTGCACTAAGAGAAAATGAGGAGTTATTCAAAGAGTATTTCTCTACTGTAGTGCCGATTACAGACAATAAATTTGCTGCTTTAAACTCAGCTGTATGGTCTGGTGGATCATTCATTTACTGCCCACCAGGTGTTAAATTAGATACACCGTTACAAGCATACTTCCGTATTAACTCTGAGAACATGGGTCAATTCGAACGTACACTAATTATCTGTGATGAAGGTTCAAGTGTTCACTATGTAGAGGGTTGTACGGCACCTGTTTATACAACGAATTCACTACACTCAGCTGTCGTAGAAATCATTGTTAAACGTGATGCATACTGCCGTTATACAACAATCCAAAACTGGGCAAATAATGTATATAACCTAGTAACTAAACGTACTTTTGTTGATGAAAATGGTACGATGGAATGGATTGACGGTAACATTGGTTCTAAGATTACGATGAAATATCCTTCAATCTACCTAAGAGGTGAAGGGTCTCGTGGTATGACGCTTTCTATCGCACTTGCTGGTAAAGGTCAACTTCAAGATGCTGGTGCTAAAATGATTCACTTAGCGCCGAACACATCTTCTACAATCGTTTCTAAATCGATAGCTAAAGGTGGCGGTAAAGTATCTTACCGTGGTCAAGTAAGATTTGGTAGAAAAGCACATGGTGCGCGTTCAAACATCGAATGTGATACGTTAATTATGGATAATGAATCAACTTCAGATACGATTCCATATAATGAAATATTAAATGACAATATCTCATTAGAACACGAAGCGAAAGTTTCTAAAGTATCAGAAGAGCAATTGTTCTATCTAATGAGTCGTGGTTTAGGTGAAGAAGAAGCGACAGAAATGATCGTTATGGGCTTCATCGAACCATTCACTAAAGAACTTCCAATGGAATATGCCGTTGAGATGAACCGCCTAATCTCTTATGAGATGGAAGGTTCAATCGGTTAATCTATAAAATTTTTAAGGGCTTAGAAATCAACTTGATTTCTAAGTCTTTTTTTATTTTTCTATAAATGTGTATTATTTGTGAATGAGGGTATTAGAACTAATATACATTTAGGGGTGGTTTTTAGTGAAGGAAGAAACAAATCAAACAAAGGGAAGTAATAAAGATTTTTCGAGTAAGTTTCCTCATACCTATGCGATATTACTTGCTATAGTCATTATCGGTGCTGCATTGTCCTACGTAATTCCAGCAGGGGAATACGACCGTGTAGAAGTTGATGACCGTGTAGAAGTTGTCAGTGATAGTTATCATGCTGTGGAGCAAAGTCCAGTTTCCTTGATGGATTTATTTATGGCGATACCGAATGGTTTGATGGAAGCATCAAGCATTGTATTTTATATCTTTTTAATTGGTGGCGCTTTTGGAGTTATACGTTCTACAGGAGCGATTGAAGCAATCATTCAAAAAGTAATGAGAAATGTTGGTAATAATGAAGTGCTTTTAATACCTGTTGTCATGTTCATCTTTTCTGTACTAGGATTTACAACCGGTATGTCCGAAGAAGCAATTATTTTTGTACCCATCGGTATCATGTTAGCTGTAGCACTCGGTTATGATGCTATGGTCGGGACTGCAATGGTTACCTTAGGAGCCGCATCAGGTTTTATAGGAGGGATGTTTAATCCATTTACTGTTGGTGTCGCCCATGGTATTGCGGAGTTACCAATATTCTCGGGATGGGGCTTTAGAACTGTTGTTTATATTATTGTTTTAGCGGCTGGAATTTTGTATGTAATGCGCTATGCTAAGAAAGTTAAAAATGATCCAACTAAAAGCCTTGTTTACAACGAAGGACAAGAAGGGCAGCTCAATTTCACCGATGCGGACATGGAGAAATTTGAATTGTCAAAGAGACATATCGTTATCGTTGTGTTATTCGCTTTGACAATTGCGATTAATGTGTTTGGTATCTTTCAGTACGACTGGTTCTTAACAGAGCTTGCCGCAAACTTCTTTGTAGTAGGTATAATCATTGGTTTTGTTGGTGGATTAAAACTTAATGACATTTTTGATTCTTTCATAGATGGTATGAAAATCGTAGTTTATGGTGCAATCATTGTTGGTTTCGCTAGAGCGATACTTGTAGTCCTTGAGTCAGGACTAATTATAGATACGATTATTTATAGTATGAGCTCTGTATTAGACCTTGTACCAAACTCTCTCACCGCAGTCGGTATGCTTATCGTACAAGTGTTTATTAATTTCTTTATTCCATCAGGCTCAGGTCAAGCTATGACAACAATGCCTGTTATGGTGCCGATCTCTGATTTACAAGAGATACCTAGACAAGTAGCTGTACTGGCATATCAGTATGGTGATGCAATTACAAATAGTATTATCCCAACATCTGCATCTCTTATGGGTGTCTTAGCTGTCGCAGGTATACCATATATTAAATGGGTCAAATTTATTTGGAAGTTAACATTGATATGGTTAGTCATTGCAGCAATTGCTTTAGTTGTAGCGACTTTAATTCACTTGCAATAATAATGTCAGAAACTCAGACTTTAGTTTGAGTTTCTTTTTTTACTTTAATAAATGTACAGAAAATTTGCACAATTATATTTAGGTGATATGATGGAAATAAATACAAATATAAGGAGGAATTTCATGGGCCCGACTTGGCTTAAGTTAGCTGTGTTGTATTTAGTTATCGGGATATCAGTTGGTTTATTTATGTCGTATACGATTCAATTAAACTGGGCAGCAGGACATGCACACACGAATGTTGTTGGTTGGTTAACAACGCTTGGTATAGGTGCTGTATTATGTGTTTATCCTCATTTGGCGAAGAATAAATTAGGTATAGCAACGTTTTGGCTATACCATATTGGTGTACCTTTATTTATCTTTAGTACTTTTTATGTACAAGTCAATCCAGGGGTTGCGCATATATTCACTTTTATAGGTGGACCAATGTTTCTCATTGCTATTATCTTATTCGGGATCAATTTATTCTTAAATTTAAGAGAATCTAATACTTCAAACTACGAACAAAAAGTATAATATTTGGAGGAACCGAGATGTGCCTTTATAATGGAAGTAATCACTAAATGAAGGCGGGAAGTTAAATGGTTAACTTAAAAGCATATTATGATTCAGGGCTTACAATGGATGCATATCGTCAGACTCTTTCAGATTTAAAAACCGGTTTCGATAAAATTTACGATGAACACGAAGTTCAACAGGATTCAGATTTTGAACGCTTAAAAGAGAGTGGCAGAAAATTATTGGTCATTGCTGAACCTTGGTGTGCACATTGCATGTTAAACCTTGCAATTTTGTTTAAATTGTCAGAAGCAGCGGAAACGGATGTTAGAGTTGCCTTAAGAGATGAAAATCTAGAATTAATGGATGAATATTTAACTAATGGTAATAGAGTCATTCCTAAGGTTATTGCACTTAACAATTCAAATGAAGAAGTAGCAGTTTGGGGACCAAAAGCACCGATGACTGACTTAATTCAAAAAGACTTAATGAAAGACATGCCAGAAAAAGGCACAGCTGAATATGAGGCGGCCTTTGAAGGTGTTAAAAAAGAGATGAGAGAAAAATTCTCTACATCACCAGAACTGTGGCAAGCAGTGGAAACGGATTTAAAACAAGTATTAAGTTCGTAACAAAAAGACTTAGAAATCATACAGATTTCTAAGTCTTTTTTATTAGGCCTTCTGTTTTCTTGTACTGATAAATATTCCAACAGCTAGAATTATTATGATTCCGATGGATTGGTAAATACCTAAGCTCACATTTAAAAGTAATACTGATGTAATCACTGCAGATACAGGCTCTAGTAAACCTAGTATACCTGTCTCTGTAGAGCTTAAATATTTTGTACTTGTGATATATAAGAAAAAGGCGAGTGTTGTACCGAGTAAAATGGATAGCACCAAAATAAGAATTTGGGTAAAGGTCCAATCAAATTGATATTCAAATTCCCAAATCGGATGAATAAAATTCATTAGTATACCACCGACTAGCATTGACCCACCTACAAGTTGAAGTGGGTGTAAGTATTGCATTAATACTGGTGCATGAATGGTGTAGTAAGCAAGTGCGATACCAGATAAGAGACCGAATGCCAAAGCAAGTGGTGGTACTGATAGGCTTTCAATGTTGCCATTTGTAGCAATTAAAAATACACCTATGATCATCGCAAGTATTATTATCGCTTCAAATTTAGTCCATGGTCTATATTTCTTAAAGATGGCGTAAAGGATAATATATATTGGCCCCGTACACTGTAAGACAGTTGCTACGGCAGCATTTCCATAACCGATGGCAGCCATAAATGTATATTGAACCATAGTCATTCCGAAAATCGAGTAGATTAAAAACATTAGAGTAGTATGTTTTGTCCAAACAGTACGATGTCTTTTTCTAAAAAATAAGGTGTATATGGACAGTAAAATCACACCGCTAATTAATAATCTCGCAGTGACATACCAAGAGACATTAGTCGGTGTATGCGTAAATATGTAATCTGATGCAGTACCCCCAATTCCCCATAAAGAGGCACCGATTATAACAAAAATTAAACCTTTGATATGATTTTCATTTTTCATGGTTGGCATACCTCCTTTATTAAATGTGGTAAAATGAAGTAAGGTGATTGAATGATTTTTATAGGACTGACAGGCTGGGGTGACCATGATTCACTATATACAGAACTGTCAAACAAAAAAGATAAATTGATGACTTATGCTTCACATTTTCCAATTGTAGAACTCGATGCTACATATTATGCCATACAAAGAACATCTACAATAGAAAAATGGTGTCAGGAGACACCAGAGTCATTTAAATTTGTTGTTAAGGCACATCAATTTATGACAGGGCATAGTGATTATCGTGATTACTATGATTCAATTAAAGATGTCTTTATAGCATTTAAAGATATGTTAAAACCAATGCAAGAAAGAAATAAACTCGCTTTTGTCTTACTACAATTTCCACCGTGGTTTGATTGTACAAGTAAAAATATAAGATATGTAAAATTTGCAACAGAATTATTAAAACCATACAAAATTGCAGTAGAATTTCGTAACCAAACATGGTTTCAAGATGAGTATAAAGAAGAAACGCTTAGTTTTTTACATGACTCAGAATTGATTCACAGTATTTGTGACGAACCCAATGCTGGTATCGGGTCAATACCATTTGTTAACAGAGTCACTGATGATATTGCCTTTATTAGACTACATGGTCGTAACGTACATGGTTGGACCCAGCAAAATCGAACTTCTGATGAGTGGCGTGAGGTACGTTATCTATATGATTATAACAAAGATGAGCTCGCTTGGTTGAAAAGACAAGTGGATATTCTAAAACATAAAACGAAACATATATATATCGTCTTTAATAATAATTCCGGTGGCCATGCTGCAGGAAATGCCAAGACTTTTATAGATTTAATGGATATTGAATATAGCGGGCTATTTCCTAAACAATTGAAACTATTCTAAGGGGCTGGACGACATGATTACAGTTGTCATTATACTGATGTTAATCGGGTTACTCTCTTCTATTTTAGGATCACTCGTCGGTATTGGCGGGGGTGTTATTGTTGTGCCTGCACTAATGTATTTCGGACTATCTTTAGGGCTCTTACCTGCGATAACACCTCAAACAGCTGTCGGTACATCTAGTATGCTATTAATTTTCACAGGCTTAAGTGCGATGTGGTCGTATGCAAAAAACAATCAAGTTGATAGACAAAATGGTACGCTATTTTTAATCGGACTAATTCCTGGAGCCTTCACAGGTTCTTATGCGAGTAGTCTTTTTACAGTGGATAGTTTCAATTTATACTTTGGTGTCTTCCTAATTTTTGTTTCTATTTTGTTGGTCGTTAGAAACAAGATTAAACCATTAAAAATATTTCAAAATCCTAAATATATGAAGCCTCATAGAGACAATATGGGGAATGTCTATCACTATGGTTTCCCACCGTATCTGGCTATTGCAATTACGTTTCTAGTTGGTTTTGTAACGGGGCTCTTCGGTATTGGTGGTGGCGTACTGATGACGCCGCTCATGTTGATGGTCTTTCGTATGCCACCGACTATTGCCATTGGTACAAGTATGATGATGGTCTTCTTTTCTGGCTTATCCTCTGCCTCAGGTCATATACTACAAGGGAATGTCGTCTTTATGTATATACTCTTACTTGTGCCTGCTGCTATTTTAGGTGCGAATATAGGTGTTAAGATTAATCAGAAATTCAACTCAAACAGTCTCGTTATCATCTTACGTTCTGTTCTATTCCTACTGGGTATATATTTAATTTCTCAAACTTTTTTCTAAGGAGTGTATAGTATGGAAGTGAAGATTTATCACACAAATGATATTCACAGTGCGTTAGATAACTATGTGAAATTTACTAGTTTTCTTAACGATAAAAGACACCAATACAGAGATAACATGGTATATGTGGACATTGGTGATCATGTTGACCGCTCACATCCATACACTGAGGCAACGCTCGGTAAAGGAAATATTGAACTATTAAACGAAGCGACATGCGATGTTGCGACGATAGGGAATAATGAAGGTATTACCCTTACAAAAGATCAATTGAAACACCTTTATGATGATGCGAACTTTGATGTTATTTGTACAAACTTAAGAGAGGTTGGTGCGGATAATCCATTTTTTAAACCCTACACTATTAAGGAAGTGAAGGGTGTTAAGATTGGTTTTATAGCGGCGACTGTTGAATTTACCCCATTTTACTTAGCCTTAGACTGGGAAGTTGCAGATGCATTCTCATGGGTTGAAAAATATTTAGCTGAACTTCGGGGTAAGGTGGATGTCATTGTTATGCTAAGCCATCTTGGTATGTATGATGATGAAAATTTAGCGAACCGCTTTCCAGAGATTGATTTGATTTTATCTTCACACACACATCACCACTTTGATTATGGCGAGCGCATTAATGGCGTACTCTTAGCTGCCGCTGGTCGATACGGTGAGTATATTGGAGAAGTGACCTTGAACTTTCAAGGTAAAAAATTGATCGGTAAAAATGCAAAATTGATTGAGGCCGACTTCCTTGCACCTAAAGAAAACAATTATTATCAACTCGGTAAAGAAATGCTGAGTAATACAGTGATTAAAAGTGACGCCTATCCGATTGAAAGACGACTGTATTCTGCCTCTCGTTTTGCATCCTTACTAGCTTATATGATACGAGATTTTACAGACAGTGATGTAGGTCTTATTCATACTGGTCTAGTGGCGAGTCCGTTTGAAGGTGGAGAATTGACAGAGTATGCTTTACACAAAGTATTACCACACGCGATTAATGCTGTGAAAATCGAGTTGACAGGACGAGAAATGAAAGAAGTTTTTACAGAAGCAAATCGTCATGAGTATAAGGATGAGATTGTCAGGGGCCTCGGTTTTAGAGGTGATATATTTGGTGCCTTTGTCATGGATAATATATCGTACGTTCAATCTGAGAGAGAGTATTACATCGGCAATGAATTAATTGATGATGGACGTACATATTCACTTGGTACTTTAGATATGTATACATTTGGTCGTATTTTCCCACAGTTTAGATATTCAAAAAAAGATTATATGATGCCAGATTTACTCCGCGACATTATCAAGAACTATTTAAAATGCTTATAGTCATTTATAAAAGCTTGTGTTATAATGAAAAACAATTGAATAAAAAAAGTAGAGGTTGCGTTTTTTATCAGTAAATATTCTAGCAGGCATGCGATTAGGAATATCGAAAGGGAAAGACGCCGAAGAATAAGACCGGCGGGTACTTATTCTGGGTCTTAGTTTAAGAGACTAAGGACTGTCAGTTATATGATGCGCTACAGTACATTGGAATCATAAATGCGTACATAATAGCGTGTTTATGGTTTTTTTTATTTGAAATTTTTAGGAGGAAATACATATGGAATCTTTTTTAAGTTGGGAATACATGCCCTTGGTCCCACCTTTACTCACACTGATCTTAGTTATTTTAACTAGAAAAGTCAGTATCAGTTTAGGTGCCGGAATTGTGACTGCTGCTTTCGTTATTGCTGGTGGGCACTTTGGTGAGTTCTTCCAAATTTTAATCGACTCATTTTTAGCAATATTTATTGAAGATGGTGGTTTAAACACATGGAACGCCTTCATCTTAATATTTTTAACATTACTTGGTATTATGACTGCATTTATGAACATGTCAGGCGGTGCAAAAGCCTTTACGGAATGGGCCTTAACGAAAGTTAAAACTAGACATGGAGCGGGTCTTATTACCGGACTTTTAGGCGTTATTATTTTTATAGATGATTACTTTAGTTCTTTAATTGTTGGTCAAGTTGCCAAACCCATCACGGACAAATTTAAAATTTCTAGAGCAAAGCTTGCATACTTGGTTGATACAACAGCTTCTCCAGTATCTATAATGGTTCCAATTTCAAGTTGGGGTGCGGGTATTATGGGTATGACAGCTCCATTGTTAGTCAGTGCTGGTCTAGAACATATTTCTCCTTTCCAAAGCTTTATGTATATGGTGCCAATGAACTTCTATGTCATTGCTGCAATGGCAATTATGCTTTTCGTTATTATTTTTAAGTTCGATATTGGTCCGATGAGAAAACAAGAAGACTTAGCCATTAACGAAGGTATTTTAAGGGATAAGGTACCTGATATGGCAACTGAAGAAGACGACCTCCCAGTTCATGAAGGCTCCAGTGCTAAAGCATTAACAGTACCAATCATCGGTTTAGCAATAACTGTTATTGCAAGCATGTTCATCTCTGGGGGGATTGCGGCTGGTTCTTGGACCTTAATCGATATGTTGGAGAATATGATGATTACCCACTCATTAGTAATTGGTGGTCTTGTAGGGCTAGCTTTAGCTCTAGTTTACTATATTGGACATACAAAGAACGATGATAACTTTGGATTTAAACAAGTACTTTTAGGAATTAAAACAGGGTTCCTTGCAATGTTTCCAGCAATGTTAGTCTTAACTTTCGCTTGGATGATTGGTGGTTTAATTACTGAACTCGGAACAGGTGATGTGCTCGGAGGTATGGTTGAAAGTTCTAACCTGCCCGTTTCACTTGTTCCTGCCGTCATTTTTATTGTTGCATGTATTATGGCTATGGCAACGGGAACAAGCTGGGGTTCATTCGGTATATTAATTCCAATTGCAGGCGAAATTATGATTTCATTAAATGCAACTGATTTATTATTACCATCAATTGCAGCTGTACTAGCTGGTGCGGTATTTGGTGATCACTGTTCACCAATTTCTGATACGACAATTCTATCAGCAACTGGCTCCGGGGCGGACTATATCGTTCACGTAATGACCCAGTTACCTTATGCCATTTTATCAGCTGTTATCGGGCTAGTTGCCTTTGTTGTACTCGGGACAACACTTAGTGTTGGTCTAGCACTACTAAGTTTACTTGCATGTTTAATCGTCGTATTTATTGTTGTAAAATTCATCTACAGACCTGTATCTAAAGAAACCACATAAGAAATAACTGTGGTAAAATAGAGTTATTATAGGTAAAGGATGTGTCAATGTGATTACCATTGGTCATATGAACTTTGAACTCGTGGAAAATTACCGCGATGCATTTGATGAAGAGGTCTTTGTTGAAAAGTATAGTGAACTACTAAATAAATATGACTATATCGTCGGCGATATTGGTTATGAAAAATTAAGGCTTGCTGGTTTTTATCGATCTTCTAAACGTAAAATAGAGCCGGATAAAAGAGCAGACACAATCCAAGAATATTTAAATGAATACTGCAACTTTGGATGTGCTTACTTTATTTTAAGAAAAGTAACTAAGGCAGAATTGAAGACACAGAATGAAGAAAATGGTGAAGAAGCGGAGGTGTAAACCTTAGCTTCTTCTTTTTCTATGATATGATTAATACGAATAGATTAGATGAGGTGACTTATGTATTTTGTAGATAAAACGTTATTAAATAAGCGTTTAGCTTATATTGAAGAGATGTCGAAATTAGTAGACACAGACGACAAACTTGCCTTGGAACGCACGTGTCAGATGTTGATTGAAGCGACTGTTGATGTCGGGAATATGATCATTGATGCTTTTATCTTAAGAGATCCTGGTAGCTATCAGGATGTTATTGACATAATGGAACAAGAGAAAGTCATCGATAGTAATGATGCATTGAAATTTAAAAATACCTTAAAATGGCGTACAGAGTTAACTAGAAATTATACGGATATTGACCATCAAAGTATGAAACTTGATTTCCTTGATAACATTGATGCCTACAAAAATTTTAAGGCAAGTTTTGAACACTTCAGAAAAACTGATCCTCAAGCTGTAACAGCTTTTTCGACAGATGATGTATAAGGGTTATTTGATTGATCTTGATGGAACGATGTTTAATGGAGACGAGGTCATTGATGGTGCAAGGGAATTTATAGATCGTTTGAATGAAGAAAAACTGCCTTACTTATTCTTAACAAATAATGCGACGAGAAGTAAAAATGAATTGCAAGAAAAATTTGATGTTCTGGGTTTTAAAACCTCTACGCATCATATTTATACTTCTGCTATGGCGATGGCGAAATATATAGAGGAACATTATAAAGCACCTAAGGTATTTGTCATTGGTACAGATAGCTTTAAAGCTACACTAGAAGAAGTTGCAGAGCTGACAGATGAAGCAGTCGATGTGGTTGTAATGGGCCTTGATCCAACGATTACATACGACAAGATTATTCAAGCATGCAGGTTAATTCAAAATGGTGCTAAATTTTTAGCGACGAATCCTGACCAGAAAATCAAGAGCCATTTTGGATTTTCACCTGGTAATGGTGCCTTTGTGAAACTAGTCAGTGATGTAACAGGTGTAGACCCAACGATTATCGGTAAACCTGAAAAATTTATTTTAGAAGGTGCCTTGGTTCAACTCAAACTTAATAAAAAAGATGTCGCGATGATTGGGGATAATTATGATACCGACATTTTGACAGGTATCAATGGCGGGGTAGATACGATTCATGTGAACACAGGTGTCCATAGTACAAAAGATGTTAAATCACGTAATAAAGTTCCGACACATCTAATAGATAATTTAAGTGAATGGCAGTTATAAACGCTAATGTTAACCTTTAAAATTAAGGGTTAACATTAGCGTTTTTTTCTGATAAACTAACTCTATCGATATAGGTGGAGGAAAATAGAATGAAGACAAAACAACTTGTTCAGGCTGCTCTATTTGTTGGCCTCATTGCAATTGCTGCACAAATTAAAATACCCCTTGGCCCAGTGCCTTTTACTTTACAGTTGCCTATGGTGATACTTTGTGGCTTATTGTTGGGCACAAAAACAGGCGTCGTTAGTTTGATTATATATACATTAATTGGTCTACTTGGTGTACCTGTTTTTGCGGGAGCTGCAGGTTTAGGCGCCTTTGTTTCACCAACATTTGGATTTATTTTAGGGTATATACCCGCAGTGTTAATTTTTGGACTGGCTAAAGAAAAATCATTTATAACTATGTTTATGTGGACGCTTTTAGGGATGGCAGTAGTCTTCTTATTTGGTACATCTTACTTTGCTTTTGTTATGGGTGTCGTTCTAAATACACCGATGGCATTTCTTGAAATTCTTTTCGTTACGGTGATTCCTTTCCTAATTAAGGACATTGCCCTAGCGATTGTAACAGTCGCCTTAGCGCGGACATTAGAAAATCGAGGCTTAAGACTTGCATAGTAAGATAAAAAATTCAGACTTTCAATTGATGGATTTTTATGAGTAAATCCCTTATAATAGTGACTAGTAGGAGAGGCTTATTAATTGATTGGAGTGAACTTATATGACAGTCAGTCAAGATACTATGTACGAACAAGTCGAAGAGGTACTGAATAAATTGCGTCCATTTCTACTTCGTGACGGCGGAGACGTTGAACTCGTTGATGTAGAAGATGGTATTGTTAAGCTTAGATTGCTTGGTGCATGTGGGACATGCCCTAGCTCAACGATTACTCTAAAAGCGGGTATCGAACGTGCGTTACTTGAAGAAGTACCAGGCTTTGTAGAGATCGAACAAGTATTTTAACTTGCAGCTGGAGACGCTCGTGTCTCCAGTTTTTTTATTGTATGGTGAGGTGTTTTTATGTTTACAATAGCAGAATTTTGTAATGCAAATATGCAAAAAGGAACTGAGGATGTTTATCGTGCTTTAGACCAGGATCTTGCAATTGATGTGGTGGATTATGAGTGCACAAACAATTGCGGCTTATGTTCTAAGACATTCTTTGTTTTGATAGATGGAGAGATTGTCTCTGCTAAAACTAAAGAGCAGTTGTTAGAAAAGGCATATAAAAGAATAGAGAAGAATAATAGAGATCTATAATTATAAACGGTTGATTGGTGTAGCTAAAATGACTGTAGTATAATTAAATTATAAAAACTTGTGGTAATAGTATTTAAAGAGGAGTGATTTTATGTCCACAGTAACATTGACTGAGAGTGCGGCATATGAAGTTAAAGATATGCTAGAAGCTAATGATATGGCTGACGGCTACCTCCGTTTTAAAGTACAGGGTGGTGGTTGTACAGGGCTTACTTATGGAATGGCTGCTGAAACGAATATAGGAGAAAGAGATGAAGTATTCGAATACTACGGTGTGAAAATGCTTGTAGATAAATTCGATTTACCTGTTGTAGATGGTACCGTAATCGACTTTAAACAATCGTTAGTCGGCGGCGGATTTACGATTGAAAATCCAAATGCGAGCTTGTCTTGTGGCTGCGGATCTTCCTTTAGAACGAAGACGAATGCGGGTGCGCCAGCAGACTGCTAAAATCAAGGAAAACGCTTGAATTATTGCGGTATAGTGCTAATATTGTAACTGGTATGCATGATATATATAAATAATTCTTGCACAACAAATTACGCTTGTAGGAAGGAAAATAAAAATGAGTTTTGAAAGAAAAAAAATTCTCGTACTTGGTGCGGGCTACGCTGGATTATCAACTGTAACTAAACTACAAAAACTACTCAGTGTACAAGAAGCTGATATCACATTAATCAACAAAAATGAATATCATTATGAATCAACTTGGTTGCATGAAACAGCAGCGGGATCAATGAACTGGGAAGACGGAGTTTATCCGATTGCTAAAGTTGTTGATAATATGAAAGTACGTTTTGTGCCTGCAGAAGTGACTAAGATTGATCGTGATAACAAAGTTGTTCAAACGAACCAAGGTGAATTTGACTTTGATATTTTAGTTGTATCACTTGGCTTTGAAAGTGAGTCATTTGGTATTGAAGGCATGGATGAATATGCTGAAACTATCGTCAGTCCTCAATCTGCAGTAAAAGCTCGTGAAGAAATTGAGAAAAACTTCATCAACTATAAGACGAGTCAAGATAAGAGAGACCTCGCTATCTTAGTGGGTGGTGCTGGATTTACTGGCGTTGAATTCTTAGGTGAACTTGTCGAAACTCTACCTGAATTATGTAAAGCACACGGTATAGATTACAATGATGTCAAGATTACTTGTGTTGAGGCAATGCCTACAATGTTACCAATGTTCTCTGATGAGTTAACTCAGCACGCAGTTGACTTCTTAGAAAAACGTGGTGTTGAATTCATGCTTGGTACAGCGATTGTTGCTGCTAATGATAAAGGTTTTGTTGTTAAAGTGAATGATCAAGAACAGCAAATTGAAGCTTCAAGCGTAATCTGGACTGCAGGTGTACGTGGTTCTAAATTAATGGAAGAATCGTTTGAAGGTGTGAAACGTGGAAGAATTGTAGTTAATAACGATTTAACTATAGATGGATATGACAATATTTATGCAATCGGTGACGTTGCAGCGGTAATGAACGGCACAGGTAAGGATGCACGTCCTTACCCAACAACAGCTCAAATCGCTATGCAATTAGGTGAACACACTGCTAAGAACATTAAATTGAGTTTAGATGGTGATAAGAAAGAACCGTTTGTATACGATGACAAAGGTACTGTATGTTCTTTAGGTTCTAAAGATGGTATCGGTGTTGTTATGGGTAAAGAAATTAAAGGTAAACCAGCTGCTTTCATGAAGAAAGTCATCGACACACGTGCAGTGTTCAAAATCGGTGGCCTTGCACTGGCTGCGACTAAAGGTAAATTCATGTAAGTTAAAAGTTAGCATTATGCATGGGTATATATAATGCCCATGCTTATTTTTTTGGAGGAAACATATATGGCAATGAATGTCGTTCAGTTATTTATATCTGTATTACTATATTTCGTTTTATTTTACGGAATTAGTTTTATACTGAACATGATTTTAAAAATGACATGGATTATGGCGGTTGTTTATCCTGTAATTGTTCTTTGGATTATAGGTAGAGTTTCATTATTTGATTACATAAGTAGTCCGGGAGAATCGTTTAATACGCTTTGGAGTAATATTATTGGCATCTCTATTTACGATATCATCATCTTAGGTTCAGGCTTAATCGGCATCATACTTGCAGGGATGACGATTCGTTATTTAAGAAAAGCAGGTTATCAAATGTTCTAGGGGGATCTTTTTATGAAAGTGAAATTTGAAGAGAGTTATGTGGCTGATGATTCAGTAATTGTCATTGGTTTACCAGAAAATGTTGAAGAAATGAAAAATTTTGCAGAACTCGATACTTTGTTAAACGGATTAACTAAGGAAATTATCACATCGAATGTGCTATCAACTAAGTTGAATAAGGTAACAACGACAGGCGTAACAATTCAAAGAGAATACAGAAAAGTTGTTGCAGTTGGACTCGGTGATGCTAGTCAATTGACGGTGCTAAAAGTCCAGGAAGCACTTGGTAATGTATTTCAGTTCATGGAAAAAGAAAAGGATAATAAGGCTCAAATTATTTTGGACACATTCGCTTTCGAAGCTGCTGAAGTTGCAGATGCTATCGGATTAATGGCAAAGGTAAGTACCTACGAACCAGTCGGCTATACTTCAGACAGTAAACAACAGTTCAGTGAAGGTTTAACGCTCACACTTGTTACAGAACACGATGTCACTAAATACTTCGAACATGGTGAGAAAGTGGGTTCTAGTATTAACCTAGCTAGAAACTTTGCGACGATGCCACCGAATTTACTATATCCAGAAAGTTATGCGGATTATTTAGCTGATAACTTTAAAAATCACCCCCATGTTAAGGGTGAGGTAAAAGATTTTGACACCTTAACCCAAGAAGGTTTTGGCTTATTGACAGCAGTAGGTAAAGCTTCACAAAGAAAACCTCGTCTTGTCACGATTGAATATAAGCACCCGGATGCAAAATTTGATGCACCAATAGTATTAGTCGGTAAGGGGATTACTTATGACAGTGGCGGTTATTCATTGAAGAGTCGTAATGGCATGCGTTCAATGAAATACGATATGAGTGGTTCTGCAAATGTAGTGGGGATGATTGAAGCTGTATCCAAACTCGATTTACCAGTACATGTTGTCGCAGTACTTGCGTTAGCAGAAAACATGGTAGATGGTAATGGCATGCGTCCTGACGATGTGTATCAATCTTTATCAGGTAAAACTGTAGAGGTTTCAAATACAGATGCAGAAGGTCGCTTAGTACTAGCTGATGCTGTTTATTATGCCGCAAAAGAGTATAAGCCAAAAGTAATGATGGACTTTGCAACTTTAACAGGTGCCGTTGTCCAAGCCATAGGTGAATATCGTACAGGAATATTTACGGATGTCGATAGAAAAGTGATGAATAACTTGTTAATCAGTAGTAAAGTCACAGGTGAAGATGTATGGCAATTACCACTTTCAGAGCATGAAGAAAAACGTGTGAGAAAGTCAGATATAGCTGATTTAATCAATGCCGACTTTAAACCAGGCGGCGCATCATTTGCTGCTGCCTTCATTAAAGAATTCACTGAAAACACACCATGGATTCACTTTGATATTGCAGGTTCAAGTAATAGTACTAGTGTGACACCATTTGGAAAAAAAGGTTCAACTGGTGTAATGATTAGAACAATTGTTGATTTAATTGAGTCAGGGACACTATATGAGTAGAGGATTGATTGAACTTCTTGGCATCAATGTCTTAGAAGTAGATGACGGGACATGTAGTATCGATATGGAAATTACATCAGATGCACTACAACCATTTGGTTTTGTCCATGGAGGAATTAATGCCGTTCTTGCAGAAACTGCTGCCAGTATAGGTGCCAGTCATCAAATTGAAGATGATCAAATTGCATTCGGAATGGAGCTTAATATTAATCACTTAAAAGCAAAGAGACAAGGCACTTTAATTGCTAAAGCAGTGTTGAGACATGCAGGTAAATCATCGCAGGTTTGGGAAATTGATATTACAGATGATGCAGATGATTTAGTTGCAGTTTCTAGATGTACCATGGCAGTAAGACAAAAATAAAACGTAAGATTGAAATAACTCCTTAGCTGTATAGATACAGCTAAGGAGTTATTTTTTTGTGTTTACTGGACAATGAGCCAGGGCATCTGCCTGTATTTTGTGTTTACCGGTAAATGAGCCCCGACCAATCTATCTGGTAAATAAAAAAACTGTATAACATCTGTAAAGATGTTATACAGGTATATCATTTAATCATCGAGTTCTTTGTCTTTACTGCGTTCG
Source organism: Jeotgalicoccus sp. S0W5 (assembly GCF_011634875.1). Taxonomy (NCBI): domain Bacteria; kingdom Bacillati; phylum Bacillota; class Bacilli; order Caryophanales; family Staphylococcaceae; genus Jeotgalicoccus; species Jeotgalicoccus sp. S0W5. The sequence goes on along the minus strand of NZ_SIRQ01000018.1, from coordinate 156,241 downwards.
ATTTTCAGTCTGACATGCTCTTCTGTTTCGATTTCGGAACCTGTTTCATCACGTTTCAATTCATTGAGAATGGTGAGTTTATAAGGTTCAACATCGGAGTGAAAGGCACTTCTGGCAATCATATGGGCACCAACAGGTGCAGATATGAAGATGAATATAATCGCTAATATCAGTTGGGTTTCGATTTCTGCTTGATAATAAGCAAAGTAGATAAATACCCCGATCAATGTCATACCGACACCTAGTGTCGAACTTTTCGAAGCGGCATGGATTCTAGTATAGGTATCAGGTAAACGAATCACGCCAATGGCTGCTACTGCTGTAAAAAAGGCACCACCGATTAGAAAGATTGTAATGAGACTAACTATTATTATCTCTATCATTTTCGATGATCACACCTTTCTCTAGGAATTTAGCAAAGCCAACTGTACCGATAAAACCAACCATTCCGATTAGCATAATTATTGGTAAGAGATAGGTTGTTTCTAAGACGATGGATAATAGACCAATCATTCCCATCAAGGTTACCCCAAATGCATCGAGCGTGACGACTCTATCATGTAGTGTTGGTCCTTTAATTGTTCTGTACAACATACCAAGCATGGTGATAGCAAATACGATAATTGAAAAGATTACGATAATATATACAAATGATGTCATGGTTGAGCCACCTCTTTTATAACATTTTCAAAAGCAGCTTTAATGTTATCAATTTCTTCATCAGCATCATCCATATCTAGGCCGTGAATGTAAATAATGGAGTAGTCATCTGATATCGCAACAACGACTGTACCTGGAGTTAAGGTAATTAATGTCGAAAGTAAAGCAACTTCCCATTCTTCTTCTAAATCGCTCGGATAGGCATAGAAACCGGGATGGATGTCAATTTTTGGTGACATCACAATTTTTACAACATCAATATTCGCTTTGACAAGTTCTATTATAAAGATAAACAGTAGTTTAATCATTAAGTACAAACGGCGTAAGTAGAATCTACCTGGTAAGAAGTTTCTAAATAAATATACTGCAACCAAGCCGATTAAGTAACCAGTGACAAAGGTTCCAACAGACATGTCAGCATTCATGAACATCCATAGAAAAGCTAAAATGATGTTTACTAATAGTTGAAATGACATTTATTCCACCTCCATCAAGTAGTTAGAATATGATGACGGATCGAAGAATGATTCGGCAGCCATTTCAAATACTGGGTAAAGAAAATCTGCTGATAAACCAAACACGATTGAAACGACTACAAGTCCGACTGCTGAGAAGAGTAGTTTATCTGATTTAATATCTCTAAGCTCAAGACCTTCTCTTGGTTCTCTAAAGAATACATTGATGAATAACTTCATAATGCTAAATAGGACAATCAGACTTGATAATAAGACGATAATTGCTGCAATAACGTGGTCGTTAAGGAAAGCTGACTCTACGATGAACAACTTACCGTAAAAGCCTGGTAAGGGCGGCACACCAGCAAGTGATAGGGCAGCAATAAAGAATGTCCAACCAACAACTGGGTGACTATTAATTAAACCACCTATATCTTCTGAATTATTCTTACCAGTTCTGTAGATGATGAAACCAACAAGTAAGAACAGGGCGCCCTTAATGATCATATCGTGTATTAGATAATACATCGCACCGATTGATCCAACTTCATCCATCATAGCAAAGCCAACAACGATAACACCGACGGCAATCATAATGTTGTAGATGATGACCATTTTCATATCAGTGTAAGCTAAAGCACCAATACAACCTACGATGATGGTCAACAAGGCAAGTAATAGTAGCACTTGATGGGTATAACCGACATCGTGTTGGAAGAACAGTGAAAATGTTCTAGCAATGGCATAAATACCAACTTTAGTTAATAGTGCACCAAATAAAGCAATGATAGGAATCGGTGGTGCATTATAAGAACCTGGCATCCAGAAATAAAGCGGGAAAAGTCCTGCTTTTGTTGCAAAAACAAATATGAATACTACTGCAACTAAGGTCATGACAGCTAAATTACCATCATAATTGGATAGCTTTATCTGAATATCAGCCATATTCAATGAACCAGTGATTGAGTAGAGATAAGCTAAACCAATTAAGAAGAAGTTTGAAGATACAACGTTAACAACGAAATATTTAAACCCTTCCTGCAATTGAATCTTTCTATTACCGAGTGTAATAAGTACATAAGATGCTAAAAGGAATACTTCAAAGAAGACGAACATATTGAAGATATCACCTGTCGTAAACGCACCAATAATACCTGTGATCATGAACATGACCATGGGATAATAGTAATATTTTTCTCTTTCATAGCCTATGGACTGGAAAGAGTAAACAACTGTGAAAAATAAGATAATCGATGTTGTCAGTACTAACAAAGCAGCGACCATGTCATAGACAACACTGATTCCAAATGGTGCGGACCAATTACTTATAAAGGTCACCATCGCACCGTTCTTGTATACATAATATATACTATATGCGCTAATACCAACCATTAGGGCACTGGTAATTGCTGAGACTATTCTGTGTGGAATAGGACGTTTGCCCATGAACAACATTATGACACCAGCAAAGAATGGAAGAATGATTGGGAGCATAGGTAAAATGTTAGTCGCCATGAGGAACTCCTTTCATATCTTCTGTGTTATCTGTACCGAGCTCTTTATAGTTTCTTAAGAGCAAGATCAGACTAAATGATGTCAGTGCAAATGAGATTACAATGGCTGTCAGTATTAAGGCCTGTGGGAGTGGATCTGTGTAAGTCGAGACAGAGTCATCGAGTACAGGAACATTACCCCGTTTCAGTTGACCCATAGTTAGAATCATTAAATGCACACCATGTGAAAGAATTGATATACCAATAATTATTCTTAAAACACTTTTAGACAATATTAAATATGTTGCACTAGCAATTAATATGCCAGACAAGATTATAGTAACAAGTTCCATTAGTCATCCATCCCCCCAACTAGGGAAACGATTAACAGTGCTGTTCCAGCTACTGTCATAAATACGCCAATATCAAAAGCGACAGCTGTGTGTAGTGCTACTTCCCCGAATATAGGAACATCGATATACGTATGTTGATGGGTGAAGAACGGTACTCCAAAGAAATACAAGGCTGTCGGTACAGCAATAGCTAGAAATAGACCGATACTGATGATTAAATGAAAGTTTATCGGAATCATTTTTCTTACAGTCTCGAAATCAAAAGCAATCAATAGAAGGATGACTGCTGAAGCTGCGAGCAAACCACCGACGAAGCCGCCGCCTGGTTCATAGTGTCCAGCTAAGAACATGTTTACTGAGAAGAGTAATATGATTAAAAATATTACTCTGCCCGTAAACTGAATGAACACATCGTTCATCTGACGTTGGACCTTACTGTAGCCAGCTCTCTTAAGCGTGCTCTTCATTATTATCATCCTTTCCTTTTACTTTTGCTTTCATTAATGCATATATACCGATGCCGGCAATACCAAATACTAATGTTTCCATGAGGGTATCGTAACCACGGAAATCAACAAGAATAACGTTGACCATGTTACCGCCAGCGGCGAGCTCATAAACGTTTTCAATGTGGAATTGGCTGATAGATTCAAACAACCTGTTTGAGTAAGCTGATAATCCAAAGAGGATAACGACAGCACCAACACCAACTGAAATAATAAAGTTAGTGAATTTAAATTTAATCGTTTCTTCATGCTTAGACTTTTTCGGTAAATGATAGAAACATACTAGGAATAAGGTCGTCGTAACTGTTTCTATAGATAACTGCGTCAGGGCAAGATCCGGTGCTCTAAAGAAGGCAAAGAATAAGGCCATAGAGAAGCCTATTGCACCTAACATGATGATTGAAACCATGCGTGAACGCGTCATCATAATGATAGCTAAAGAAATCAAGATAATGATCACGAGAACCATATCCTGGATACCAACATCTGCAAAGTCATCGAATGTGATTGGAAGACCTGTAAAGAATGTTGTAATGATACTAAATAGAACGAAGAATCCAAAGATATAAACCATATAATCTCTAAAGAAACCAGTCATTACACCATCGGTTGCTTTTTTAGAACCCAGTTGACTATACAGTAGTCCTTGGTCATATAAATAGTTAAGAGTGAAATGCTCTTTATGGTAGTCATATATGAACATCCAGCTATTTCTAAAGATGTACATGACACCACCGATGACGATAATAGCGACTGTTGCCCATAAGGCCGGGTTATTAAAACCGTGCCAATGTGAAATTTGTGTGTTTAAGGCCGTATCTGTACCTAAAATACTCATAGCTGCTGGGTCAATAATCGTACCTGATAGGATATTTGGGAATAGTCCGAAAATGATCACTAAAGCAGATAAGATAATTGGTGAAATTAAGAGTAAAGCTGGTGCTTCGTGTGGTTCTTTTGGAGTGTCATAACTTCTATCTCCAAAGAAGACACCATGAATGAGTTTAAGTGAATAAACGAATGTAAAGATACTACCTACAATTCCTAGGATTGGGAATAGTACACTCCAATCAGCTAAGGCGCTAAAGTTTGCATGACTAATCTCAAACATCGCTTCTAGGAATAACTCTTTCGATAAAAATCCGTTAAATGGTGGAATACCAGCCATTGAAAGTGCTGTAACCAAGGTCATCGTAAATGATATTGGCATGAGTGTTAATAGACCACCAAGTTTTCTAATGCTACGTGTACCTGTTTCATGGTCGAGAATACCCGCTACCATAAACAGAGAACCTTTGAAAGTTGCGTGGTTAATAATGTGGAAAACAGCTGCAACGACAGCGACTGTAAATATTTCCTCATTTGCACCGGTCGCTACTGCAAGTGCACCCACACCGAGTAAACTCATTATAAGCCCGAGCTGAGAGACTGTAGAAAAGGCAAGCACACCTTTAAGATCATCTTGCTTGATAGCGTTGAACGACGCCCAAACCAGTGTAATCAGTCCGCCGAGTAATATGATCCACACCCAAAGCTCACTAAAGGCAAACACTGGTGTAAACCTAGCAACAAGGTAAAGACCTGCTTTAACCATGGTTGCTGAGTGGAGGTAGGCACTGACTGGAGTCGGTGCTTCCATGGCATCTGGTAACCAGATATAAAATGGAAATTGAGCTGATTTAGTAAAGGCACCAAGTAAGATTAAAACAACTGCAAAGGGTGCGAGATTACTATCGATTATTAGATCGACATTGCCAATCATTTCTCTAATGCTGAAGGTGCCTGTAATAATATACAGAACAATAAAACCACCAAGCATCATAAATCCACCAAAGAAAGTAATCAACATGGACTTCTGTGCCCCGTATATTGACTTATCTTTCGTGTACCAGAATGCAATTAATAGGAAACTGGAAATTGACGTTAGCTCCCAAAAGAAGTAAAGCATTAAGACATTGTCATTTAAGACAATTCCTAGCATGGCAGTCATAAAAATAAGAAGGTAGACGTAAAAATTGCCAAGCTTCTCTTCTTTTGACAAATAACCAATTGAATATAAAACCACTAGTGCACCTATACCAGAAATTAAAATGGCGAACAATAGTCCAAGTCCATCTATGTATACATCAAAATTCATACCGATTCTTGGCATCAAGTTTAAATTTTGATGAATTGGTCCATCAGTTGACACTGTGGGTATAAGTGAAAATAAATATGCAGCAATCACAGCAGGAACAGGTAGAACAAACCAGCCGAGATGTACATCTTTAACATACCTGTAGATAATAGCAATCGCAATTGCTGCTATGACAGGCAAAAATATAGCTATGTGTATAAATGTCAAAGTGTATCCTCCTCAAACGATATTATATTAACTTAGTATACAATAATAATTATATAAAATAAACGCATACCGTTTGAAATTATGAATAAGTACTTTATACTGTATATATGGATGGAATTAGAAAAACGCTTAAAAACGAAAGTGAAATAATTTCATTTTTAATACACTGTAATTGAAATTTATAAAACTTTATTGGGAGGCCTTTTTATGGCGTACACACAGTTAACGAGTGAAATTTTAGAAGGTGAAACAAAAGCTGTTATCAAAACAAATATGGGTGACATCACTGTAAAATTATTTAACGATGTCGCTCCTAAAACAGTAGAAAACTTTGTAACTCATGCAAAAAACAATTATTATGATGGATTAATATTCCACAGAGTAATCAAAGACTTTATGATTCAAGGTGGCGACCCTACTGGTACAGGCATGGGTGGAGAAAGTATTTGGGGTCAACCATTTGAAGATGAGTTTTCAATGGAAGCATTCAACTTATACGGCGCATTATCTATGGCGAATGCTGGACCGAACACAAATGGGTCTCAGTTCTTCATTGTTCAATTAAAAGATGTGCCATCAGACATGCTATCTCAATTAGAAGGCGCAGGTTATCCTGCTGAAATTATAGAAAGCTACCGTTTAAATGGTGGGACGCCTTGGTTAGACCACCGTCACACTGTTTTTGGACATGCTATTGAAGGTATGGATGTAATTGAAAAAATTGCAGCTGTTGAAACAGGAAGACAAGATAAGCCTGTCGAAGATGTCGTTATTGAAACGATTGAAATCACAGAGTAAGGTAGATTTTTAAAATATATAAGTATTTAAAGTTTAGATCTTAGTATAGCTCTTCAATAATGAAGGCGTACTAAGGTCTTCTTTTTTAATTTAGCGCGTTAATAAAATGTAGAAAAAACTATCACAAATTAGTCATTATTATTGTCTTTATTTAATAAATCACTCTGATATACTAAGCAATGTGAAGGTGAGTGATTTAAAGATGATGCCATTCTTATATTTTCCTGAAGATAAAACAGAATATATTCCTGCACTAATAATGCTCTTAATATTTATGCTCTTGGCGTTTATCGTCTATAAACTCGTCAAAAAATATTCTCGTAATGAAGAGGAAAAAATGAAAGAGTTTGAAGAAAAAGTTCTTGAAAGACTAGAACACGAAGAGCAGGAGAGAAACAACAAGAACTAGTTCCGTCCTTAAAAATATTGAAGTGACTTACATATGATACGACTTCGAGCGATATTAGACTCGGAAGTGGCGCGTTCCGTGTAAAAATCTTAAATTTAAGATTTCTACACGGTTTTTTTGGTTGTTTTAAATACTTGTGTTAAGATGATTATGATTAATACAGAAAAAGCAGGGATATCATGGCAAAAAAATACCGAGTTGGCCAGTTCGTAAAAGTCAAAGTTACTGGTATTCAGTCGTACGGTGCTTTTGTCAAAACTCCTGATAATCGCGATGGTCTGATCCATATTTCTGAAGTGATGAACGATTATGTTCACGATGTGAATCAATACCTGTCTAAAGGACAGATTGTTAAAGCGAAAATTGTTAGCATCGATAACAATGGAAAAATTAGTTTATCGTTGAAAGAAAATGAATACTTTAAGAACGAAGAGAAAAAAAGAGATAAGCGTTCAGTATTGGAGAAGATTAAAGATACCGAAGCGTACGGCTTTCAATCTATTGAAGAGAGAATGCCAGGTTGGATTAACGATGCATTAGCCCGCATGAACGAATAAGTAATATTAAGGATCTGCTATGCAGGTCCTTTTTATTTTTAGAATATTTATACACAGTTTGTTTATAAATTCGTTTATTAACATGCTTTGGTAAAGTATAAAATATCGTTGGAATGTATACGTTTTCAAACGTTGTTTTATAAGCACTTAACTGAGTAAATAAAAAGCTTGCTAAATATGTTAATCACATTCATTATGTAAATAAGAGATGTAAAAATTCTGTATATTATGAGAGATTTTAAACATTTAAGGAGGATTAATATGACAAAAACACAAGATATTATTAAGGCGACAGAAAAACACGATACAGATATTTATAAACCACTACCGATAGTAATTTCAGAGGCAGAAGGTTCATGGGTAAAAGACCCTGAAGGTAATAAGTATTTAGATATGCTAAGCGCTTATTCTGCAGTAAACCAGGGGCATCGTCACCCTAAGATTATTCAAGCACTTAAGGATCAAGCAGATAAGGTGACTTTAACTTCACGTTCTTTCCATGTAGATTGCTTGGGAGAATGGTATGAGCAACTTAGCCAATTATCAGGTAAAAACAGAGTGTTACCGATGAATACAGGGGCTGAGGCTGTTGAATCTGCAATCAAAGTGGCAAGACGCTGGGCTTATCAAGTCAAAGGGGTTGCATCAAATCAAGCAGAAGTTATAGCGATGAAGAGTAACTTCCACGGACGTACGCTTATTCCAATGTCCATGTCTTCTGAAGCAGCTTACCGAAAGGATTTCGGTCCTGAGGGTGAAGGTTTTGTAATCGTTAATTATGGTGACCCAGAGGCACTAGAAGATGCGATTACTGATAATACAGCAGCAGTAATACTCGAGCCAATCCAAGGTGAGGCAGGCGTTAATATTCCACCTGCAGGTTACTTGAAGAAAGTTAGAGAAATATGTGATAGAAATAATGTCTTATTCATATCCGATGAAATTCAAGCGGGTCTTGGCCGTGCAGGTAAAATGTTTGCGACTGACTGGGATGAAGTTGTACCTGATATGTATATTCTAGGAAAAGCTTTAGGCGGTGGCGTTTTACCAGTATCAGTTGTTCTCGGTGACGATGAAGTCCTCGGTGTGCTTGATGAAGGGTCACACGGTTCTACATTCGGAGGAAACCCTCTGGCAGCACGAGTGTCTCAAGCGGCCTTGAATGTTTTAATTGATGAGAAATTGCCAGAGCGTTCACAGGAACTCGGTGAGTACCTGCTTAACAAGTTAAAGGAAATCGATCATGAAGCCATAGTGGACCTAAGAGGTAAGGGTCTATTTATAGGCTTAGAATTAAATAAGTCAGCGCGTCGTTTTTGTGAATTGTTAAAAGATGAAGGTGTCCTTTGTAAGGAAACACATGGTACTGTCGTTAGATTCGCGCCACCTTTAGTCGTATCAAAAGAGGATTTAGACTGGGCAGTAGAAAAAGTGAAAAAAGTTTTCTCGGAAGATGCTTTCTAAAATATTTCTTTATGATACAATACAATTGTATGAAAACAGTTACAAAAAGAGGCGGATAAAATGTCAGAAGAAATCAGTTTAGTTGAATCAACACAGAGTGTCATTAAAGAAGCGTTAGATAAACTTGGTTATAACGATGATATGTACCAATTAATCAAGGAGCCAATGCGTTCATTAAAAGTTCGTATCCCTGTTAAGATGGACGATGGCTCAGTTAAAGTATTTACTGGTTTTCGTGCACAGCATAACGATGCTGTAGGACCAACAAAAGGTGGGGTCCGTTTCCACCCTGGTGTGTCTGAAGACGAAGTAACTGCATTATCAATGTGGATGACTTTAAAAGCAGGTATTGTTAACCTACCTTATGGTGGAGGTAAAGGCGGTATCATCTGTGATCCGCGTGAGATGAGTATGGATGAAGTTGAAAGATTGTCACGTGGATATGTTCGTGCGATTTCTCAAATTGTTGGACCGACAAAAGATATTCCAGCGCCAGACGTATTTACAAACTCTCAAATCATGGCATGGATGATGGACGAGTACAGTGCGATTGACCAGTTTAATTCACCTGGATTTATTACAGGTAAACCGCTTGTCTTAGGCGGATCAGAAGGACGTGACAGAGCAACAGCCCTAGGTGTTGTTGTGTGTCTTGAAGAAGCGCTGAAAAAACGTGATATGAAGATTGATGATATTCGCATTGTCATTCAAGGCTTTGGTAACGCTGGGAGTTTCTTATCTAAATTCCTCTTCGATAGAGGCGCGAAAATCGTAGGAATTTCCGATGCACACGGTGCCTTACATGACCCAGATGGTTTAGACATTGACTATCTTTTAGAACGTCGTGATAGTTTTGGTATGGTGACGAACTTATTTGATGATGTCCTATCAAACTCTGAACTATTCGAATTAGACTGTGATGTTATTATTCCAGCAGCAATAGAGAATCAAATTACAGAAGCTAATGCAGATAAGATTAAAGCTAAAATTTTATGTGAAGCTGCAAACGGACCGACAACGACAGAAGCGACGCGCATTCTAACTGATAGAGGCGTACTTATTGTACCGGACGTACTTGCGTCTGCAGGTGGCGTTACTGTATCTTATTTCGAATGGGTTCAAAATAACCAAGGTTATTACTGGACTGAAGAAGAAGTAAACGAAAAAATGGAAGAAAAATTAGTTTCAGCTTTTAACGAAATTTATGAACTCCATGAAAATCGCCAAATCGACATGAGACTAGCAGCTTATATCGTTGGATTAAAACGTACAGCAGAAGCATCACGCTACCGTGGTTGGGCGTAATTAATAAATTAATAATTATTAAAGTCCGTAGCTAACTTTGTTGATGTAAGTATAGTTTACGGACTATTTTTATATCTATTAAAAAAAACATTAATTTTAATACTTGCCAAATCAAAAATTAGTTGATAGTATGATAATCAAATTAACAGAAGATAAGTAACATATACCGATTTTTAAGAGAGCTGGTGGTGGTGAGAACCGGTAAATCGCTTATGCGAATGGACTTCTGGAATAATAACAAACTTTATTAAATTTTATAACTAAACGAGTGGATCGATTCTATCGGTCAATATAGGTGGCACCGCGGCTCTCCGTCCTTAATATTATATATATTAAGTGCGGAGAGCTTTTTTGTGTTAATTAAATATTAGCAGTTAGATATAGTAGCAGTAATTTGTTGTTAACAGCGAACCGGGATGGTGGAAACCGGTAACATGATTTACTGACGAAGTGGAATCTAAACAATACTGTTCGGGTCATGCCGTTATCCATTAGAGTGAAGCGTAGCTTCAATTGAGGTGGTACCACGGTGTTAATCGTCCTCCATGACTTTGTCATGGGGACTTTTTTTAATTTAAGGAGGAAGTAAAAATGACAATGATAACTACAGCAATAAACAAAGTATCTGCAAAATTAGATTTAACATATGACGAAATGTACCAATTATTCACAGAAATACTCGATGGAAAAGTTTCAGATGAAGCACTAAGACAATTCATTGTAGCCTTAAGTGAGAAAGGTGAAACGGAAGATGAAATCACAGCAATTGCAGAGGTATTGATAAGTCATGCAAAAGATATTCCGGACTTTAACGGACAGGCAATGGACAATTGTGGTACTGGTGGAGATCGCTCGGAGAGCTTTAATATTTCAACCACATCAGCCTTTGTATTGGCGAGCGCCGGAGTCACTATTGCCAAACATGGCAACAAGAGCATAACAAGTAAAACAGGTAGCTCGGATGTACTTAGACAACTTGGCGTTGATTTGAATTTCGACAGCGAAAGAGTGGCGAGTGAATTAAATAATGTTGGAATCTCATTCCTAAGTGCACCACATGTACATCCCAAAATGAAACAGATTATGAAAGTAAGATCAATGATTAAGACACCAACAGTATTTAATTTCATTGGTCCATGTATTAGCCCCATTAATCTTAGCTATCAATTTTTAGGTGTATTTGACCAGAGTAAATTGATGACAATTGCTAAAGTACTCAATCGACTCGGTAGAAAAAATGCAGTTGTGATTAACGGTGCAGGGAATATGGATGAAGCAACCTTACTTGGGAAGAATCATCTCGTTTTCTTAAAAGATGGCGAGTTTAAAGAAATGGAGCTCGACCCAACAGAATATGGACTAACACTATGTTCTAAAGATGATATCAAAGGTGGCGATGGTGAGGAGAATAAAGAGATTCTAATCAATATCCTAAACAATAAAGGTACAAAAGCTCAGACAGAAACCATTACCTTAAATGCAGGCATTGCACTCTATGTAGCAGAAAAAGTTGAGTCGATCGACGAAGGCATTGAGTTAGCAAATGAAATTATAAAAAGTGGTAAAGCATATCAAACGCTCGAAGCAGTTAGAAAAAATCATGAGGTGTTAGCGTAATGACAATCCTAGATACATTAGTCGAAGTGAAAAAGAAGGCATTAAAAAATTTCCCAGAACATGTAGAAGTAATTAAAAGAGAAAAACCAGTCGACTTTGTGAACGTACTTAAAACTCAAGATGACATCGCTCTAATAGCAGAAGTTAAACGTGCTTCACCCTCAAAAGGTGAAATCAATTCAACAATGAATCCCATAGAACAAGCACAAAGTTATGTTGAAGGTGGGGCTGATGCTATCAGTGTCTTAACGGAAAGAGAATACTTTAAAGGCACATACAATGATATGTATGAAATTTCAAAAGTGATTCAAAAGCCAATTCTTAATAAGGACTTTGTCATCGATAAGCGTCAAATTGCAACTGCTTATAACAATGGTGCTGATATAATTCTCCTCATTGTCACAATTCTCGATGATGCAAGATTACAGGGACTCTATGATTATGCAAAATCCTTAGATCTCAGTGTCATTGTTGAAGTACATGATGAAACAGAGCTTAAACGTGCTCTTAAAATTTCTCCAGAAATTATTGGTATAAACAACAGGGATTTAAAGACTTTTAAAGTAGATATCAACAATTCTAAAAATTTGATTGCTAAAAGTGGACGTAAGGATATTCATTTTATTGCTGAGAGTGGTATACAAAACGGAAAAGATTCAAGTGCAATGTTAGTGGCCGGTGCAAGAGGTATTTTAGTCGGGGAATCTCTAATGAAAGCAGATAATATTGTGGACAAAGTCGAAGAACTAAAAGGAGGCAAACTACGTGAAAGTTAAAATATGTGGCATTAAAAATACAGAAGAGGCTCTAGCGATAACTGAGGCTGGAGCAGATTTTATAGGTATGGTATTTGCCCCGAGTAAACGACAAATTAATATTGAAACAGCCAAATCGATCACATCAGCTTTAAAAAGTTATTCAACTAAAACAGTGGGTGTATTTGTGAATCCGACTGAAGAAGAGCTTGAGCTAGCTTTAGCAAGTGGATTGGATTATATACAATTTCATGGTGATGAATCAGTTGATTTGGTACAAAAATACAAAGAGAGAGCAATCAAAGCTTTTCCATCTGATTCCGTAATCACTTATAAAGAAAAATTTTCTTATCCAGCTGATTATATTTTAATCGATAGTCCACGTAAGACTCACTACGGTGGAAGTGGGGTTGCCTTTGATTGGTCAAGCTTACCTCAAGCTGAAATAGACAAAGACAGGTTTGCACTCGCAGGTGGCTTAAATCCAGGCAATATCAAAGCGGCAATTAAAGCAGCAAGACCCACATTGGTAGATGTTTCAAGTGGTGTCGAAACAAATGGTGAGAAAGATTTAAGAAAAGTAAAAGAATTTATAAATAATATAAGAGGTGTAGAAAATGAATGAAGCTATAAAAGAAATCAAGGGTAAGTTTGGTCAGTTCGGTGGCGCCTACGTCGCAGAGTCACTTGTTGCAACACTAGAAGAATTGGAAGCTGCTTATGAAAAGGCCAAACAAGATCCAGACTTCCAAAAGGAATTTGACTATTTAATGAAGGAATATGTAGGACGAGAAAACCCACTATACTATGCTGAGCGCTTAACTGAAAAACTAGGTGGCGCAAAAATATATTTAAAAAGGGAAGACTTAAATCATACTGGTGCACATAAGATTAACAATGCAATCGGACAAGGTCTTTTGACTAAATACATGGGGAAAACAAAAGTCATTGCAGAAACTGGTGCGGGTCAACACGGCGTTGCCACTGCAACAATTGCAGCACTATTAGGCTTAGAATGTAAGGTGTTTATGGGTGCCAAAGACGCAGCGAGACAAGAATTGAATGTATTTAGAATGGAGCTTCTTGGTGCAGAAGTCATCAAGGTAGAACAAGGGACGAAGACCTTAAAGGATGCTGTCAATGAAGCTATGCGTTACTGGGTACAACATATGGAAGATACGCATTACGTCATTGGATCAGCCTTAGGTCCACACCCATTCCCAGAAATTGTCCGTGACTTCCAAAGTATTATTTCTAAAGAAGCAAGAGAACAAATCTTAGAAAAAGAAGGTCGCTTGCCAAACAAAGTCATTGCCTGTATAGGTGGAGGCAGTAACGCAATTGGCATGTTTACGAACTTTATCGAAGATGAGGTAGTTGAAATTATCGGTGTAGAAGCTGCGGGTAAAGGGATTGATACAGATGAAACTGCGGCTGCAATTAACAAGGGCTCAGTCGGCATTGCACACGGTGCAAAAATGCATATGTTACAAGATGACAACGGCCAACTCCTAGGCACACATTCCATTTCTGCAGGCCTAGACTACCCAGGAATCGGTCCTGAACACAGCTATCTGCATGAGATAGGTCGAGCTAAATACGAATATGCAAACGATAAAGAAGCCCTAGCTGCCTTTCAAGAATTATCTAGAACTGAAGGTATTATTCCTGCTCTAGAAAGTTCCCATGCTTTAGCATATGTAATTAGAGTTGCCCCAACTTTAGCAAAAGATGAAATTATTGTTGTTAACTTATCAGGTCGAGGGGATAAGGATGTACAACTCGTTAAAGACGCCTTAGAAGGGATGAATAAAAATGACTAAGTATCAAATAAGAGATACTTTTAAACAGCTTGATATGGATGGGAATAAAGCTTTTATTGCTTATTTAATGGCTGGAGATGGTAGCTTAGATCAACTATTAAATCAAATTCAAATCCTCGAAGATTCTGGTGTGGATCTAATTGAGATTGGTGTGCCTTTTTCTGACCCAGCGGCAGATGGCCCGGTCATTCAAGATGCAGGACTGCGTGCATTAGAAAAAAATATTAGTTTAAACGATATTTTAAACAAATTAAGTGAAATCAAGGATGAAATCCATATACCATATGTACTGATGACTTATTACAACCCAATCTTTAAATATGGCCTTGAAGCTTTTAAAGAAGTTGCAGTTGCAGCAGGTGTAAGTGGATTGATTGTTCCTGACTTACCGTTAGATGAAGAAGCTGAACTTAAATCTGCACTTGTTGACTCCGACTTAGCCATCATCAGGTTAGTAACCTTGACTACGTCGGATGAGCGATTGAAAAAGATAGTTTCAGAGGCAGAAGGTTTTATATACGCAGTAGCTGTCAATGGTATAACTGGAAAAAGAGTGGGCTATAGTCAGGAAGTATATGATTATCTTGAAAGAATTAAGAAATATGCCACAATTCCTGTTTGTTCTGGATTTGGCATATCTAATAAAGAGAATGCAAAGGCCTTAGGCGGGTACTGTGATGGTGTCATTGTCGGTTCAAAAATTGTAGAACTTCTGCATAATGGAAAGACAGAAGAGATTAAGAATTTAATTCCTGAAAAGTATATTTCAAGTGTAAATTAGAGAAATAATTTGGATATAAATGCTATAATAAAGCAAAATAATTTAATACCAAGACTAAGAGACTATATATTATATATAGTCTCTTAGTCTTTAAAATGGAGATTTGAACGTGAACGATATTATAGAACTTTTAACGACAGAGCAAGGTATTGAAAGACTATTTGATCAATTTGAACAGCTTGGTATTCTTTTTGGTTTTCTTCTTGTCATGCTTGAGGCATTTTTACCATTTTTACCGTTAGTTGTTATCGTCATTTTAACTATAAATTCATATGGTGTTGTAGTCGGTTTTTTAGTCAGCTATACTGCATCCGTTGCTGGTTCCTATCTGGTCTTTTTAATCGTTAGACACATCTTTCGGGAACCTGCTCAAAACTATATTGAAAAGCATGATCGTTTGAATAAGATGCTTAAGTTTGTGGATGATAGAGGCTTTAGCTTCTTATTTATATTGCTGTGTTTACCGTTCACACCTTCGTCTATTATCAACGTAATCACTGCTTTATCTAACATTAGAAGAGATGTATACTTATATATATTATTAGCAGCAAAATTTATAATGATTTTATCGATGACATTGGTCGGTTACGATGTAACCTCGTTCTTTGATTCGCCAGTGAAACTTATAATTTCATTAGCCTTTTTAGTAGTGCTCTATGTACTATCAAAATGGTATCAAAAGTATCTAGAGAAAAAAATTAATAAAGAGAAGAAGGAAAAATAAGAGGTGGCATCAGTGTTAAAAGAAATACGTGAATGGTTAATTGCTATAGCTATCGCCCTTGTCGTGGTTGTTGTAATACGAATGTTCTTATTCACTACTTACTCAGTAGATGGCTTAAGTATGGATCCTACTTTTGAAGAAGGAGACAGGGTAATTGTAAATAAGTTTATATATGATATTGCTGATGTAGAAAGAGACGACATTGTAGTCTTCGATTCTCATAATGATGCAGCCTACGTTAAACGTATTATTGGTGTACCCGGTGATAATGTAGAAATGAGAGATAGAGTAGTCTACGTCAATGGTGAACCTATTGAGGAAGACTATGTTGTCCATCAAGGCGAGACATATATGGATAATTTTACGCTTGAGTCACTTGGAGTAGAAGAAGAAACGATACCAGAAGGGCAGTATTTAGTGCTCGGTGATAATCGACCGATTAGCCGTGATTCTAGAGATTTTGGACTGATTACTGAAGAAGATATCATCGGCGAAGTTCAATTAAGATTTTGGCCATTTAATGAAATAGCAATTGATTTTTAAGTCGAATCTAAGAAAAGGAGATATTAGTTTAACTAATATCTCCTTTATTTAAAGTGAGGTATGGTTCTATGACGATAACAATATGGACAGGTACAAGTGGTACAGGTAAAACGAATACTATGTTTGAAGAGATTTATAAGAAAACAAAAGATGATCCACTAGGATCTTCAATTTATATTATTACCCCAACTCAAAATACACTGACATATGAACAATTGATTGCCAGACAAGAAGATGGTATGGCTGGCGGAAGTATGCGTACAGGTGTCTACAGTTTTTCAAGATTGATGTGGCACGTATATAATGAGCTTGGCCAACCTACAAAAAACGTCTTGTCTGAAGCAGGACACATTATGCTGATTCATAAGCTGATGAATGATATAAAGGATAAGCTAAAGTACTATCATACTTCACAAGGCTACATAAAATTTTCTGAGAAAGTGTTAGATCAAATTACTGAATTTAAGGCCTATAACATAGAACCAAAACATCTCTTAGACTTAAAATTTTCAAAAGGCAGAACGACAGAAAAGTATGAGGACTTAGCAATTATTTATCAGCGTTGGCAAGAGGAAATTGAATCATATAAAGTTGAAGACTTAAATATGATTCCGCATTTTATTGAGAGTATAAAAGAAGCGAATAGTTTAAGAACACTTAAGGATGCTGTAATTTATATTGACGGTTTTCATAACTTTACAGAAAGTGAGTTTGCCCTTATTTATGCGCTTGAACAAGAGGTTGGGGAAATCAATCTATTATTAACTCACAGAAAGTCTGATGGATATCAAGGTTTAGTAGATATCGATTTGTTTAGAAAAACTGAAGCGGTAATCAGTCGATTGCAGGAATTGTTTGGGGAAAATTACTTGAACTTCAGACATTTTAATCAGGAGTTTTTGCGTGCAAAAAATTCTGGATTAAGTCAATTAGAATTATTTATAACAACGGGTCAACCGATGACAAATTATGATGGTATTACGATTACTGAGTCACCTTCACCAGAAGAGGAAATAAGAGAAGTCGCAAGAAATATAGAAACCCTAGTTAGAAACAATGAAGCGAGATATGCTGATATCGGTATTCTGTACCGTGATCAATCTTATGAAAATATTTTCAAGTCTATTTTTAAACAGTTTAATATTGCCTATCACATGGATATGGATCATTTTATGCATTGCAATCCTTTTACAGAATTGGTCATTGCCTTATTAGATTGCTATCAGAGTAGATTTCAAAGGTCTGCCTTTATCAATGTCTTAAAGACGGGCTATTTAAATAGAACGAAACATGATGAAATGCTTGTCATGCACCTTGAAAATATCATTATAGAACGTGGACTTACTGGCGGTGAGCTCTTTGACGATAAGCGTTTTACGATTGAATATAAACTGGGTATTGAAGGTGACATAGAGACTATAGATAATACAGAAGCTTTGAGTGAGATGATTCAATATAAGAATAGTAAACTTCACCAGTTACAACGGTTGTTCAATCAACTTGATCAAGGTGAGACTGCACAGGATTTTGTAGAAACGATTTACCAGTATATTGTAGATGAAGGCATTGAAGAGAAAGTTGCAAATGAAATAAAAGAATTAACGGATACCAATATTCGACTCGCTAATGAAACAGAGCAAGCCTATAATTTATTTATTCGATTATTGGATGATAGTTACACCGTTTTTAAAGATGAAAAAATTGAATTTAGCCTTTTTTACGATACTTTTACAGAAGGATTAAAACGAGCGACTTTCAATACACGACCAGCTGCTGTAGATCAGGTGATTATCGGGCTTCTAGATCTTGCTAAAGTTGAAAATAAAAAATATGTTTTTATAGTGGGTATGAATTACAACGTTATGCCACAAGAGTCTAGAAATACAGCCATCGTTACAGATGATGAAAAAGAAGTGCTGGAAGACAGAGGTATTATACTTTCTCCGAGTGCACGTACGCTTAGCCGTGATGAGAAATTTGTCTTTTACATGGGAATAAGTCAACCGACAAACCATCTCTTTATTAGTTGGTCGACGACTTTACAAAATAAAGAAGTGACTAAATTAAGTCCATTTGTCGAAGCATTTTTACCAATGGATGAAAGTCTGGTATTAAATTATAGCTATAGAAAGACTGCCCACTATGAACTTCATAATACACTAGGCTTAATTTCGAGTGTAAGAAGCATGGAGGCGCTCGAACACCATAAATTGAGAACCTTGATGACTTATGATTTAGAAGAATTTACAAGATTAGTTCGATTACCACAGTACAATAACTTCATAGGTGTCTATCATTTGCTGAAAAATAAAACAAATCATACGGTATTAAACCGTCTTAACCGAAACTTAACTTATTTAAATAGAGCTGAAGATATTAGAGAAGAAACGGCCATTAAATTATATGGTGATGAGATGAGAGCAAGTGTATCTAGATTCCAGTCCTATTTCTCGTGTCATTTCCAGCATTTCTCTAATTACGGAATGAAGCTGAATGTGAGACAAAATTATACTGTTAGACCACTAGAAATAGGGAACCTTTACCACAATGCATTAGAGCAAATTACAAAGCGTTTAGATATGACTTTAAAACATGACGATGAAGTGATTAAGAAAGCAGTAGTCAATTCGGTTGATAATGTTTTACGAACCATTTCTTACGGTATTTTTGAACGCTCAGAATATTTCTTATCGTTAAAAGAAAAAGCTATCTCTGCCATTACGACCACCTTGATGTTTATGAAGGATTTAGAGTATCTAGGCGATTATCAAATCAGCTTAATCGAAGCAACATTTGGAAAAAAATCAGATGATCTCGGGGAATTAGTCTTAGAAAGCGAAAACGGTAAAAAAATATACTTGAGAGGTAAAATCGACCGAGTTGATACCTACAATAATGCTTCAAATGTCTATGTTAATATCATTGACTATAAGTCTAGTGATCGGAAGTTGAAAAAAGAAGATGTGTTAAATGGTGTCGAGCTACAAATTATTACTTATATGTATGTCCTTATGAATCGTGCAAAAACTAAACTCGGTGGAGACATCGTACCTAATGCAATGATGTTCTACCATGTGAATGAACCTAAGGTGAGAGTGGACGATGAAGAAGAGGCATTGAAACTAAAACAGAATAAACTTAGACCAGATGGTTTATTTGTTATCGATGGTAATGATCTTAGCAGTAATACTGGTATGGATCATATGATAGAAGAAGAAAAACTCAGTGAGTATCTACCATTAAAATTAAAGAAAGATGGTAGTTTAGACAAAAATTCAGCGAAAAGAACAATGTCATCAGAGATGTTTGCACATTACTCTAACTTTGTAATGGAGCAATTTAAAACGGCAACTGATGAAATATATAGTGGGCGAACACTTGCGAATCCTCTTGAACATAACAATAGGTTACCTTGTGCTTTTTGTGATTTTAAAGCGGCTTGTCACATCGATAAATTAATCAATGAACATGATTACAGGAAAAATAAAATTACAGATGAAGATATTGAAGCGTTTGAAAGCGAGGTAAACAATGGTTAATTTTACTGACGCACAACTTGCTGCCATTGAGGCCACAGGCTCAGATATATTAGTATCCGCTGCAGCAGGTAGTGGTAAAACTGCAGTGCTTGTAGAACGTATTAAAAGAAATATTATCAGTGGAAATTACTCTATTGATGAGGTTTTTGTATCCACTTTTACCAATAAGAGTGCAAAAGACATGAAAGACAAAATCGAGCGCGCCTTGAGAGCAATCTATAATGAGACGAAGGATAAAAGAATTAATGAAGAAATCATTAAATTAAATGACGCGCATATATCAACCTTACACAGTTTTTGTTTGCATCTGATTCAAACGCACTATAATGCGATTGGATTACCACCTGATATGCGTACGCTTGGTCAAGTAGAAGCAGAAATAAAGCTAGACAGTGTAATCAGTGAAGTACTTGAGCAATTTTATACAGATAAGGATCAGGACTTTTTACATCTGGATCAATTTGTGTCGAGTCTAAAAGATAATACTGAGCTTCACAAATTGATTATACGGCTATATAATACCGCGATAGCGACTGAAGACCCTAAAGTATTTCTCGACAGTCTAAAGGATCAATATATAAACGATGACCGTCTAAATGAAATACTCGATGCGTATAAAGCAATTAATTATAGAAAATTAAAGAAATTGGATGAAGATTTAAGTCTGTTGAAAGTCGAGTATGACCATATTGAGCGACCTGAAGAATTAAAGGAAAAAGCGATTAAAGATGCTTATGATAATTTAGACATCATGCAAAAGAATGTTGTCAATGCGCTAGCTTTATTTCATGACAACGGACAATTTTCCTTAGCAGAAGTAAAGCTATCCAATGGTAGGAATGCATTTATCAAAGCGGCTAATGCACAAAATAATGATTTTATAGAAAAACATAATAAACCGGTTAATGATGCCTACCAAGAACTATATAACCTAAAAGCCTACAGCTTAAGTGATGTAAGGGAAGAATTATCACCTTTAAATGGCATGAATAATCAGCTTCTTAAAATAACAGAGTCCGTTATTGATAACTATAAAAGAAGAAAACAACAGGCAAGTGAAATGGACTTTAATGATTATGAACATTTTGCTTTAGATATCCTCCTTGCAAATGATGGTGAAGTGCAACAGGAGTATAGAGATAAGTTTAAAGAAGTAATGATTGATGAGTACCAGGACATCAACCGCGTGCAAGAAGCAATTATTCAACTCTTAAAATCTGGAGATGAAGCGAATGGCAACCTCTTTATGGTTGGGGATGTTAAACAGTCTATTTATCGTTTTAGGCAAGCTGCTCCTGATTTATTCATAGATAAAAGCCATCGTTTTAAAAAAGGCGAGGCTGGTCAACTCATCCAATTAAATCGAAATTTCAGGTCCCATCAAGAAGTACTCGATGTGACTAATCTCATATTTGAAAATATTATGGATGAGACAATCGGAGAAATTGATTATACCGATGAAGAGAAACTGATCAAGGGAACTGATGAAGTCGGGGATGAATCTAAGGTTGAAGTCCTACCCATCATCACGCCGAAGGAAACCACAGCAGATGAAGCGGATGAAATAGAGATTAAAGAATTAGTGGGTTTGGTCAACCGACTATACAATGACGGGGTGCCTTATGGTGATATCGTCATATTAAATCGCAACCGTTTTTCACCAGATAAAATCCGCTACGAATTTCAAAAGGCAGAAATACCAATTAGTGTTGATGTGAATAAAGGTTATTTTGAAACGTTTGAAATCATGACAATGAGAAGTATCTTGTCACTCTTAGATAATCCCTTACAAGACGATCATCTAATGGGTGTTTTAAGATTACCAATGTTTGGTTTTAATGAAGAAGCTCTGGCAAGAATACGCGCAAATTCTGATGAAAAGTATTTATACGAAGCCCTTTTAGAATTTAATGAAGATGAAGCAATCGTTCGAAGAATTGAAGATTTCTTAAGTACTTATGACGAATTAAAAGCACATTCTAAGTTTCTAAGTGTTTCGGAACTCATAGACGAAATATATTTTGAGTTAAATATTGTTGAGTTTTTCAGTGGTCTTCCTGGAGGGAAAACAAGACAGGCGAATCTAAATGGTTTAATCGAAAAAGCTTTGGAATTTGAAGCAATGAACAATTCAAACCTCTATCAATTTATTTCTTACATTGATTATTTAATCAAGGAAAATAAGGATTTTGGTGAAGAATCGCTAAGTGAAAGTGTAGATGATTCTGTTAGAGTCATGACAGTCCATAGTTCTAAAGGATTAGAGTTTAAACATGTTATATATGCTGATTTAAAACAGCAATACACAATGGACACAGTTTCTAAAGTTCTAGTGCATGCAAAGCTCGGTGTGGTCTTTAATCAATTTAAACCTGAACTGAACTTAACAAGTGATAGCATTCATGCTTTTGTCGCGAATGAGTATTTAAAATTAGAGCAACTTAGTGAAGAGCTTCGCTTAATATATGTAGCTTTAACACGTGCTGAGGAGAAACTCTACCTTCCGCTAGTGTATAAGGATGACATCAATTTCCTATATACTTTTGACCAGCTTAAAAAACCTTCAGTTGAAGTTCGCTCAAATCTTAAGTCTACTCAGGACTTCATTGCCCCGATTTTACTTGAAAGTCAACATGATGCAATTGAAATCAAGGAAGTAAGCGAGCAATCTGAAGCGAGCCAACACCCACATCAGTCCGCGGATTTAGATGATATAAAGGTGCTCGTTCCTGATATTAACCCTGAAGTCGCTGATCGCTTGTTTTACACTTATCCAAATCAACAAGACACTGAAATTGCAGCAAAGGAATCTGTGACTTCTATAAAGAGAAGAAATGAGACGATTCCGGATATGGCGACGGATGTTAGTCATAGGAATGAACCTTCTTTAAAAGTGCCGAACTTCTTAGCGTCTTCTGTAGAAGCACCAATCTTCGGTACAATTATGCATGAGATGATGATGAGAATTATGAATCAATGGCAGAGTTTAAGTGTAATGAATGAACAGGAAAAAGCGGGCTTTATAGATATTTTAATAGATAATTATGTTGTGAATTACGAGCAGTTAAGTGATTTACACATTAGTAAGCTTAAAGAAAATGCAGTGAGATTTTTTAACGATGACTATATGGTTAACTTGTTAAATCAGCAAATCGGGATATATACTGAGTTACCGTTTATTATGAATCAAGAAGCCATTATATATGGTGAACACGATTATCAATTGGTTCAAGGTATCATTGATTGTCTCTTAGTATTCGAAGATCATTACATCATTATTGACTATAAGACAGACAGGGTGAATGGTACACAGTTAAGCCCAGAAGACTTAAGAGATAGGTACAAGACACAAATGGACATCTATAAAAAATCTGCAGAAGTTGTTTTGAATAAACCTGTAGATGCGGTCCTATACTATTTTGATTATGGAGCGATTTCACTTGAAACATACAAATAACACAATTTACTTTACAGCGGGCATAGCGATTTTCTCACTATTTCTTTATAGCGGCTTGTACTTTATGTTGCCTTTAAATGATATCAATCCATTTGAGTACTTTTTCGGAGCAGATTTAAATATCTACAATATCATTAACATATTTACAGGCGGGTCAGTGATACCTTTAATCGCGCTTATTGTTGGATATATCTTAAGTAAATATCAAACTGTAGAAAAAAGGCAAATTGCTAAATACTTAGCGATCATTTTAGGCATTATTGGTCTATCATCTGTATTAATTTTTCCATTTGATAATATGCTATTTCTAGTATTAATGACTTTTGTTACATTGATTTTTGTCGGACGGCCATGGGTGATAACATTTGCAGCAGGTATTGCACTTTTCGCTGTACACTTACTTTTCAATGTCGTCTTGGAAATCATTAGAGGACTCAATTCAAATATTCAACACGTCTATTCTGGTATACAACAAGTTAATGAGTACATCAGCATCTATAGAAGTAGTGACTACTTGGCTATTATTAATCAAAACATAGATTATTTAACAGGTGATATAACAGGCACTATTATATTAATGTTGTTCATGATTTTACCGTGGCTTTTAATTGGTGTTGGACTACATCAACTTAGCCTAGAAACTTTTATGAAAGACAGCCCATACCTCAGTGGCGCAATGGTAATTGTATTGTTAACTGGAGGCATTTTGACAAAGCTCATTCAGATTTTACTCCTGGGTAATATTACTGGTGAGACGCTCGGTGAAGGGTTTGGAGGGCCAGTACTCGCCCTTGGCTACTTCTTATTACTAATGTATGCCGGTTCACATGTACCAAAGGCTATTTTCAAAGGATTTGTCAATTTAGGGCGACAGTCCTTAAGTGCCTATATTCTTTTCAATGTGTTGATGATGTTTATCTTCTTTGGATTTGGCTTAGCACTATACGGACAAATATCAGTGCAGGTACTGTTATTCATTGTCCTCGGCTTGTACTGCCTGCTACTGTTGCTCTTAAACTTTTTAAGTATTAGAAAGCTTAAATTAATAGAAGCAATTTTCAGATAAAAATATCGATTCACAAGAATAAATAAATATTTTTTGTTATACTGAATTAAACCAAACAAAGGAGCTTGTCCAATGAAATTTTTAACTTTTGAGTACAAAGAAAAGAATTATTACGGTGTTAAAGTAAAACGTGAAGATAGTGCATGGATTCTTCCGCTACTATTTGAGGATTTTAGTGATGTTAAAGATTATCCACGTACATTATTGGAAGGAATTACTGAATACCATACATTGGATTTCCAAGAATTAGTGAGAAAATTAGTCGAAAGTGCTGAAGTATCAGAGAATGCTGATCAATATAAAGCACCATTTGATGAAATTAATATATTAGCACCAGTTAAGCCACCAAATAATACAATTAGTTTCGGTCGTAATTTTAAAGAACATGCACAAGAGCTAAATAATGAAGTAGAATTATATGTATTTACTAAAGCGAACTCTAGCCTAGTCGGTGATGAAGCGACAATCTCATCATTTAGCGATATTACTTCAGAGTTAGACTATGAAGGTGAACTTGGTGTTGTGATTGGTAAATCAGGACGTAATATTGATCGCTCTATGGCTTATGACTACGTTTATGGTTATACAATTGTTAATGACATCTCTGCAAGAGACCTTCAAAAATCTCACAAGCAGGCTTTCTTATCTAAAAGTCTAGCAACACCGATGGGTCCATACATTGTTACTAAAGATGAAATTCCTAATGCAATGGATGCTCAAATCGTAACGAAAGTTAACGATGAGATTCGTCAGGATGGTAGTACAGCACTTATGGTTAGAAAAATTGACGACCTAATTAGTGAACTATCTAAATACGTTACTTTAGAACCTGGTGATGTTATTGCTACAGGTACACCAGCCGGTGTAGGGGCAGGAATGGACCCTAAAGGCTTTGTTAAATCTGGTGATACAGTACGTGTTTCTATCGATGGAATTGGAACATTAACGACACACATTGAATAATCATTCATGTTATAATATGCCATGGGTAAATTTTAAATAAGAGGTGGGCGAATTATGCTACATTTACACTTAACGGCCATTGTTATATCTGCTGTTTTGTTCCTTGTTGTCTTCTTCATGTATAAGGCAAACAATTCACCAGACAATAAGCCGGCAAAAATTTTGCACATGGTAGCTAGATTGTTTTATGTTATCGTAGTGATTTCAGGTCTAGTCGTTTACATTAGCAACATGGAAGGTATTTCTAATATGGACGGTCATATGCAGTACGGTATTAAAGTACTCCTAGGACTTCTATCTATTGGATTTATGGAAATGGCAATTGTTAGATTGAAGAAAAGTGCGACAGTATGGCCAATGGTTGCTGCTTTAATTCTCATTATTGCAACAGTTATTATGGGAGCGACATTACCACTAGGTATTTTAAGCTTCTAAAACTAAGCTGGGAACCGGTTGGTTTCCAGCTTTTTTAAATATTTTTATGAACAATTCGTGAAAGAAAGAAAATTTGAAGTGAACTTTAGTATACTTAGCACTATAAGATAAAAAGGTAGGATATTATATGAAAAGAATGATTGCACTCTTGTTTACTGCCTTCGCTTTGTTCTTTACGATGGTAAATCCATCGTCTGCTGAAGAACAAGCTGAAGAAAAAATCTATATGATTCCAGTCGACAGGTTCTTAAACAATGATAAATCAAATGATATCGGTGTTCATGAAGATCCTGATAATGACCAACCATTTGGTGGTGATTTCGTTGGTATAGAAGAACATTTAGAATACATAAAAGATATGGGCTTTAATACAATCATGTTATCTCCTGTTACAGAACGTGCTGAAGATGACTATTTGGGTTATGACGTCACTTCCTATGATAAGATTTCAGAAGCTTATGGTGGGGCGGAAGCATTTCAGGATTTTATAGATTCAGTACATAATCAGGATATGAAAATCGTTGTAGACATGCCAACGACAGCAACTGAGGACTATACAGCACTGGAAAATCCAGCATTCAATGACATTGAAACAGCATATTACGAAGACATCGACCGTGAAATCATTGATCTAAGTGATGCTGATAACCAGAGTCAATATAAAGATATGGTGCAAAACTTCGTTGATACTTATGATGTAGATGGTATTAGTATGTTCTTAAACCAAGATGGATTAAATGGAAATGATTTTCTTCCAGATAATATAGCTTCTTATGGCATTTTAACGATAGATGGCATGACAGCTGAAGGTTTCGATCACGTGTCTCATAATGAATTCAGATCAAGCATTGCGAATGCACTTGGTGGTGTTGATATTGAAATACCAGAGTTTCCAACTGACAATGAATTAGTACTTGCAGATCACTGGTTCTCAGAACGTTATACACATCATGCTGCAAGTCACAATATGTTCCCAGGAACGAGAGTTCAACAGTTAGCAAACTATCTGTATGCTTATCAAGGTGCAAGTGCCATGACTTATGGAACAGAAGTTGCATTTAATGGTGATTCTTACCCGGAAATTCACCCGCAGATGGACCTATGGACAGATAAAGAAGTTGTAGAATATTTAGAGAACATTAGTATGATATATGACAGACATCAGGTAATGGCTGCAGGTGAAACAGAGACCTTACTAAATGAAGCAGGGCAATATATTGTAAGATACAAAACAAACGATGTAGATTTCGTCTTTAATATGAATAATACTTCTGAAACTCAGAGTAACACTTTTGAGCAAACGGCGAGTGAAGATGGTAAAGTCTATAGCGGGATGTTAATAGGTGATATGATTCGCCCGCATGAAGGTGAATTTATTACAGTATTAGATAGAGAAGAAACTGAACTGTATTCAATCATCGAAGAGGCAGGTTTTAACAATGGATATCTTTATGCAAGTATTTTAATCTTCGGCTTATTTGCAATCTTTGTTTGGGTAGCAGCTTCACGCTCTAAGAAACGAAAAAATAGCAAATTTTAAAACGAATAGTTGTTAGACATTGACCTCGGTGACCAACCGAGGTCTTTTCGTATGGAAATGTTTAAAATTGTATCGAAACGGAAATATTATATAGTGGATATCAGATAAGTTATTTAGTCATCTTTTAACAAGAAATTATAAGGAGATGAGATTTTGACTATAAATGAAAAAGGATTTGTACTCAATGACAAGACGGTTTGGCCGTACGTTGGTCTAGGTACAATTGATTTAGTAGGAGATAAGGGAACGTTTGAAATTCTTAATGCACTAAATAGTGGTTTCCGTCTTCTCGATACTTCAACAAACTATAACAACGAAGGCATTGTTGGTGAAGCGGTTAGACGTTCTAGACTACACCGTGAAGAAATATTAGTGAGCTCAAAATTACCGGGTTCACACCACGACTACGATAAGGCGTTTATCTTTCTTCAAGAATCGTTGAGACGTGCTGGATTGGAATACTTTGATAAGTATTTAATTCATTGGCCAAATCCAGATGACGGCAAATACGTTGAAGCTTGGAAGGCGCTAGTAGATGCCCAAAAACAAGGTTTAATTAGAACCATTGGTGTATCTAACTTTGAACCGGATCACCTAGATGATATTATCAATGCAACGGGCGTGACTCCAGCTACAAATCAGGTGGAACGTCATCCTTATTTCAATAATAAACGCATGGTAGAAGAGAATAAAAAACGAGGCGTTTTAACAGAAGCATGGAGTCCATTTGGTAGAGGATATCTAAACGATGTACTTGAAAATGAAACAATCAAAGAAATTGCAGCTAAATATGATAAGACACCTGCTCAAATTATTATCAATTGGAACTACCAAGCGGGTGTCATGGCCATACCGAAATCAGCTGATCCAGAGCATCAGAAAGAGAATATAGAGGCGACTGATTTTGACCTAAGCCAAGAAGATATAGAAAAAATTGATGCGCTTGATAAAGGTGAGGATGGCCGTGTTGAAGGCCAAGACCCTTATGAATATCATGAGTATGTATAAACAAAGTCAAAGAAAAATATAGTAAAAAATATCCATCCACTTAGGATGGATATTTTTATTGAGCTTCATTTGCTTTAACAATCGCCTTATAACCGACCATATTAATGACGTCTTTTGGACTAGAGAACGGGGGAGAGTATGCTATTTCTATATTAATTAAGTCAAAGACACTTCCACCTAAACGTATATGTGTTGCAAGTACATCAATACGTTTATCGACACCTTCTGTACCGACAATGGCTGCTCTTAAAATCTGATGTGTATCTTTATGGAAGTAGACTCTGATATTAATAGGTTCAGCTGTAGACATGTAGCCTGACTTATTTTTTTGTTTTTGGTCGACAACTAGGTGAGGGAATTTCATGACTTCTTTTTCACTCAGGCCCGTTGATGCAATCGCATAGTCAAAAAATTTCACAATATTTGTCCCTAGTAAACCTTCGTGCCTTATATTCTCATCACCTGCGATTTGATTGGCAATTATATGTGCCAGGCGATGCGCTGGCCAAGCCAGTAATGATTGAACTTTCACATCTGGCACATGCTGGTAAACTGTTTCAATCACATCTCCAAGTGCATAGACATTGTCTAGGTTCGTTCGGCCACTTGAATCGATTGAGATCAGACCTTTATCAGTTAGATTTATGCCTGAACCTTTGAGGAATACTGTATTGGGCTGTGTACCTATACCGCTAATAATCAATGGCGCATGGATTTCTTCACCATTGTTAAGTGTCAAGGTTTCACCTTCGACACTTTTAATTTCAGCGTTAAGTCTGAGATCAATGTGGTGATCTTCCATAGCTTGGTGTATGACATGATTCATGTCAGCTTCAATCTTTTTATAAATTCTTTCATCATGTTGTAACATCGTTACCTTAATGCCACGTTCACTTAGGTTTTCCGTTACTTCGAGTCCGATATAACCTGAACCGACAAGGACGGCTTCTTTAATATTATATTTGTCAATGTAAGCCATGATAGCATCTAGGTCTTGTATCTTATGAAGTGGGAAACTTTGAGGTACATCTTTTAAGGCAGGTAGGACTTTCGGACTGCCACCCGGTGATAAGATTAAGTAGTCATAAATGACCGTCTTATAGTCATTATTATCTTTATCAAGTACGGTTAAAGTGTTGTTATCAGAATCAACTTTTGTGACTTCATGATTAATTAACACTTTGATATCTTTATCTAGAAATTTCTCCGGTGTCATGTTAATGAGGCTTTCCCTAGATTTTACCTCACCGCTAATGTGATAGGGCATTCCACATGCCCCGTAACTTATTTCGTTATTACGCTCATAAATTGTAATATCAGCATTTGGATCAAGTCGTCGGATTTGAGAGGCTACAGTGGCACCACCTGCGACCCCACCGACAACAGCAATTTTTACCATAACTTAGCGCCCGTCTTGAAAGTAGAATAAGGCGACGGTACCAGCGCCAGTATGAGAACTAATTGTCGGTCCGATACTAGAAATCTTAACTTCTGTTATATCTGTATTTTCTAGAATTTGTGCTTTTAATAACTCTGCATTTTCTTTGGCATCAGCATGAGTAATGTGAGCGAGTCCGGTTGCACGTTCATTTTTTACGAGTTCTGTCATACGTCTAAATACCTTTTTAAGTCCACGGTGTTTTTCAACAGGTACTAATTGACCGTTTTCTACGTGTAGAAGGGGTTTAATATTTAATAAGCCACCTAAAAATGCTGACCCTTTCGATAAACGTCCACCCTTGGCTAAGTAATTTAAGTCATCAACTGTAAACAAGTGTCTGATCATAGCGACATCTGTTTCAATATTTTTAATGATTTTATCTTTGTCGTCACCGTTTTTAATATAAGATGCTGCACGTTCGACTAGCATTCCGAGCCCATAGCTTGCAGCAGATGAATCAATCAATGTGATATCAGCTTCAGGATGTTGTTCTAGGATGTTATCACGTGCAATGACTGAACTTTGGAATGCCCCGGAAAGTTCACTTGAAAAGCCAAGGTATATGATTGGTGTACCTTCTTTTACATATGCCTCAAACAACTCAAAATAACTTTCGGGATTTGGTTGACTTGTTAATGGTCTTTTACCTTCCTTGATTGCTGTGATGACTTCATCACTAGTTATCTCGAGTTGGTCTAGGTAGCTTTTGTCGTCGAGTTGAATCTTCAAAGGGAGCACTTCAATGTCTAACTCCTTGGCACGTTCTAAGCTTAAATCTGAGCAACTATCAATAAATAATTTCATAGATAACCCTCCCTATGGTTTAAGACGGAGATCGAAAAATTCATTAAGGAAATGTCCAATACCGTCATTGTTATTGTTATATTCTGTAATATATTTAGACACATTTTTGATATCGTCGATACCATTCTTCATTGCGACACCATGTTCAACATACTGTAGCATTTCAGTGTCGTTGTCTTCATCTCCAAAAGCGATTGTTCTACTTTGTGGAATTCCCAAATACTCTCTGGCGTAATCCACACCAACCGCCTTATTAATACCTTTTTTGATTATTTCTAAGACAGGATAAGGCGCACCCCAGCGACGTTGTTCGATTACTTCAGCAAATAACTCATCTAGAGTCTTACGAATATGAGGCATTTCACTCTCTTCTGCCTGAACAAGAATAGAAGTAACGTCCTCTGTAACTGTATCTTGAAGTTCGCCAACACTTATTTTAGGGTTGCCCATGGTGAAGGCGTCGAATAGGACGCTATCGTGATAGTGGATATAAATATTATCTTTAATTTCAGCGACAATATTTTTAATATTTAATTCAGGAACTTTTTTAGCAATTTCTTTTGTAACTTCCTTATCCAATGTTTCATGCATGATTTGGAAGTCAAAATCTGTAGGATGGTGGACGAAAGCACCGTTAAAGTTTACAACAGGTGTCGTCATTTTTAATTCCTTATAGTAGGGTACACTGGCACGATACGGACGGCCAGTTGAAATCATTAGCTCATGGCCCTGTTGTTTCAACGTTGTCAGCACTTTCTTTGTGTAAGGACTGATATTCTTCTCATCAGTTAAAAGTGTGCCGTCTAAGTCTAAACAAACTAAATGCTTATCCATATAAATCTCCCTTTTGTCAGTATGTAAGAATAATGTTTCTTCTCAATAATAGCATTTATATTTATCGAATGTATAATTTTTGGTATAGTAAGTATTACATATACTAGGTGAGGAGTGATTATGTTGGATAAAGCAATGGAAGAAAGCATGTACGGTGCGCTAGAGAATGTCATTGACCCGGAACTCGGTATAGATATTGTAAACTTAGGCTTAGTTTATGGTGTAAATTTAGATGACGAAGGTACAGCAGGTGTTGAAATGACTTTAACTTCAATGGGTTGCCCAATGGGACCACAAATTATTGGTCAAGTTGAGCACGTACTTTCAGAACTACCTGAGGTAAATGATGTTCAAGTAGTCATCGTCTGGAATCCACCATGGGACAAAGACAAGATGAGTCGTTACGCTAAAATTGCACTTGGTGTAAGCTAATATAAATAATAAGCTATGAGAAGAATTATCTTCTCATAGCTTTTTTGTATTGTGGTGAATTTGGTTGTTAACCGATTGGATCCATTGAATTATTATGCCCAAATAAACTGATATAGGATTGAAAAAGCGCCTAAAGCAAAACAGTAGTAAACGAAGATAATCAAATTACCTTTTTCCATCACATTTTGTAACCATTTAACTGCAAAATATGTTGCGATAAGTGTAATAATAAAGGCAATTAAATATGCTAACCATAGTGTATCCATGTTAGGGTCGTTAACGATATCTCCAACGGATATTAAAGCTGTACCAAGAGATACTGGAATATAAAGAAGAAATGCAAATCTTAGTGCGTTTTTCTGGCTAAGACCAACTGCAATGGAACCAACAATTGTTGCACCACTGCGGCTAATTCCAGGTGTTAATGCTATACATTGAGATAGACCAACTATTATAGAATCTTTAATTGTCAGGTCTCCATCCCTCTTATCGCCTCTTTTATTTTTAATAAACCAAAGTGCAATACCTGTTACAAGCAGCATAAGTCCTACGAAGCCAACAGAAATATTATCACCGATCACATCTTTAAGCAGTAGCCCTGCAACACCAACTGGAATCGTCGCGATAATTAGGCAAATCGTATATTTAAAATCAGTAATTGCATCATCGTCTCTCGCGCCTTTAAATAAATATCTAAACAAATTATTGATGATACTAATGATATCATCTCGATAGATGAACAAGATTGCAATAAGGGAAGCCGTATTTAAAAATATTTCAAAAGAAAGACCTTGTGCTTCGATATTGAATAGCTCCCTGGCAATGACTAAATGACCACTAGATGATACGGGAATTGGTTCTGTAATGCCCTGTAATAAACCAAGAAAAGCATATTTGATAATAGTAATGATTTCCATGAGGTGATCCTCCTTAAAATGTACATCATTTAATATAAGACAAATTGTCTTAAATTGCTATCAATTACTTGATTTAATCTTCTTAAAGTGTATAATTAAGTTATGGTCAAATTTGGTCAAACACTTTAATTTATTGATTAGAGGTGGTTTAAATGGATATAAATAAGATGACAGTTAAAGTTCAACAAATCGTTGAACGTGCTCAAGGTCTGACAGTTGATCTTAAACTTCAGGCAATTGAGCTAGAGTCAATACTAAAAGCAATGCTATTGATTGAAGATAGCATGAGTGCTGACATTCTAGAAAGAGCAAACATCAACATTGATAATATAATTAAACGTTATGATGAAAAATTAGCAAAATACAATAAGGTAAGTGGCGATAATATAGAATATGGTGTCTATATGTCGCAAGGTTTTTCGCAGTTATATAATGAAGCAGAAAAACTTATGGTTGATATGAAAGATGATTATATCTCTCAGGAACACATATTTCTAGCAGCGCTAAAAATTGATGATATTTTAAGCAGTGCTGTAGGTAATAAGGATGAAGTTGTTAAAGAAATAGTGAAGAAAATAAGAGGGGGTAACCACGTGACGAGTCAAAATCCTGAAAATCAATATGAAGTATTAGAAAAATATGGGCGTGACCTTGTTGAAGAAGTCAGAAATGGTAAGGTAGATCCGGTCATTGGTCGTGATGAAGAAATCAGAGATACGATTCGAATTTTAAGTCGTAAGAGAAAAAATAATCCAGTACTAATTGGTGAACCTGGTGTGGGTAAAACGGCAATTGTCGAAGGACTTGCCCAAAGAATTGTACGTAAGGATGTTCCAGATAGTCTCTTAGATAAGACAGTTTTTGAACTCGATCTTACTTCACTAGTTGCGGGTGCGAAATTCCGTGGTGAGTTTGAAGAACGATTAAAAGCTGTGCTTAAAGAAATTAAGGAATCTGAAGGAAGAATTATTCTATTTATTGATGAAATCCACATGCTTGTTGGGGCTGGTAAAACTGATGGTGCAATGGATGCAGGCAATATGCTTAAGCCTATGCTTGCACGAGGTGAGCTACACTGTATTGGGGCAACAACAACAAACGAATATCGTGAGTATATCGAAAAAGACTCTGCCTTAGAAAGACGTTTCCAAAAGGTTCAAGTACCAGAGCCTGATGTAGAGGATACTATTTCAATTCTGCGCGGTCTAAAAGAGCGCTATGAAGTGCACCACGGTGTAAGAATTACAGACCGTGCCCTTGTTGCAGCTGCAGAACTATCAGACCGTTATATTACAGATCGCTTCTTACCAGATAAGGCAATTGACCTCATGGACCAAGCGAGTGCGACGATACGAACAGAGATGGGATCGAACCCAACTGAACTTGATCAGATTAATCGTAAGGTAATGCAACTTGAAATCGAGGAACAAGCTTTAAAAGGAGAAGATGACCAAGTTTCACAAGCGCGTCTATCCGAACTCCAAAAAGAATTAGCGGATATGAAAGAGAGCCAGTCTACACTTCAAAACAAAGTTGAGAAAGAAAAAGAACAAATTCAAAGAGTGAATGACAAACGAGCTGAAGTTGACAAAGTACGTCAGGAATTAGAAGACGCAGAGAACAATTATGAGCTTGAACGTGCGGCAGAACTTAGACATGGTAAATTACCACAGTTAGAAAAAGCACTCGAAGAATATGAAAAAGAAATGCAACAAGAAGAATCATCTGACAATAGAATTATTAGAGAAGTTGTGACCGAAGAGGAAATTGGTTTTATCGTGAGCCAATGGACAGGTATTCCGGTTACAAAACTTGTTGAAACTGAAAAGGAAAAACTCTTGAAATTATCGGACATTCTTCATGAACGTGTCGTCGGTCAAGATGAAGCTGTCGATTTAGTTGCTGACGCAGTAATTAGAGCAAGAGCGGGTATTAAAGATCCGAATCGTCCAATCGGGAGCTTCCTATTTTTAGGACCTACGGGTGTCGGTAAAACTGAACTCGCTAAAGCCTTAGCCTCAACAATGTTTGACTCTGAGAAACATATGATCAGAATCGATATGTCTGAGTACATGGAAAAACATTCTGTTTCAAGATTAATCGGTGCACCTCCAGGCTATGTTGGTCATGAAGAGGGTGGACAATTAACTGAAGCGGTTAGACGTCAGCCTTATTCAGTTATCCTCTTAGATGAAGTAGAAAAAGCGCATGCTGATGTCTTTAATATCTTACTTCAACTTTTAGATGAGGGTCGTCTAACAGATTCTAAGGGGCGTATCATTAACTTTAAAAATACTATCATTATTATGACTTCAAATATCGGTTCCCAACATCTACTAGATACAGTTGTACAAGGTGGGGAGTTAACAGATCAAACAAGAGAGATTGTCATGTCAGAAGTGCATAAATACTTTAAACCTGAAATCATCAACCGTATGGATGATATTGTCATGTTCAGTCCATTAACTGAGAAAGACATGGGTGCCATTGTTGACCGTATGATTAGTGATTTAAATACACGCTTAAGAAATCAACACATGGAAATTGAAGTATCTGATGCAGTAAAAACTTGGGTAGCAAAAAGCTCTTATGAACCACAATTTGGTGCACGTCCAATGAAACGGTTTATCCAAAGAAATATTGAAACACCGCTTGCACGTAAGTTGATTGAAGCGGATATGTCAGAGGGGTTAAGAATAAAAGCTGACATAAAAGATGATGAATTAGTATTTAATATCGAAGAAGAATAATTTTATAAAAAACTGGACCATAGATTTTATAATCAATGGTCCAGTTTTTTACTTATTAATGTTTTGTGTCAGCAATCGCTCGGTCAAGTTCACTGACATACTGTTCATACTGACTGTCAGTCCAACTAAAGGTATCAGATAGAAGCTTTTCAATGCCTTGACGATATTGCATGACTTCTTCAATTGCAAAGTACAACTTACCACTACGACGAATGAGAAAATCTGTCGGTTTAACAACCATTTCATGCAGAATACTGTATATTACTTCTGCGTAGAGGGCTTTTGGTAAGCCGTACTTTTCTTCTGAGTCGTTAGTAATACCTGCGTATTGATATACCGTTTCTGCATTAGAACCGTACTTAAGTGCAAGCATATGGCCTTCTTCTAAAGTGAGTCCATAGCTTTGTGCTTTTCGACTAATATTGTCTGCAAAGTTATGATAACCGATTGAGCCACCAACGTCTCCACCTGATATCGGTTCATTTTTAGTAGACACTTTAGCAATGTGCATCTTAT
Source organism: Jeotgalicoccus sp. S0W5 (assembly GCF_011634875.1). Classification (NCBI taxonomy): domain Bacteria; kingdom Bacillati; phylum Bacillota; class Bacilli; order Caryophanales; family Staphylococcaceae; genus Jeotgalicoccus; species Jeotgalicoccus sp. S0W5. The sequence goes on along the minus strand of NZ_SIRQ01000018.1, from coordinate 119,952 downwards.
AATTTTTCTTCAAATAAAGTGATACTTCATCAACAATTTCTTCAGCCATGTGACGATAGCCTGTTAATTTGCCACCAGCAATGGTTATCAAGCCACTATTATTGTGCCAAATCTCATCTTTTCTTGAAATATCTGATGCATTCTTACTTGATGATGATTGTATAAGAGGGCGAATACCTGCCCAAGATGATTCGATGTGATCATGTGTTAGGTTGAGTGAAGGGAACATAAAGTTGATGGCTTCAATTAGATAAGCCTTATCTTTAGCATCAGCAACAGGATTCTTCTTATCATCCGTATAAAAAGTATCCGTTGTACCTACATAGGTTTTACCGGATCTTGGGATGGCAAAGATCATTCTGCCATCACTTTCTGTATCAAAGTAGACTGCTTGTGTGAGCGGGAAATCCTCTTGTTTAAAAACGAGGTGTACCCCCTTGGTGTGCACGAGATGTTTTTTTGAAACAGGTTCATCCTTATCATATGCTCTCACTTCATCAACCCATGGACCAGCAGCATTAACGACAGCTTTGGCAAGTATATTATGTGTGATACCGCTTAATTGATCGGTCGTTTTTAATCCTTTAATTGTTTCTTTTTCATAGATGAAGCCATCTGCTTTAAGGTAATTCACTAAATCTGCACCATACTGAGCTGCTTTTTTCATCACTTCTATAGTAAGTCTTGAGTCATCAGTTTTATATTCAACATAATAGCCACCACCTTGGAGGGCCTTCTTATTAATATTTGGGACACGTTCTAAAACTTCCTTTTTAGAAAGCATATGACGACGCTCATTTTTTTCTACTTTAGCTAAAGAATCATAAACCTTTAGCCCTATGTTAGTTGTAAATTCACCAAAAGTACCACCTTTTCTAAAAGGGAGTAGCATCCATTCCGGCGTGGTAACATGTGGGCCATTTTCATAGACGATTGCTCTTTCTCTACCAGTCTCTTTAACAACACCAATCTGAAGTTGTTTTAAATATCTTAAACCACCATGAATAAGTTTCGTGCTTCGGCTCGATGTACCTTCAGAGAAGTCTTGCATTTCGACTAAGGCAACTTTTAAACCGCGCATTGTTGCATCCAAAGCAATACCAGCACCAGTGATACCACCACCGATGATGAGTAAATCATATTCTGTTTTAGACATGTGCTCAATTTGGTGTGCTCTTGTCAGTGCGTTTAACATTGTTTCCCTCCTACTAGTTATGTTTAGTTGGTTTTGAACATTTGAGTTGCTTTAATGGCAGTTTGCCAACCACTGTACAATTGATTTCTCTTATTTTCTTCCATCTTCGCTTCAAAAACTGATTCAGTTTCACTGAGCTCCCTCAGTTTTTCTTGGGATTCAAAAAATCCTGAGGCAAGACCCGCAAGATAAGCAGCACCTAAGGCAGTGGATTCCACAATTTTTGGACGTTCAACCGTCGTATTTAAAATGTCAGCTTGGAACTGCATTAAGAAATTGTTGGCACTTGCACCGCCGTCCACTCTTAAACGATCAATTTTAGTTGCCCCATCAACTTGCATCGCATCAAGGACATCTTTAGTTTGATATGCAACAGCCTCTAGGGTTGCTCGGCTAATATGTGCCTTGGTCGAGCCTCTACTTAAACCAAATATCGCACCTCTTGCCTCTGCGTCCCAGTACGGTGCACCGAGTCCGGTGAATGATGGAACAACGTAGACACCATCAGAAGAGTCAAGTGTCATTGCATAATCTTCACTCTCTTTAGAGTCATGAAAAAATTCTAAACTATCTCTTAGCCATTGAATTGCACTACCTGCAACAAAGATTGAACCTTCAAGTGCATAGGTGATTTTACCATCGACACCAGCTGCAATAGTTGTAAGTAGTCCATTGTCACTCGTTGTCGGTTCCTCACCTGTATTTAATAAAAGGAAACATCCAGTGCCGTAGGTATTTTTCGCTTCACCTTTGTCAAAACAAGTTTGACCGAATAGGGCGGCTTGTTGGTCACCGGCAATACCAGAGATTGGCACCTCATGACCAAAGAAATGAGATCTCGTTGTATGACCATAAATTTCACTAGAAGATTTTACTTCTGGTAACATTGATTTCGGTACATTAAGTATCGATAAAAGCTCATCATCCCATTGTAGATTATATATATTGTACAAGAGCGTCCGGCTTGCATTAGTGTAATCTGTGACGTGAATATTTCCCTCAGTGAATTTCCAAATTAACCAACTATCAATCGTCCCAAATAATAAATCTCCGTTTTCAGCTTTTTTTCTTGCACCCTCGACATTGTCGAGGATCCATTTTATCTTTGTACCGGAGAAATAAGGATCTATTAATAGACCAGTTTTGTCTTTAATTAATTTTTCATAACCATCGTGCTTTAAGGTGTTACAAATATCCGTTGTTTGTCTTGATTGCCAAACGATCGCATTATATATCGGTAAACCTGTGTGTTTATCCCATACGACAGTTGTTTCTCTTTGGTTTGTAATTCCAATTGAGTCAATCTCATCTGCACCTACATTGTGTTCAATGAGTACACTGCTGATTACGCTTAGGACTGAACTCCAGATTTCATTTGCATTATGTTCGACCCAACCAGAGTGAGGGAAAATCTGTTTGAATTCCCTTTGACTTGAGGCGATGATTTTACCTTGTTGATTGATGAGGACCGCTCTTGTACTCGTCGTACCCTGATCGATTGACATCACATATTTATTCATAGGTTTCCTCCTAATACAAAAAATACTTTTAATATGTGTATACCCAGAAATAAAATGCATAAAAAAACCAGATTTCATGAAGAAATCCGGTTTAATTCTCGTTTCCTGATTGAGTGTCTCTTGACATCTTAGTCAGAATATCTAAAACGAATACAGTTAATGTAATGATCACTGCTAAAATAACACCAATCCAGAAGTTTAATGGACCACCGCCAGCGAGACTGTTAAGTATAAAGTTTACCATCTGAGTAAGTAAAAATGCCCAGAAAAAAGTAATGATGTATCTCATCGTCGAAAAGCCTCCGATAACTCATATTTATAGTATTTATTTTACATGAAAAGTAAAACAAAGTATAGTAGTAAAAATTATTTCTTGAAAACGCTTGCAAAATAGAACGATGTTTTCTAGAATTGGGATAAGTCATTTATACATAACTGCATAATAATAAATTCTGTACAGAAAGTTGTAAATTTTAAGAAAATTTATATTGTCATTTTGTGACAGAATATATACAATAGCTCATATGAAAGATTAACTTTAATAACAAATGGGATTTTGTTAAACAAAGGGAAAGTTAAGGTGATTATAAGTGGGAGAAAATCTTCTAAGTGTTAAGAATTTAACAACATCCTTTAAGATCGATGGTGAATATTACCCAGCGGTGGACGATGTTTCCCTCGACATTAAACCTAATGAGGTTGTGGCCTTGGTAGGGGAGTCGGGATCAGGCAAAAGTGCGACAGCATTTTCATTAATGAAGTTACACCGTGCTGCAAGAATAGAAGGAGAAGTACTTTTTGAAGGCAAAGATCTAATGAAAGTAAAAGAAACTAAGATGAATAGAATCCGTGGTGGGGAATTGGCGATGATCTTCCAGGATCCAATGACAGCCTTAAACCCACTAATGAAAATAAAGCATCAAATTATGGAAACGCTTAAAATTCATAAAACAAAAGACAGAGATGAACGTGAAGCTTATGCTATTGAATTATTAAGTCGTGTGGGTATTCCAAGACCTGAAAGAGTGGGGAATGCTTTCCCTCATGAATTATCTGGTGGAATGAGACAGCGTGTAGTAATTGCCATTGCCATAGCTAACAGACCAAAATTACTCATTGCTGATGAGCCAACAACTGCTTTAGATGTAACGATTCAAGCTCAGATTCTAGATTTGATTAGAGAATTGCAAGATGATTTGAACTCTGGTGTACTGCTCATTACTCATGACTTAGGTGTTGTTGCTGAGATGGCAGATAGAGTTGCCGTAATGTATGCAGGACAAATTGTAGAAATTGCACCGGTTAAAGAATTGTTTAAAAATCCAAAACATCCATATACTCGTTCACTTCTTAATTCCTTACCAAATGAGGAACTACAAGGATCGAAACTGCATGTTATCGAAGGTGTTGTGCCACCATTAAATAAGATGGAAAGAGATTCATGTCGATTTGCACCAAGAATTCCATGGATTGATGAAAAAGAACATGAACATAATCCTGAACTAAGAGAAATTAGTCCAGGGCATTTCGTACGTTGTACTTGTTATAAGAATTTCTATTTGAAATCTGATGCAACGACAGGTATGGCAATTGAAGCACAACAAATGGCAGAAGCAGATGAGGTGACAGAATGAGTAATTTACTTGAAATTAAAGATCTCAAAGTACATTACCCAATTCGTGGCGGATTCTTTAACACAGTTAAAGACCACGTGAAAGCGGTAGACGGTGTATCACTAAATATTCCAGAAGGGACTACATATGGACTCGTAGGTGAATCCGGTTCAGGTAAGACGACAACTGGTAAAGCAGTCATTGGTCTAAATCACATCACAGAGGGAGAAATTCTCTTTAACGGTAAAACGATCAGTGGAAATGGGAAATCAGTTAAAAATTCTAAAGAGATTCAGATGATTTTTCAGGATCCATACTCATCATTAAATGTTCGTAAAAGGGTATTTGATATTGTTGCAGAACCAATTAAAAATTATCATAAGCGTACTAAAGATGAGTTGATTGCAGAAGTTTTAGGACTGCTTCAAAAAGTAGGTTTACCACCTGGCTCTTTGTACAAGTATCCACATGAGTTTTCCGGTGGGCAAAGACAGAGAATAGGGGTGGCTAGAGCGATCGCATTAAATCCTAAATTGATTATTGCAGACGAGCCAGTTTCAGCACTTGATGTATCAGTTCAAGCCCAAGTTTTAAACTTCATGCAAGACATCCAAGAGGAAATGAACTTGACTATGCTTTTCATCGCCCATGACTTAGGGGTAGTGAGGCATATGTGTCAGCACATCGGGATTATGTATCAAGGGAGATTAGTTGAAGAAGGGACAGCGGAAGAAATCTTCAACAACCCACAACACTTGTATACGAAGCGACTCATCGCTGCGATTCCTGATACAGATGTTGATAAGATTGATGAAAACTTAAATATACGTCAATCAGTTAAAGAACAATACAATGAACATTTCCATGAATATTTAGATGAAGATGGTAGAGCCTTGCCGTTAGTTGATATTACATCGACGCATAAAGCTGCTTTACCTGCAAAGGGGTGACGGGCTGAATGATTAAATTTACAATTCGACGCTTAATTATTTCATTACCGCAAATATTATTATTAAGTATTTTAGTTTTCTTCTTAGGATCATTAATGCCAGGGGATGCATTGAGTGGCCTAATTGATCCAACGGTACCAATTGAACAAATTGAAAGACTTCGTGAACAGATGGGATTAAATAATCCATGGTACATTCAATATAGAGATTGGGTTTTAGCAATGTTACAGGGGGACTTCGGGCAATCATTCTTTAAACAACAGCCTGTTCTAGATGTTATTGGAGATAGAATGATGAATACTATATGGCTCGGACTTTTTTCTTCAGTGCTAATTTACTTGATTGGTATTCCACTTGGCCTAGTGTCTGGACGTTGGAATGACTCATTATTAGACAGTGCGATTACAGGTTATACTTACTTAGGTTTTGCGACACCGACATTTATTTTCGGTTTAGTGATGCTACTTGTATTTGGCTATACACTTGGTTGGTTCCCAACAGGTGGATCGGTTGGAGTGGGTGTCACACCAGGTACTTTAGAATATGTAATAAGTAAATTCCAACACCTAGTACTACCGAGTTTCTCAATTGCTTTAATCGGTTTAGTCGGAACGGTTCAGTACCTAAGGAGTGGAATTATTGAAACGAAGCAAAAAGACTTCGTAACACTTGCACGTGCTAAAGGTGTTTCCGAAGGTAAAGTATATACGAAACATATCTTTAGAAACTCTATCTTACCAATTGCAGCATTTTTTGGGTACGAAATTACTTCACTATTAGGTGGATCATTATTCATTGAGACCATCTATGGTTATCCAGGTATGGGACGTCTATTCCTAGAGTCAATTTCAATCCGTGACTTCTCAGTCGCGAACGTCTTGATTTTAGTTTTTGGTATGCTATCCATTCTCGGTGCATTACTGTCAGATATTATCTTGAGTATCGTGGATCCACGTATCCGTATTAAGTAAGGAGGGGTGTAAATGTCGAATAATAATAAAGAAAATAAAAATTTAAAAGATGATTCAAAAGCATATGAATTTGATGAAGATATGGATAATAAAGACCACACCCCGACCAAAGCGCGGGACGGCTTTGAGTTTGATGATAATCAACATACTAGTGAATCCAGAGAGCTTGATATGAGCGTCAAAGCTGATCTCCCACACGGCGTTATGGGTCACGGTGCATCAGATATGAAGAATCTACCGAAGAGTAAACCCGGTTGGAGAATTCTATTTGAAGAGGTCATCTCCGACAAATTAGCGTTATTCTCACTGATTATACTTGTGATAATTACATCATATGTTTTTGGTTTAACAATGTTCTTGAACCATTCAGAAATTGTAAAAGTTGACCTATTTGCAATCAATCAGCCACCTAACGACACGTTCAGACTAGGTACAGATTATGGTGGTCGTGATATTTTTGGTCAATTGATTATTGGTACTAGAAACTCACTTGCAATTGGGGCTTTAGTTACTATCTTGAGTGTTGGCTTCGGTATTGTCTACGGCGTTGTATCAGGATATTTTGGTGGCCATATCGATAACGCAATGATGCGTGTTGTTGACTTCTTTATGGTATTACCATTCCTTATGATCATCGTTGTTTTCGTTACAATCGTGCCATCATATGATATTTGGACATTCTCACTCATTATGGCAGCGTTCCTATGGACTGGTACTGCTAGACTGATTCGTTCTGTTGCAATGCAAGAAAGAGAATTGGACTATGTAAATGCATCGAGAACATTAGGAAGTTCACATATTAAGATCATCTTTAAACAGGTGATGCCGAACTTAGTAGGTCTTATCATTGTTAACGGCACATTATCTCTTGCAGCAAATATCGGAATCGAGTCAGGCTTATCATTCATTGGGTTCGGTTTCCCTGAAACGACACCATCATTAGGTACTTTAATGGCTTATGCCATTCAAACACAAACTTTACAGAACAGATGGTGGATTTGGGCACCTGCAGCAATATTAATCTTAGTATTAATGTTGTGTGTAAGAAACATTGGTGAAGCACTTAGACGTGCAGGAGATGCCAGACAGCGTAATGCATAAAAATTTATAAAAATAACACAATTTTCTAAAAATTTCATTGTAAGTATGAGTAATTATGCTAATATGAATATTAAGAAAATTACAAAGGCTTTACATTTACTTCGATACATAAGTTCAGGGTCTGAGCTTTGTATATATATCAACAGAATCAAACAAAGGAGGAAGAACAATGACTAAAATTTCTTGGTCAAGGCTTTTATTCCTCATGATGTTAGCGTTAGTATTAGCGCTTGCAGCATGTGGAGGCGGTTCATCTGAAGAAGAAACTGCTGACGAAGAGTCAGGAGACGATGCATCTTCTGAAGGTGAAACAGCTGAAGGGGGAGGCGAAATCTACAACTATGAAGATTTCCCTAAAACCGTATCTAATACAGGAGAACCATCAGGTGAAGGTACTTTAAATGTTGCATTAGCTTCAGATACACCTTTTGAAGGAACCTTAAACTTTAACTTCTATAATGGAAATCCAGATTTTGAAATGATTTCATTATTTGATGAACCATTACTTACAATGGACGCAGATTTCCAATATACAAATGATGGTGCAATGCAATATGAAGTGAATGAAGATGACAATACAGTTACTTTTACTTTAAACGATGGTGTAAAATGGCATGATGGGGAACCTGTAACAATTCAGGATTATGTTTCCTCATATGAAGTAATTGGACACCCAGATTACGATGGTGTTCGTGGATCTACTGATGGATTCACATTAATTGAAGGTTTTGATGAGTATAAAGCTGGTGAGGCAGATGAAATTTCTGGTATTGAAATTGTTGACGAACAAACTGCGGTATTCACATATAAAGAACTCGCTCCATCACTAACTGCTGGTGGTTTCTGGGCATATGCTTTTCCTACACATCACTATGAAGGTGTTGAAGTAGCAGAGATGCCGGAAGCTCCACAAACTCGTGAGAACCCAATCGGTATTGGACCATATAAAGTGGATTCAATCGTATCTGGTGAATCAATCTCAATGTCTAAATTTGAAGATTACTGGCGAGGTGAGCCAGGACTTGAAGCAGTTAATGCTCGTGTAGTAGCGACATCTTCTGTTGCCAGCGCTATGGAATCTGGAGAAATTGATTATGCTATTAATTTCCCGACTGACCAATACCCAGATGTTGCAGAAATGGAAGGGGTAGAATGGTTATCAAATGTTGAGGGATCATACACTTACATCGGATTCAAACTTGGTTCTTGGAATGCTGATGAAGGTAAAGTAGACTACAAGCCAGAGGAAATGAAGATGGGTGACGTAGAATTACGTCGTGCTATGTGGCACGCTATTGATAATGACACAGTTGGAGAACGTTTCTACAACGGCTTACGTTGGAAAGCATCATCTCTAATTACTCCATATCACGCTAACTGGCATGAAGAAATCGAAGTACCTAGTTATGATCCAGAAGAAGCGAACCGCATCTTGGATGAAGCAGGTTACGAAGATACAGACGGTGACGGTTTACGTGAAGATCCAGACGGTGAGCCATTAGAAATCAAATTTGCCTCTATGTCTGGTGGAGACATCGCTGAACCATTAGCAAACTACTACATCCAATCTTGGAGAGAAGTTGGCTTAAACGTTGTCTTAACAAATGGTCGTCTAATCGAGTTTAACTCATTCTACGACATGGTTGAAAACGATGACCCAGAAATTGATATCTACCAAGGTGCTTGGGGTGTAGGTTCTGACGTCGATCCATCAGCTTTATATGGACCAACTGCTCCATTTAACTACACTAGATATGAATCTGAAGAATCAACTGCTTTATTAGAACAAGGTAACTCAGAAGAAGCACTTGATACTGAGCGTAGAAAAGAAATTTACAATGAATGGGCTGAGTTAATGGCTCAAGATATTCCTGTAATTCCAACGCTTTACCGTGCGTTTGTTGTACCTGTAAACGAAAGAGTAATCAATTACTCTGAAGATTACGAGTACAATGAGGACCTACTTTGGTACCGTGTTGGTGTTGAAGAAACTGAATAAGGCTTATCGTGCACTCACACATCATTTGATGTGTGAGTGTTTTTTACGTATAAATAAATTGAATCACTTGTCAAAATATGATAAATTAGTACCTAGTAATATAATGAGATTATAAGGTGTGAATATAATGACAAATGTAGGCATTCTCGGCATTGGTTCATATGCACCAGAAAAGGTTTTTACGAACTTTGATTTCGAAAAAATTCTTGATACTTCTGATGAATGGATTAGAGAAATGACAGGTATTGAAGAAAGACGTTTCGCTGAAGACATGGAAACGAGTGAAATGGCTTTTTATGCTGCGAAAAATGCAATTGAGGACTCCGGTGTGGACAAGGACGAAATCGATTTTGTTATCGTTGCGACGTCTACAGGAGAACATAGATTTCCCTCTGTAGCAAATATCTTACAAGAAAAATTAGAACTTAAAAACATACCATCAGTCGACCAGCTTGCAGCTTGCTCTGGATTTATTTATGGTCTAGCGACAGCTGAAATGTTCGTTAAATCAGGAAGATATAAAAAAATCCTTGTTGTAGGTGTTGATAAGCTGACTAAAATCACTGATTTTACAGATCGTTCAACAGCAGTCCTATTCGGTGATGGTGCTGGTGCTGCAGTTGTGGGTGAAGTAGATGAAGGACTTGGTATTAAATCATTTGAACTAGGTAGTAAAGGTTCTGGTGGGAAATACTTATACGGCGACCGAGAGGGTGGCTACATACGAATGAATGGTCGTGAAGTGTTTAAATTCGCGGTACGACAAATGGGTGAGTCGAGTGTGAATGTAACAGAACAGGCTGGTCTGAATAAGGATGATATTGACATGTTAATCCCTCATCAGGCAAATATTCGCATAATGAATGCCGCTAGAGAACGCATGAACCTCCCTTATGATAAAATGAGTGTAACTGTAGATAAATACGGAAATACTTCAGCGGCATCCATTCCACTTAGTATCGATTACGAAGTGAAGAGAAATCGTATTAAGCCAGGGGACAATATCGTACTTGTTGGCTTTGGCGGTGGATTAACTTGGGGAGCAGTATGTTTAACATGGGGTAAAAAGAAGGAGGACTCTTAATGAGTAAAAGAAGGGTTGTTATCACTGGACTTGGTGCAGTAACACCGATAGGGAATACAGCTAAAGAAACTTGGACTAATGCTTTAGCTGGTAAAAATGGTATAGCAGAAATAACGAATATTGATACTGAACAATTCAATGTCAATATTGCTGGTGAAGTAAAGAACCTAAATATAGAAGATTTTATCGATAAAAAAGAAGCACGTCGTATGGATAAGTTTACTCAATTTGCAATTATTGCAGCAGATGAAGCTGTGACAGATTCCGGTTTAGTTATCAATGACGACAATAGTGAACGTGTCGGTGTTTGGATTGGTTCAGGTATTGGGGGGATACAGTCACTTGAAGATGGCTTTATTGCCTTAACAACAAAAGGACCAAGACGCGTAAGCCCGTTCTTCGTACCGATGATGATCCCGGATATGGCAAGTGGACAAGTATCAATTCGTCTAGGTGCAAAAGGGCCTAATGGTGCAACTGTTACGGCATGTGCGACAGGTACAAACTCAATCGGCGACGCATTTAAGTTTATAGAACGTGGTCAAGCTGATGTGATGATTACAGGTGGTTCCGAAGCGCCTATTACAAATATGGGTGTCGCAGGGTTCCAAGCGAACCGCGCTTTATCGTCTTCAAATGATCCTAATTACGCGTCACGTCCATTTTCTAAAGATAGAGATGGCTTTGTAATGGCTGAAGGTTCAGGTGTCATTGTGATTGAAGAATTAGAACATGCAATTGCACGTGGTGCAACAATCTACGCTGAGATTGTTGGTTACGGATCTACAGGAGATGCTCACCATATCACAGCACCAGCACCAAATGGAGAAGGTGGTGCGAGAGCCATGAAGGAAGCACTTAAAGATGCAGGTATTGAACCAAATGAAGTTCAATACATTAATGCACACGGTACAAGTACACCTTATAATGATGAATTTGAAACATTAGCGATCCGTACAGTATTTGAAGAACATGCGGATAATTTACTAATCAGCTCAACTAAGTCAATGACAGGACATATGCTTGGTGGTGCAGGTGGCATGGAAGCTATCATTACGGCGATGAGCCTTAAAGAAGGTAAAGTTCACCCGACAATTAATCTAACGAATCCAGCACCTGAATGTGACTTAAACTATGTTCCAAACACTGCAGTAGAAGCGGACCTTAAGTACGCAGTGTCAAACAGCCTAGGGTTTGGTGGACACAACGCTTCCTTAGTATTCAAAAAGTATGAGGCATAATATTATGGACTGAATCCCTTTTAAGGGGTTCAGTCTTTTTTTGTATCGTAGGTTAATGAGCCCAGCTTCGAAATGAAAACGAAGCACACCTTCCATCATCAATCACAAAAAAAGGCTGGATTAAATATCCAGCCCGCTTCATAAATCCTATTATCTTCTTTTTCTTCCTAGGCCCATGGCACGTTCCATTTTTTCGATCATCTTATCCGCTTTAAAGGCAGCTTTGTCACGGCCTGCATCTAAAATGTTATCTAGTTCTTCACTATTTAAATAGTAGTTATATTTTTCTTGGAAGCCTGTTAAGAATTCCTGGACAACTTCACCTAAATCCTTTTTGAATTCACCATAGCTTGACCCTTCGTATTGAGATTCTAGTGCTTCAATACTGCGGTCAGTTAATGAACTATAAATTGTAAGTAAGTTTGAAATACCGGGCTTGTTTTCTTTATCGTATTTAATTTCACTGCCTGAATCTGTTACTGCAGAACGAATCTTCTTAGCCGCTTGAGCAGGGTCATCTAATAAGGTAATGAATGATTTTTGATTATCATCACTCTTACTCATCTTCTTAGTTGGTTCATTTAGGCTCATAATTCTACCGCCGACCTTAGGTAATTTAATGTCGGGTAGGGTAAAGATATCATTGAATTTTGAATTGAAGCGCTCTGCAACGTTTCTTGTATATTCAATGTGCTGTGTTTGGTCTTCACCAACTGGGACGACATCTGCTTTATATAGTAAAATGTCACCAGCCATTAAAGGTGGATATGTGAGTAGACCGACTGAAATACCGTCACGCTGATTCTGTTTACGTGCCTTATCTTTAAACTGAGTCATTCGTTCTAACTCACCAATATATGATACACATTGTAGCATCCATGCAGCCTTAGCATGGGCTGAGACTTCACTTTGAATGAATAGTGTAATTTTTTCTGGGTCTAATCCACTTGCTAAGTAAATTGCCGCAAGTTTTCTTGAGTTCTCACGAAGTTTTAAGCGATCTTGTGGAACAGTAATAGCATGTTGATCAACAATACAGAAGTAAGAATCATATTGATCTTGTAATTCTACGAATTGTTTATAAGCTCCGATATAGTTACCGATTGTCGGAATTCCACTCGGTTGAACGCCTGAGAATAATGTTTTCATGTCTTCACCTTCATTATTTAGTTAATAATATAATAGTAATACTCTTTTACATCTCTTGCAATTAGTCCACACGATAAAAGTCAATCAAATTACCTATATACTTTGACCATTATTGATGTTACAATAAGTAAGTAAGAGGTAAGCTAAATAAATTAATATTGGTAGGGTTTACAAAAATTAATAAATAATTTTTTAGATTATTACAATATTCTCATTTTATTTTAATGTTCGACCTCTATACTAAGAATTGTCAACAAGAGACGGCAGTACAAGATACATACTTCACTTAAGTTTAGTATCGACTGTTTATGGGTATAGACTCTTGTTAAAATATAAAATTGGAGTGTGAGTTACATGGTAGTATTATTTACTTCTCCAAGTTGTACGTCATGTCGTAAGGCAAAAGCATGGCTCCAGGAAAATGATATTCCTTATACTGAGCGCAATGTATTTTCTGAGCCTTTAACTTTAGACGAAGTTAAATCTATTTTAAGAATGACTGAGTATGGGACTGAAGAAATTATCTCAACTCGCTCTAAAACTTTCCAAAAATTGAATGTAGATATCGATAGCCTCCCAATGAAAGAACTCTATACTTTGATTATGGAAAACCCTGGATTGCTTAGACGTCCAATTATTATGGATGAGAAACGTCTGCAAGTAGGCTACAATGAAGATGAAATTAGAAGATTTTTACCAAGAAGCATTAGAACGCTTCACTTAATTGAAGCGAAACGCTTAGCAGAACTTTAAGAATAATAGATAAGTAATACAATAATTTGATATATGTACAAAGTCCGATTGACCTGTAGATGATTTGCCATCTACAGGTTTTTTCACTTATAATAGAAAGACAAATCTAAAGTTTGGTAATATGAATGGAACCCTAGTATAATAAGCAGAAATGATGGTAAGGGAGTGAGCAAAATGAGGATTGAAAGAGTGAACGACTCGACCATTAAGTTCTTTCTAACGTATACAGACATTGAGAGTCGAGGTTTTAACAAGGAAGATCTTTGGATGAACCGCCAACGTGGAGAGGAATTCTTTTGGACAATTATGGACGAAGTAAACAGTGAACAGACTGAAGATTTTTCCATGGATGGACCATTATGGATTCAAGTACATGCTTTTGACAAAGGAATAGAAGTCGTTGTATCTAAATCTCAACAAGAGCAAGATTCATACGGTATGGAGTCTTATTCAATGAATTTTGAAAATCGTGATCTCGAATCTTATATTGACAAATCCATCCAGGATAGACCGCCTCAAGTACAACCAAATAGAGAATTAGATGTACCAGTCATTTCAGAGCCATTAACTGTACGTTTTAGAGACTTTGAAGACTTGATTAAATACACGTATGAAACTGAACATGATGAAACAACATATGAAGATCTACTCTATGTGTTGGACGGTAGATATTATTACCAAATGTACTTCGACTACAGAACGCATTTTGATCACATGGAAGGTATTGAGACAAAGCTGCTAGAATATAGCGAGCCTACACAAATTGCAAGTGCATATCTGGAAGAATACGGTAAAATTATAATGAGTAATAATGTTAGAGCTCAAGTTAGACGTTATTTTCAAGAAAAATAATTAACTTGTCTGAAAAAAAGATTTCCCCTCCTTATTTCCTATATATAGGATAAGGAGGTTTTTTTATGTTTTTAGCTCAAGATGAATATGGTAGTCAAGTGTTTGCCCACCAAGCTGTTAAAAATGAATCTTATTTTTGTCCTGTCTGTGAAGCACCGGTAAGGCTGAAGGCGGGTAAAGTCAAAGTTGCACATTTTTCTCACCAACATATTTTACAATGTACACGGTATCTCTATAAAAAAGAATCATTAATGCATTTGAAATTAAAACATGATATTTATACTGAATTAAACAAAATATATGCGACTGCAATGGAATATTACCTAAAAGAAATTGAACAGATTCCAGATGTCCTTGTCAATTATCAACTCGCCATTGAAATACAGTTATCTCGAATTAGTGCGGATTTGGTTACTATAAGGACAAAGGGTTATAACAAATTAGGTATGAAGGTCATCTGGCTGATCAACGACGCTGAAGTGAAGAAAGACGAGTGTTTATTAAGTCTTAATCACTTTCAATATGCGACGACAACTGACCATAAGTTGTTTACGATTAATACTGAGTCTTTATCAGTCAATATATATCACATAGGACATCATGTTGGTAATAACCGGTTCATTTATAGAAGCGAAAAAATACAGGTTAAAGACCTTTATGGATATAGTCAAAGAGTAGACTGGCCGAATGACTATAAGCTAAGTCAAAGCATGGTAAAAAAAATCCTATACCATGAAAAGTCAGCTAAATCTGTGTTAAATCCAACTCTGACTTATCTATATCAATTGGATATCCATCATCAACACATTCCAAAACGGTTTATTATGACGTGTCTGGATGAGCGAGATATCTTGAATTCACCGCTTGAATGGAAGCTATATATTCACTACCACTTAAATAGGGGAACTTTTAATCTTCAAATCTTTATGGATTTTATTAAGTTGAGAACCAATGGGAATATTCTCGAAAAGCATATAATCGTTAAAAATCTAGTTCGATACTACTTAAAAGTTTTTCGGGATTCGGAAGATATTGCTTGAACAAAATTATGATTATTGAGAAAATTGGAGTATTAATCTATGGAGGTTTTAACAATGGGGAAATTAATCACAAGAGAAGAACAACAACTAGAAAACACATGGGATTTAACAACAATCTTCCAATCTGATGAAGAGTTTGACAAGGCTTATCAAGATTTAGAGAATAAGCTAGATCTAGCAGATAAATTTAAAAATGGATTTTCTTCAGCTGATGAGCTAGCGGATGCTTTAGAAACTGAAAGGGAATTAGATGTAGAGCTCGGTAAAGTATTTGTATACGCGCACTTAAAACATGATCAAGATACTTCCAACGATACTTATAGTGCGCTAGAAAGTCGTGCACGTTCTTTAGCTGTTAAATATTCAGCAGCGTGGAGCTTCTTAGTACCAGCCATTATGGAAATACCTGAAGAAACCCTAAAAGAATATGCTCAATCTGAGCGATTAAATGAATTCAAATTTGACTTAGAAAAGTTAAATAAACAACGCCCTTATGTTTTAAGCGACAAAGAAGAACAGCTACTGGCACAAGCTGGTGAAGTAATGCATACGCCAACCCAAGTATACGGTATGTTTAACAATGCTGATATTACTTTTGAGCCTGCTGTAGACAAAGATGGTAACGAACATGAATTAAGCCAAGGTAATTTTATAGAATTACTCAAGTCATCTGACCGTATTTTAAGAGAATCAGCTTATAAGAGCTTATATACAGCCTACGATGCTTTCAAAAATACTTTGAGTCAAACGCTAGCTGGAGTAGTAAATACACACGTCTTTAGCTCGTCAATTAGAGGCTATGAATCAAGTCGTCACCAAGCTCTAGCAAATAATCATATCCCAGAATCAGTATATGATAACTTAGTCGAGACAGTGAATAATAATTTACATCTTTTACATCGTTATACAGAGATTCGTAAAAAATTCTTAGGTCTAGACCAACTTAAAATGTATGATTTATATGTATCATTAGTCGACGATGTTGATTTTGATATGACTTATGAAAATGCAAAAGAGTGGTTAGTCAATGCCCTACACCCACTAGGTGAAGAGTATGTAGACATTATTAAAGAAGGTTTGAATAACCGTTGGGTCGACGTTTATCAGAATAAAGGTAAACGTACAGGCGCATACTCATCAGGTACTTTTGGAACAAATCCATACATCCTAATGAACTGGCAAGATAATGTGAATAATCTATTTACTTTAGCACATGAATTTGGGCATTCAGTACACAGTTACTATTCAAGAAAAAATCAACCTGCCAACATGAGTGGTTATTCAATCTTTGTAGCAGAAGTCGCAAGTACATTTAATGAAGCACTTTTAGCTGACTATATGTTTAAAAATTTAACTGATGATAAACAAAAGCTTTACTTATTGAATGAGCAGTTAGAAGGGTTTAGAGGGACAGTGTTCCGTCAGACAATGTTTGCAGAATTTGAACACAAGATCCATACATTAAAAGAGTCAGGTGAGCCATTAACAGCAGGTAAGTTAAACGAAGTGTATGGTGATCTCAACAAGAAATACTTCGGTGAAGCTGTAGATTATGATGATTACATTTCAGTAGAGTGGGCGAGAATTCCTCACTTCTATATGAATTATTATGTGTATCAGTATTCAACTGGTTATTCAGCAGCAGCAAGTTTATCTAAACAAGTACTAGAAGGTGATCAAGAAACAGCTGAACGTTACATTAACGAATTCCTGAAAAAAGGGTCATCAAATTATCCAATTGAGATTCTAAAAAATGCAGGAGTCGATATGACGACAGCAGAACCAATTGAAAATGCCCTAGCTGTTTTTGAAGCACAACTTGATCAATTTGAAGAATTACTAGATAAATTAAAACAATAACTATGTGAATTCGTTTACATTATGACAAAAGTGTGAAAAACTGTTCAAAATGTTGTGCGAGCCCAATAACCGTGTTATATTAAACACATGAAAATTTTATCACTGAAAAACATACCCCTTTGTTAACAGTATAAAATTTCTCCCATCCCCTTTGTTTGAGCAGTACATTATAGAAGATGTACTGCTTTTTTGTGTCTAATTTTAAGACGGCCTTGATATGTGGGAGAGGGATATTGAATCGAAGGGTAGCAATTCAAAAAAGACTATAAAATCTTCCATACATACAAAACATACAAAAAATCCCGCCTACCAAGCTCTACTGAGAGCAAAGTAAGCGGGATTTAAATTTAATATTGAATTAAGACTTTGTTTTAATGGATTTAACTGGTGATTTAATCTGGTAATAAGATTGACTGTCTACATTTATTTCTTCGATGAGTCGCTGCAATCTTAATTTTTTCAATTCATTGAGTAACAAACCTGCTCGCCATTCAAAAATTGTTTTTAGTTCTTCAAAACTAACAAGTTCATGCGCACGAATATAATCAATAATACTTGGCAATTGTTTCTTCTCAATCTCAACATCTATCAGTTCATTAATAATATATGTGTAAATATGGTAAGGGTAGGCGCCTTCAATTTTTACACCCTCTGTGTGCTCATCTCCTGAAAAGAATACCATTGAAGGCAAGGATTCGATATCCATTTCTCTGAATACTGCTAAATCATATTTCAACATCGCATCTAGTGTGGGTGAATGCAAATCTTCATGAAAAGTAGATAAATCTATACCGGATAGACGTGCACAATCATCTATCATTTCTTTGCTGCAAATTGTGTTTGATGGATTGATTCGATTAAAGATATAACGTATAAACGCACGCGCTTTAGAGCGTCCTTGGATTTCTGCAGCTTTATAGGCGAGCGCTACATTATCCTCACTAGAAGTCGACTGTGCCTGGCATTTAGTCAACACAGACAGAGACGGGGCGAGAATTTTTTTAATTGTTACGTGACCACGATATTCTATAAGTAATTTGTTAACTATCGGCTCCATCGCAATACATTCATTTGAGAACGGATCGAAAAAGTAAAATATTTCGACCGAGTGATTCGACTGCTCAAATAAGAAGAGCTCATCACTATTATTTTTGCTCACGCTTTTTCACCTCTATATTATATGCACTCAATCAGTCTTCACTATTTACCATGTGGTTTGCTGTTAGTGAATAACGGGCCATTAAATACTCACGTATTTCTTCATCTATACCGACATCTTTAATTGCTTGATTCATATTCTCTAACCAAGCTTCTCTCGCTTTCGGTGTGATTTTAAATGGCATGTGGCGGGCTCTCATCATCGGATGTCCATATGTTTCATTGTAGAGATTGGGTCCCCCTAAAAATTGAGTTTGAAAGAGCTTTTGTTTATATGCTGTTTCTGATAAGTCATCCGGGAAGAGATGATTGATGCGGTCATCTTTACTAACGTAATTATAAAAGACATCAATCATCTCATATAATTTCTCCTGACCGATAATATTATAGACTAAAGGCATTAAATTCCCTCTTTCTGACGTTTTAGTACCTCATAAAAACGTGCACTCTTCACAGATTCTTCTCGTCGTACAATACCATATTTGTTAAGGATATGTGTAATATCTGCTTGGCCACTCGCTGTATCAGGTGCTTCAAATTCCAGCTCATAGTCCGTTTGGCCGAGGTAGTCTGCCTTATCCAAGACGAGTAGGCCACTACGATATGGTTTTTCTAGGCGCTCCGTTCTTAAATTACCTTGAATTCTAAGGCCTTCTAAGCTGATGTTTAAAGCTTCTAGTTTATCTTTTATGTTGGCCGGAATGTCATCTTGATTAAGCGGTGAATCATCTAATAAATTAAAGTTGACGTGCCCAGAATATTCTAAGACAGTATGTGCACTTTCTGGCACTTTTAAAGTCATGACCTGATTATGGTCTTGTGTTCTGATTCTCAGCATTAAATGGCTGTTGATGAGTGTTAATTTATCATTATCTATATAGTAATTATCTAGTATAAGTGGAGTTTCATCGTTAAAATGTGATGCTCTAATTTTATTATATTCTTCTTCTAGAAGTATATTCTTAAACTCTATTTCTTTCTCAAACAAAGTAATCACTCCTTAATCAGTATTATGCTCAATTATATTTAAGGTGTAAAGCAAACAGATTACATATAGAAGAATTCGTTTGATATGGTAAAATTAATACCGTTAGAGTAGAAAAGTATGAATGAACGGGTGTAAGGAGGAAGGTATGAATGGAAGAATGGAGTATTTTTTTAGCGCCCTATAGGCAGGCTGTTGAAGAACTAAAGATTAAGTTAAAAGGAATCAGGAAAGACTATCAGATTACCAGTCAATCTTCACCTGTTGAATTTGTCACTTCACGTGTTAAACCGGTGCAAAGTATTATCGAAAAAGCCAGTACAAGAAACATACCCTATGATAATTTAAGGGCTCAGATGTACGATATCGCAGGTATAAGAATCATGTGTCAGTTTGTAGATGATATTAACGTGATTACCGAACATATTCGCTCGAGAAACGATATGCGCGTTATTGAGGAAAGAGATTATATCGAAAACACTAAGGAAAGCGGTTATCGTTCTTACCATATAATAATTGAATACCCAGTCGAAAGTGTGAATGGACGTATTAAAATATTAGCTGAAATTCAAATTCGTACATTAGCGATGAACTTTTGGGCAACCATAGAACATACATTGAATTACAAATATTCTGGGGAGTATCCTCCTGAAATTAAAAATAGATTGCAGAATGCTGCAGAAGCGGCATACTTACTGGATAAAGAAATGTCTGAAATCAGAGAAGAAGTTCAAGAAGCACAGAAATATTTTTCTAAAAAGCGGAATATCTAATGAAATCAGGTGACCTTATGAAATTTACAATTGTCTCTAAAGGAGATACTAAATCAAACGCACTGACTGATAAGATGATGAATTATATGCTTGGTATGAATATGGTATTCGATGAAGAATCACCAGAAATTGTCATTTCTGTCGGTGGCGATGGCACACTTTTACAAGCTTTCCATCGCTACCAACATATTGTCAGTGATGTATCATTTGTCGGTGTTCATACTGGACATTTAGGTTTTTATGCAGATTGGGGTCAAGATGAAGTAGAGCGCTTAATTGTCGCTTTAAAGAATGATGAGTTTGAAACTGTAGAATATCCACTGGTTGAAGTATTAATCCATTATGAGACAGTCGGTATGGAAACTAAGTACCTCGCTCTAAATGAGGCGACTTTAAGGATGACGAATGGTTCTACTCTAGTCATGGACGTAGAAATTAGAAATCGTCATTTTGAAAGATTTAGAGGCGATGGCTTATGTATTTCCACGCCTTCTGGTTCTACTGCATACAATAAGGCCTTAGGTGGGGCAATTATTCATCCATCTATAGAAGCTGTTCAAATGACTGAGATTGCATCTATTAATAATCGGGTATTCAGAACGGTGGGCTCACCGCTTGTCTTACCAAAACATCATTTTGTCAATGTAAGGCCAGTGAATAGTGAAGAATACCAGATGACGATTGACCATATTAATCTCGTACACCGAGGTGTAAAGTCAATACAATATTCTGTTGCAGAAGAAAAAATAAAATTTGCACGCTTTAGACCATTTCCATTTTGGCAACGTGTGCATGATTCATTTATTTCTTAAAGAATTAATGAGGGTAGGTATAAGAGATGTCTAGAGAAGAAATGGATATTGATTTTGAAGAACTAAGAGAACAAATAGAGGTTTACCTTCGTGAAGAGAACTTAGATGGATTTAGAGAACTTTTTACAGATCTTCACAATTATGAACAAAGTGAAATCTTTCAAACCTTAAGCGAGGAAGAACAGCAAAACCTTTATAAATTCCTAAGCCCTGAAGAAGTGGGGGATTTCTTCGATCACCTGGAGTTAGAACCAGATGAGTATGAAGATTTATTTGACCAAATTGATGCAAGATATGCAGCCCATATCATTGGCGCTATGCAGTACGATAACGCAGTTGATATTTTAAATGAAATCTCTCGTGAGAAAATGACAACCTATCTATCATTGATGAATAAAGATGATGCTAAAGAAATCAGGGGCTTAATGAACTACGAGGAAGATACCGCCGGTGGTATCATGACTACTGAAATCATCAATTTAAATACCTTGATGACAGTAAGAGAAGCTATGAAACACATCAAAGAAATGGCACCCGACAAAGAAATGATTTACTATCTATTCGTAGTCGATCAAGACAATCATTTAGTCGGTATTATCTCCTTAAGGGAATTGATTGTCGCAGATGATGATGATTACATTGGTGATGTCATGACTGAACGTGTCGTTTCCGTTCGTATTTCTGATGACCAAGAAGAAGTTGCTCAAATTGTGAGAGATTATGACTTCCTTGCTGTACCAGTTGTGGATTTCCAAGATCATTTAGTCGGTATCATCACAGCCGATGACATCATGGACGTTATTCACGAAGAAGCTGGAGAAGACTACTCTCGACTTGCCGGTATGAGTGATAATGAAAGTACATCGGACACGGCATTAATGACAGCTAAAAAACGTTTGCCTTGGCTTATAGGACTTACTTTTATGGGTATGATTACAGCTTGGATGCTTTCTTTCTTTGAAGATACGCTCGCTAAGGTTGTACTCCTAAGTGCCTTTATACCTGTAATTTCTGGTATGGCTGGTAACACCGGTACACAATCACTCGCTGTTGCGATACGTGGTATTTCCACAGGGGAAATTAAAGAATCCAGTAAGATGAAGCTCGCCGGACGTGAATTAGGATCAGGTTTTCTTACAGGTTTAGTTTGTGGTGTCGTTATTTTCTTAATTATTATTGTGATGTACCAGGAACCTGTACTGGGGATTATTGTAAGTGGTAGTTTGCTCGCGTCAATGTCAGTCGCGACAATTATCGGTACGATTGTACCGTTGGTAATGAACAAAGCGGGTATTGACCCAGCAATTGCAAGTGGACCATTCATTACCACAGCGAACGATATTATAAGTTTATTGATTTACTTTGCTTTAGCAAATGTCTTTATGGCAAGTTTATTATAGTGATATTTCTTGCATTCCGTACTAATAAAATGTAGATTAGTAGTAGGTACTAATACTAGGGATGAATTAGGAGGAGTTCTTAATGGACTTATCAGGTAAAACATATGTAATCATGGGCGTTGCCAACAAGAGAAGTATTGCTTGGGGTGCTGCACGTGCACTAGACAAAATGGGTGCAAAGTTAGTATTCACTATTTTAGGTGAACGCTTTAGAAAAGAAATTGATAAATTACTTACTGAATTAGAAGGTGACCACGATATCATCGTTGAGTGTGATGTATCAAACGATGAAAACGTCGAACAAGCTTTCAAGGAAATCGGTGAAAAAACAGGTGGAATTGATGGTGTGCTTCACGCTATCGCATTCGCAAATAAAGGTGAACTACAAGGTGGCATCAGTGAAACATCTAGAGAAGGTTTTAAACTTGCCTTAGATATTAGTGCATATTCACTATTAAGTGTAGCTAAACATTCTAAAGCTATCCTTAATGAAGGTGGGAGTCTAGTTACAATGACCTATCTTGGTGGAGAGCGTGCTATGCCTAACTATAATGTAATGGGTGTTGCTAAGGCTGCCTTAGATGCTAACGTTCGTTACTTAGCCTATGACCTAGGTGAGTCAGGATTCCGTGTTAACGCAGTATCTGCTGGACCAATACGTACACTCAGCTCATCAGCTGTCGGTGAATTTAAAACAATCCTTAAAGAGATTGAACAACGTGCACCATTACGTCGTAATGTAGATCAGCTTGAAGTGGGTAACACGGTTGCCTTCTTACTAAGCGATTTATCTAGTGGTATTACCGGTGAAGTCGTACATGTTGATAGTGGTTACCACATCATGGCATAAAAAATAACCTGGAAATCTTAAATGATTTCCAGGTTATTTTTTATATATAAATTACTCGCCAAGTTTGAATGTATCAGTAACATGCCAAATTCCGTTGTCAAGTTGGACACAGAGACTAATCTTATCTAGCACTTCACTGTGCTCAATACCAATCATTTTTAGGTGACTATATACATCTTCGAATTTTTGTGTCGTATCCTCTTGAGCCAATGTGAAATGTGGGACAAATGGGTGAGTTGCTTCACCATAAAAATCTCCATTATTAAAGGCTTCATGGATAGAATTTAGTATTTCGTTAGGCTCGACCTTAAAATAAATTACTTGAGCTGTTGGTGCAAAGCTAGAAACTTTTTTAATCTCGATCTCAGTTGGTTTGTGTTGAGCCGCAACGCTTTTAATAAATGATTCAATCTGCGGTTTCTCATGTTCTTCAGCTTCGAAAGCTTCTTTTACTGTAATATGTGGTGCGATATATGCATATCTGCAATCGTAGCGTTTACGATATTGGTTTACAGTGTCTTGAAGTTTTTTTGAAGGAAAAAGTGCGATTCCAAATTTCATTTAAAATGCCTCCCTAAACGATATGTTTCAAGTATATCACTTTCAGAAAAAAAATTGTATACGTTTTCTATTGAAAAAAATATAACAGCACATTTTTTAATTCTGGCTTCCAAGTTTTCCAAATATGCCCACCTTCGAGTTCCTTATACTCGTATTCTAATGGCTCTTCTTCTAGGACTGCCTTTAACTTTCTATTCGGTGTTAAGAAGTCAGCTTGTTCGCCCATAATGGTTGTAAAATCATCTTCTTCTAAACCGATAGTATGATAGATATTTAAATTTATTAAATTCATATTATCTTTGAAACGGTTTATAAATTCGTCATCTACAAATGGACTGAAGGCAAGCACTTGGCCAAAGGTATTCGGATAAGTTAAAGCAGTGGATAAACTAAAGCTACCTGCTAAACTTTCACCCATGAGCAGTCTTGAGTTTGCCATTTTTAAAGTTGAGAAATTATTATCTATAAAACTATTTAATTCTCGCCCAACAAATGTTACAAAATTTTCATGGTGTTCTCCATTAGGGTTGAAATAATGTTTTCTCCACTCGACAGAAGGATAGGGTACGCCTACAATAATTGTACGCTGAATTTCCTCCGTTTTTTCTAGTTTTTCAATCAATCTTTCAATCTGACCATATTTAAAAAAATCTTGTGAATCAAATGTTATAATGACATTATACTTATAAAGGTCAGAGTAAGACTTAGGTAGGTAGTACTGTACATCAAAAGTTTCATTACAAGCACTAGACTCGATAGAAACCGTATGAACTTTTCCCGGTGTTTTATCCATAAAATTTCCTCCTTACTCATGTATATTACCAACTTATGTATTAAGATAACATGTATTTAGTTTAAGCTTTCAATTTAGTAGGAAATATTATATAACAGTGATACAATATGAACACATTCTAAGGTTAGAGGTGCCGCTTTATGACTAAAAAACTTTGGTTCCAAAGTGGTATAGCACTCATAATTACTTTTGTCATTATCTTATTAATTATGCAGGTTCAAGTCATTTTTGAGCCGTTTTTAACAATAATTATGACGATCTTCTTCCCGGTATTAATCGGGGGAATGCTATACTACATCACTGAACCAATACAGCGATTTCTAGAGAAGAGGAAAGCCAATAGGTTGGTAAGCATCCTCTCTATATTCATCATTATTTTAATTGTTATTGCAATAGTAACTCTAACCGTCATTCCGATGGTTACAGAACAAATTCAAAATCTAGTTTCACGTTTACCTATTTTACAACGTGAAGTTGAAAACACAGTAAATTATTTACTCAGTCAACGAGATCGCTTGCCATTTGATATTGATCTACAGTCGATCACTCAAGATGCATTAGATGTTGGTACGAATATGCTAAGTGGTTTTGTATCAAATGCGATTTCAATTGTTTCAAGTACAGTGAGTGTGCTATTGATGCTTGTTCTTGGACCGTTCTTCTTCTTCTTTATGCTGAAGGATCACCAAAAATTTATTCCATCAGTTACTTCACCATTTTCTGGAACATTTAAGCAGTTCTTAATTGAACTTTTATATGACATCGACAGAACATTACGTTCATTCATCCAAGGTCAGATGCTAGTATCATCTATACTCTGTGTAATTTTATATATCGGTTATACACTAATCGGTCTTGATTATGCTTTACTACTAGCAATTTTTGCCTTATTCATGAACATCGTACCGTTCGTTGGTCCTTGGGTTGCATTTATACCAGCTGGTTTACTCGCCTTAATCCAAGATCCGATCATGTTTATTTGGGTATCACTAATTACGCTTGTGGCTCAACAAATTGAAAGTAACTTGATAACACCGAATGTCATGGGACAGTCACTTGCTCTACATCCATTAACTGTAATTACAATTGTCCTTGCAGCAGGTAATATCGCTGGATTCATAGGAATCTTAGTTGCGATTCCAACCTATGCTGTCATTAAAACAATCATTCAAAACATTTGGAGATATCGCCAGAACCTTAAAGATACAATGCTCAGTGACATCTCAAATAAAGCATAACTTAACTAAAAAGCAGGAAGGTCTCTATAGAGATTTTCCTGCTTTTTTGTCTTTTCTATTTGTTCAAACGATATAAGTAATAGAACACATAAGGAGGCAAACAAATGAATCCAATCGCATATCTTATCAATAAGGGTTTTACAGTGACATCTGATCCAAATCGTTATCAAAGTGGTGTTTGGGGGTTGAGAAATTACACTGTGAGGGGCTACAATTACGATCAATTTTGTGGAGGGTACCACAGAGCCTATGATTTAGCTAAATATGACCGAGCACCGATACCCGCAGTCTTTGATGGTGTAGTCACTTCAGGAACGAGTGATTTTGGAAATTTTGGTGGTACCGTAGTGATTGCGAATAAGAACCTTGGCTACCAGGTGATTTATGGTCATCTAAAACGACCACTTTCAGTCAAAATAGGCCAGTCAGTTAAAGAAGGGGACATTATAGGATATCAGAGTAATACGAATTACGATAACGTAGCTATGGCGAGTCACCTTCATATCCAATTTCAAAAATATGGGTTTATAGTGGGGGAAAGAAATTTTGTCTGCACTGGAATTAATCCTCTAGCAATCAATGTCAGTCCAAAAATTTATAAGCAGGCTTGGCTCTGGAGTGGTGGATTTTTAACTAAATATCCAATTAACATAAGAGATTATCCTTCAGTAAAGGCAAAAAGATTAGGAATTACAAGAAAAAATATGAAGTTCTACTTCGATAAATTATACGAGAATGATGGCTACTGGTGGTTACGATGTACTTTAAATAAGAAGACTGTGTTTATTGCAGCAGGTAAAAAAATATCTCAGGTCAATTTTACAGATACCAAGTTATATGGAGAGATTTCACATTTAAATACAGCAAAAGGGAAAGAATAAAATAATCCATGTACAACCTTAGTGTTGTACATGGATTTCTTCATCGTTATCAATTTCATAGAGCACTTTGTTAATTTCGACTTGGTTTACTGCTTCAACAAGGAAGTAGGCAACGATTGTGTAGACAATGATACCGCCAATAAGTAAAACATTCGCTTGAATGACACTAAGTAGAAGTGCAGGCATAAATACGACTAAAGTAAATAATACGAGCATGAGGATTCTATAAGAAGTGATTTTTCTTTGTGCATCCATTAGTCTTGAAGCATACTTTTCATTGACCTTATTCATGTCGATATCACGACCATCCACATATAGCTTGTTAATTTTAATATTTCCATGCAGTTCATCTGTGACGTAACGCAGATCCATATGATTATTTTTCCACGTTAGTAGATTAAAAAATGACATAAATTTTCACCGCCTTCTTTAAGTATAGATAATAATCTATTGATTTAATCTTATTATACATTATTTTTTTAATCAATATGGCTTAAATTGGAATTATTTTATTTTCTTAAAGACTCTAGACTTATCAGTAAATGAGGAGTAGAATTTTGTTAATAAGAAGTATTAAGTGATGTACATGAATTTTGAGGAGGAATTAAAATGGCGAATAAAAAAGGTAGTGAAAAAGAATTCTCTAGACGGGACTTCTTAAAGACAACCGGTGCAGCAACAGGTGGAATTATTGGAGGTTCACTTTTAGGTGGGCTTGTAGGATTTAACTTAAATGATTCCTCAGGTTCTGAGAGTCAAACTTCAGAAGACACAGCCTCGGAAGAATCATCAGGGTCTAACGGTGGAACGACTGACAACGCAAGAATGTTTTTCCACAATGACACTGATTTTGATACAGTCACAGCAGCAATGGAAAGAATCTTCCCGGAAAGTGACGTAGGACCAGGTGCAGAAGAACTAGGTTGTGCTTACTATTTAGATGGACAATTAATGGGTCAATATGGATTTAACTCAAAAGAATACATGCAAGGTCCTTTCGAAGAGGCCCTACCGACTCAAGGCTATCAATCTAATCTAAATCGAAGAGACTATTTCATGCTAGGTATTAGAAAGTTAAATGAAGAAGCAAACAGTAGACATGATGCAAACTTTGCTGATTTAGAAGCTGGACAAATGGATGAAATCTTAACAGACTTCCAAGAAGGTAATGTTGATTTAGATGTACCAAGTCATACAGCAACAAGTAGCTATTTCTTTACTATGCTGCGCTCAGCCACAATCGAAGGTGCTTATGCAGATCCAGTTTATAGAGGAAATAGAGATATGGCAGGCTGGAAGATGAAGCAATTCCCTGGCCACCAAATGTCATATATTCAATATATCGAAGATGATGAATTCCATGAAATTGAACCATTACCTGTATATGGTATGGGACATTAAAAGTTAAGTATATATAGATTTATAGGGGGATAAATTATGGCAACAACTTTAGATAAAGTAGATGTAGTAACGGTCGGTGTAGGCTGGACTGGTGGTATTATTGCAGCAGAAGCGACTAAAGCAGGCTTAAGCGTAGTTGGATTAGAACGTGGAGTTAAACGTGGTACTGAAGACTACCAGCACGTGCATGATGAACTAAAATATGCAGTACGTTATGAGTTAATGCAGGACATTTCTAAAGAAACACTAACATTTAGAAACAGTCCTGATGAAAAAGCACTACCAATGCGTCAACAAGGTTCATTCTTATTAGGAGAAAATCTTGGTGGGGCAGGTACGCACTGGAATGGTCAGACATGGAGATTCTTACCTTATGACTTTGAAATTCGTTCCATGACTGAAGAAAGATACGGTGCAGAAAAACTAAAAGATGAAAGAGGATACCAAATTGAAGACTGGGGTATCACTTACGATGAGTTAGAGCCTTACTTCAATACTTTTGAAAAAACTGCTGGTATCTCAGGTGAAGAAAACCCTCTTGGTGGACATCGCTCTGAACCATATCCAACACCGCCAATGCTTAAGTCTAAGACATTAAAAATGTTTGAAGAAGCGGCTAAAGGATTAGAACTAGATCCAATCATGATGCCTTCAGCAAACTTAAGTGAACAGTATGAAAACCCAGATGGTCAAACAATTAATGCCTGTCAGTATTGTGCCTTCTGTGAACGTTTCGGTTGTGAGTATGGAGCTAAATCTTCTCCTGAAGTTACAGTTATTCCAAAGGCACAAGAGAGTGATGATTTTACCTTACGCTTAAATGCAAATGTTGTTGAAATTATCACTGATGAAGATGATGATAGCAAGGTTTCTGGTGTGAAATTTGTCGATACTATCACTGGGGAAGAATTTATTCAACCTGCAGATGTTGTTGCATTAACAAGTTATGTGTTCAACAATTATAAATTGTTAGCAGTGTCAGACATCGGTGAACAGTATGATCCAGAAACAGGTGAAGGTACACTGGGTCGTAACTACTGTTATCAAATCTTCGGCGGTGCATCTGGATTCTTCGATGAACAGTTCAACACATTTATGGGTGCTGGTTCACTTGGTATGGCTCTAGACAACTACAATGGAGATAACTTTGATCATTCTGATTTAGATTTCTTACATGGTGGTAATATTGCCATTACACAAACAGGTGCGAGACCAATATTGAGTAACACTGTGCCAGAAGGCACTCCATCATGGGGCGAAGAATTTAAAGAAGCTTCAATACACAATTATACTCGTACACTACGTGTTCAAGGACAAGGATGTACACTGCCGCACAGAGATAACTATCTCTCCATGGATGAAGATTACAATGATGCCTACGGTGTACCACTAGTTCGTTTGACTTATAACTTTAAAGAACAAGATAAAAATAACTCAGCATTTTTAGTTGAACGTTGTGCGGAAATTTTAGAAGAAATGGGCGCTAAAGAAATACTTAAAGATGGTGAATTAGGCGATTACGATATTGTCCCTTATCAATCGACACACAACACAGGTGGTACTACTATGGGTGCGAGTCCTGACAACAGTGTTGTAAACAATTATTTACAACATTGGGACCGTGACAATTTATTCGTAGTGGGTGCCGGTAATTTCCAACATAATAGTGGTTATAATCCAACAGCTACTGTTGGGGCATTGGCATATCGTTGTGCAGAAGGTATAATTAGATATGCTGAAGACGGCGGACGCTTAGAATAGAAGTTAGGTGATGTCAAATGGAACCAAAAAACAAGGACAGTCGAAAGAAGCGGGAAGTGACAGAACATACTGAAGAAGAGGTAGTCAGAAAACGCAAAAAGGTAACTAAAGAAGACCCTTATGCACCGCTTACTGACCATCTTGAAGACTTAAGACGTGTGCTCATTAAGTCAGCCTTAGTTATATTTGCTATGTTCTTAATCATATTCTCTACTGTTGGTTGGTGGTTTCCGGTCGTTTCAAAAGGTGCGGATATCGTTGTTTTAGGACCATTTGAAGTAATTCGATTTTATCTTAGAACATCAGGTGCAATCAGTATTGGTTTCTCAATACCATTCATTTGCTGGTTTTTATGGCAGTTTATGAGACCGGGCCTTGTTGATAAGGAAACGCAGTTTCTAAAAGGTTCCTTACCAGTCATGCTTATTTTATTTTGTATTGGTTTAGCCTTTGGATATTTTATTGTACATCCTTTAAGTTACTTTTTCTTAATTGAAATGGGAGAGCAAAACTTTAACGTACTTGTGACTGCTGATGAGTATATGTCGTTTCTACTTATTACAACAATACCGTTTGGACTCGTTTTCCAATTGCCAGTTGTTGCGATGTTCCTTCATCATATTGAACTCTTAAGTGTGGATGTAATGACATCTATGCGTAAATATGCTTATTTTATCTTGATGGTAATTACGGCATTAATTGCACCACCTGATGTCTTTACCCATCTTGTTACCTTAATACCAATGATACTACTCTATGAAGTGAGTATTATTTTGATTCGACGTAAGGAAAGAAGAGACGCGGCAAAAGAGAAAAAGGCACAAAAAAATGCATAATTGAAAACGATCACTGATTGGAATAGGCTAAGCATCTTGCTTAGCCTGTTTTTTGTTAAAATCTATATAATATTGTCTATTAGCGTCAATTTTCATGTATAATAATTTAAGTTGAAAGGTGGTAAGCGGAAATGAAAACAACAATGCTTCTATCTCTAATAAAAGTTAAACAAACACATGGTACTTTTCCTGATATTGTAAGAGATATAACAACAGATTCAAGAGAAGTGGATGAGACCTCAGTCTTTGTTGTGCTAAAGGGGCATGTAACGGACGGTTTATCTTTTGTCGAGGATGCAATTGACAAAGGCTGTCGTTTCATAGTGTCTGATCGCCATATTGAATTACCAGAAAATGTAGGATTATTAATTGTAAAGGATCCAGCTAAAACTGCGGCCTTGTTCTCTGAATATATTTATGACTTCCCGCACGAAACACAGACTATGATAGGTGTGACAGGCACCAACGGTAAGACAACAGTCTCCACGATGATTCATAATTTGAGCATGGCTTTAGGTAAAAAAAGCGCTTATCTTGGAACCAACGGTTTTATGATAAACGATATCCACACGAATTCCGTCAATACTACACCAGAGACAACCAGATTACACAAACGTCTAAAAGATGCAAGTGATAGTGACGCAGAAGTATTTACGATGGAAGTTTCATCTCATGGTTTAAAGCTCGGGCGAACGTTTGGAATCAATTTTGATATCGCAGTGTTTACCAATCTGACTCAAGACCACTTAGATTTTCACCATAGTATGGACGAATATGGCTATGTTAAAGGACTTTTATTCTCACAGCTTGGCCAAGATGTAAAAAAACATAAATATGTCATTTTAAACGATGATGATTCTTGGTCAAATGTCTATAAAGATATGACGCCATTTGAAACAATTACTTACGGTATGCATGACACAGCAGATTTTTACCCTACTGATATAGAGGGGAGTTTAGAAGGGTTTAATTTTACTTTGAATACACCCGAAGGACAGTATCAAGTGAACTCTCCATTTGTCGGTGACTATAATATACAAAATCTGATGTGCGCGATTATTTCTGAATGGTTACAAGGTTATTCTTTTGAACAAATACTACAAGCAGTGCCTGGAATGAAACCTGTTGAAGGTCGCCTTGAAGTGCTAGATCCGACATTACCAATCAATATCATCATTGACTTTGCACATACACCCGATGCCTTAAGAAAAGTGATTAATACAGTTCAACCTTTTGCAAATGGCAAGTTGATCTGTCTGGTGGGTATGACAGGGGAACGAGATTATACAAAAGCTAAGGAAATGGGTGAGATTGCAACCTTAGCAGACTATGCAATCTTTACGCCTGATAATCCAGCTAATGATGATCCAAAAATGCTGGTTAAGCTCTTAGAGGAAGGTGCGACGCATGAAAACTTCGTATCTTATACAGACCGTGAAGCAGGTATTATTCACGCTGTAGATATTGCTAAACCCGGAGATACTATTGTCTTGGCATGTAAAGGAAGAGAACCTTATCAAATTGTCGAAAATTATGTAAAAATGCCTCATAGAGATGATCTTATTGCCCTAGACGCAGCGTATAGAAAATACAAAGGCGATGACTATGAAAAAACACTCGATTAAGATTAATGATGTGACAATGAGTGTATATGTAGCCCTAGATGAAATGAATTATATCGTGAGCATACCGGATCTATCTTTTGCTATGAAAATTGCTAAAGGTATGACGACCAATGAAGTTGAACAAGAAGCGATGTTACATCTTTTTTCTTTTATGGATGAAAGAGAGAGTAGTGAAATTGCCAATGAAATTGGCTTAGCAATCGGTAAGATTTAAGGAGATTAAAATGGATATTAAAACGGAAATTAATAAGAGAAAAACTTTTGCAATCATTTCTCACCCTGATGCGGGGAAAACTACGCTAACAGAAAAGTTATTACTTTTTGGTGGTGCGATTAGAGAAGCCGGAACTGTAAAAGGTAAAAAGACAGGGAAATTTGCAACAAGTGACTGGATGAAAGTCGAACAAGAGCGTGGTATCAGTGTGACGAGTTCTGTCATGCAATTTGATTTTGATGGTTATAAAATTAATATCCTTGATACACCAGGACACGAAGACTTCTCAGAAGATACGTATCGTACTTTGATGGCAGTAGACTCGGCTGTCATGGTAATCGATGCAGCAAAAGGGATTGAACCTCAAACCTTAAAACTATTTAAGGTTTGTAAAATGCGTGGTATTCCAATTTTCACATTCATCAACAAGCTCGACCGTGTCGGTAAAGAACCTTTTGAGTTGTTAGAAGAAATTGAATCGACATTGGATATAGAAACGTACCCAATGACTTGGCCAATTGGTATGGGTCAAAGCTTTTTTGGTATTATCAACCGTCGGACGAAGACAATCAATCCATTTAGAGAAGAAGGTCAATTAGCACTAAATGAGGATTATGAGTTAACAGAACCACACGATATATCAGAAGACTCAGCCTTTAAAGCCTCACTTGAAGAGTTTATGTTGGTTGAAGAAGCCGGTGATGAATTTGACCCAGCTAAGATATCCAGTGGGGATTTAACACCAGTATTCTTTGGTTCAGCCTTATCAACATTTGGTATTGAAGAGTTTTTAGACACTTATGTAGATTTTGCACCAGCACCTACAGGACGTGAAACGACAGAAGGCCAGATAGTAGAACCTCAAGATGATGAGTTTTCTGGTTTTATCTTCAAAATTCAAGCGAACATGGATCCGAGACACCGTGACCGCCTAGCCTTTATGCGAATTGTCTCAGGGAAATTTACCAGAGGTATGGACGGAACGCTTGCACGTACCGGAAAGAAATCTAAAATTACCAGAGCCACAATGTTTATGGCTGATGATAAAGAAACGATTAATGAAGCCTATGCAGGTGACATAATTGGCCTATATGACACTGGTAACTATCAAATTGGTGATACTTTATATAATGGCAAAAAACGTGAGTATGTAGATTTACCACAATTTACGCCTGAAATCTTTATGAAAGTCACTGCTAAAAACGTGATGAAACAAAAGCATTTCTATAAAGGTATTGAACAGCTCGTTCAAGAAGGTGCAATTCAATATTATAAATCAATGCATACAAATCAGCCTATACTTGGTGCTGTTGGTCAGCTTCAGTTTGAAGTTTTCGAACATCGTATGAAGAATGAGTACAATACGGATATAATTATGGAACCAATCGGTAAGAAAATTGCGCGTTGGGTAGAGAATGAAGAAGATATTACAGATGCGATGCATTCACCAAGAGCGAACTTGGTATATGATCGCTATGACAATAAGGTCTTCCTCTTTGAAAATGATTTTGCTATGCGTTGGTTCAGCGAGAAGTATCCTGAGATTAAATTATATAGTCTTTTATAAAATAACTTTACTTTTTACAGTAGATAGCATATATTATAAAAGAATTAACAAACACATAAGACGAACCTTCTATAAGGGGAGTAACGAATAGGAAACTATCAGTGCGTCGTCACTACGGAGTAATCCCGGTGTACTGAGCAATATATAATATTGTATCGTGAGACCTTAACAGAGCTTAGGCCAAAGTCTAGGCACTGTTATAGGTCTCTTTTTGTGTTTGAAATATTTAAATATGGGAGGAATTATTTTGGATACAGCGGTTTTATTAGAATACCTGTGGGTTTTAATCGTCTTAGTAGGTTTAGAAGGACTACTTGCTGCGGATAATGCAGTTGTACTTGCAGTAATGGTTAGACATTTAGAGCCTGTAAAACGTAAGAAAGCCTTGTTCTACGGCCTTTTAGGAGCCTTTGTTTTCCGTGTTATTGCTATTTTATTACTTGTTTGGCTCGTACAATGGTGGTGGGTACAAGCTTTAGGTGCGCTTTACTTGTTCTATGTGTCAATTTCACACTTAATCGAAATTAAGAAGAAATCAAATACTTCAACTGAAGAACTTGCAGAGAAACAGAAAGATAAGAAAGAATCTGGTTTCTGGATGACAGTGTTAAAAGTTGAGTTAGCCGATATTGCCTTTGCAGTAGATTCTATATTAGCAGCTGCAGCAATTGCACTTGCTTTACCGGCTGTTGGTGGAGACTTCTTTGGTGTTAATGCGGGTCAGTATACAGTCATGTTAATCGGTGGTTTAATAGGTGTCATTATCATGAGATTCTTCGCGAACTACTTTGTTGAATTACTTGCAAAAAGACCATCACTTGAAGTTGCAGCCTTTGTCATAGTTGGCTGGGTAGGTGTAAAACTTGCGGTCTTAACACTTGCACATGATGCGATTGGTGTTATTCCTCACGACTTCCCACACTCAACAACTTGGAAGATTATCTTCTGGGTAGTAATGTTGATTATTGTTCTAGCAGGTTGGTTCGGTGGTTCTAAAAAAGAACAAAATGTTACAGAACCTAAATCCTAATGGTTTTAATTGGCATGTCATTTTAAAAGGTCTTATAATTATTGATAAGTAATTAGGATGGAGTGATATGAATGTCAGACGAAAGAGAACGTCCGATTGACCGTGATAAGTACAGACGTACAGCGAGAAATTTCACTGATAGAAAAAGTGACGATGCCAGAGATAAGGATCGTTATGAATTCTCTAGACAAAGAGAATACGACAGAGAGTTTGGCGGAAGTGAGGAAGCAGTCACTCACGAAGAAGCTAAAGATGATAGTGTCAATGAAGAATCAGTAAAGATAGAAAATAGAATGAGAGATTCACATGATACTAAAGAAAAGACTAAAGGTAGTTTCGGTTTTAAATCGTTCTTAATACCTTTAATTGCTGGTATTCTCGGTGCTTTACTCGTTTTAGGTGTGTACGCATTATTTACTTCTGACAACGAAGAGAGTGAAGTAAGTACAGACGAGAATACTGCAGCTGACCTCGATTCTAACCAAGATGTTTCTGAAGTGAAAGAACAATTGGAAGCTGATAATGAAGGTAAGGTTATCACAGATACAACTGCAGCAGTCCAAAAAGCAAAACCTGCTGTTGTTTCAGTCATTAATATGCAGAGAATGGAATCTATAATTCCAGGCATGACGACGGACTCTGGTGAAGCGGAAGAAGCGGGTAGTGGTTCTGGTGTTATTTATAAGGTAGATGGCGACCTTGCCTATGTTGTAACGAATCACCACGTTGTCGATGGTGCTGAACAAGTCAAAATCAACTTAGAAAGTGGCGATTCTGTCGATGCCGATATTGTCGGTACTGATATTTGGACGGATTTAGCTGTCCTAAGTATTCCAGCAGATGTTGTAGAGAGTACAATTGAGTTTGGGGATAGTAGTGATTTACTAGTAGGTGAACCAGCAATTGCTATCGGTTCGCCACTCGGTGAAATATTCTCTGGCTCTGTCTCTCAAGGTATTATTTCTGGCTTAGACCGGTCTGTACCAGTAGATTTAGATGGTGATGGCTCTAACGACTGGGAAGCGAGTGTATTACAGACCGATGCAGCCATCAACCCAGGTAACTCTGGTGGAGCCTTAATTGATAGTAATGGTCGACTGATTGGAATTAATTCAATGAAAGTCGGTATTGCTTCTGTTGAAGGAATTGGGTTTGCAATTCCTGTAAATGAGGTACAAGAAGTAACAAGTCAACTAGAAGAAAATGGTGAAGTGATTCGACCATTCTTAGGCATTACCTTACAGGACTTGCTAAATGTTGCATCGTCACAAGTATATGATCAACTGAACTTACCTGAAGATGTTAAAGGTGGCGTCATCGTTACGAGTGTCCAAGATGGCTCCCCTGCTTCAGAAGCAGGTCTTCAACAACTCGATGTCATTACTCAATTAGATGGTGAACCAATTAAGAATATGGTTGAGTTACGTCAGCATCTTTACTATGAAAAACAATCTGGCGAAGAGATGGTTATCGATTTTTATAGAGATGGTCAACAAGAATCATTAACTGTCACTTTAGAATAGTTGAAAAATAGGCTGTAAAAACTTCAATATTTATTAGAAACGGTGATTTCTGTTCATTACAGAAATCACCGTTTTATTTGACGAACTATCGTTATCACTCTTTTCCTAAGAATAATTTCGTGTATAATATGACTGTAATAAAACATTTAGAAATGGATTGGGGATAGTAAATTGTTGAGAGATGCTAAAAAAACTAATGGTTTGAGCCCTCAGCGAGCAATTTTAATGTACTATTTGATTGCCTTAATATTGGCAACAGGGCTATTAAGTATCCCAGTAATTTATTCTGATGGATCAATTCCCTTTATAGATACAGTATTTATAGCTGCTTCCGCCTTGTCAGTGACAGGCTTGAGTACTGTAACTCTAGTTGAAACATTCAACCAAGCAGGTTATATCATCATTATGTTTTTAATGAACCTTGGTGGTATTGGGATTATGGCAGTAGGGACTTTGGTTTGGTTGTTAATCGGTCGTAAGATCAGCGTTAGGGAAAGAAGACAAATTATGACGGATAATGCGCGTCATCAG
The DNA here is from genome assembly GCF_011634875.1 of Jeotgalicoccus sp. S0W5. Taxonomy (NCBI): domain Bacteria; kingdom Bacillati; phylum Bacillota; class Bacilli; order Caryophanales; family Staphylococcaceae; genus Jeotgalicoccus; species Jeotgalicoccus sp. S0W5. Next base: position 82,685 of record NZ_SIRQ01000018.1, on the reverse strand, counting down.
ACTTCTGGAGCAGTTCGTATGGTCTTAGACATCTTTTCCGTCTTGTTACTCGTTGAATTTATAGGCGCGATAATTTATGTTTCTTATTTTTATAATGCAACAGGTGATTTCGCTTATGCACTTTTACATGGTACATTTTTATCTGTTTCAGCGACTACCAATGGTGGGCTTGATTTATACAGTAATTCTCTAGTCCATCAAAGTGGTAACTTTATAATACAGATTCCAGTAATGTGTCAAATCATTCTAGGTGCGATTGGATACCCTGTATTAATAGAGGTGAAGCATTATTTTCGAAAGAAATCACCTGGTTTTAATTTTTCATTATTCACTAAAGTAACAGTGTCCACTCATGCAATACTTTTAGTTATAGGTATGTTTTTTATATTACTGTTAGAATTACCAAGATTTTTTAAAGACAAGAATATCTTAAATTCCATTGTTGACAGTTTGTTTTTATCTACCACGACAAGAAGTGGAGGTATTACGACAGTGCCTGTTGATCAATTGGCTGAACCTACACAAGTTATTATGAGTATGCTCATGTTTATTGGTGCTTCACCTTCTAGTGCGGGTGGTGGTATAAGAACGACTACATTTATAATATTAGTTTTATTTTTGGTTAGCTTTGTAAAAGGAAGACAGGATGTAAATGTCTTTAAGAAACGTATCGCTAAAATAGATATCCATAGAGCTTTTGCAGTATTTATACTAGCGATGATATTAGTCTTCTTTGGTGTTTTAACAATATTAATTACTGAAGGTGACAAGTTTACGGTCATTCAAATTATTTTTGAAGTGACCTCAGCCTTTGGGACTGTTGGAGTATCAACAGGGATTACACCAGACTTATCAATTTTAAGTAAGGTAATTATTATTCTATTCATGTTCATAGGTAGAATTGGATTTGTGTCATTCCTGTTATCTATTGCTGGTAAGAAAAGAGAATTGACTTACCGCTATCCTGAAGAAAGACTAATGGTTGGATAAGACGAGGAGGAACCCTCTATGGTGTCGGAATTTTTTAATATCAAATTATATATCACACAGCATATGCATGATCGTTTGGGAAAAAAAGAAGGTGTAACCTTTAGTAAAATATCTAGTGCTGTCAACAGTATGAAATTGACTGAGGGTTTAAAACGACCTGTATTTTGTGACTTAGGTGGAACTCTAGGTGGTGCTTCGACTATAAAAGTGCCTCAGGATCCTCAGGTCATGAGTATGAATTATTTAAAGTATCGCTTTGCAACTTTAAACGATATGGATTTGAACTATTTGGATCGTACAAGTAAGGCGATGCGGGCAACATATTTCCCGTGGGTATGTACGAATGTGGTGCAGAAACATACGCATGAGCCATATTTTGGCCAACCTTACCGCATATTAAATGTTAATAGAATGAAAATCGCTGTACTAGGGGCATACGGTGGGTATGAGGAAGAGAAGACAAAGCAAGTAGCCATTGAAAACTTACAGATTTCCTTGAAAAAGTGGCTGAGATATATACATAGTTTAGAAAATCCGGACTATGTGATCGTCTTTGTTTCCAATCTAATAGACGAGCAACACATCGATGCACTTAAAAATAGTATCGAAGGTGCAGGTATATTAATTACTGGGGCAGACTATGAAAGTGATTATAAAAAACAAACAGAAAGTATGACCATTAGTCGTAAACATGGTGAAGCTGTTCCATTATTCCATCATGTACACAATGGTCATATTATGGAACTGGACATTAGATTTAAAACTAGAGTAAATACATTTGAATATCTTGGACATAGTTTAGCAATGCGTGATGAAGAGTTTGCGAAGTTAAGAGAAGACATTGAATATTTGGACTTAGTTCATCGCTATCTATAAAAAAAACTAGGCAATCAATTGATTGCCTAGTTTTTTACTTGCTTATTCAATTCCAAAACCATCTCCGTACTGGTTCTCAGCACCTTCTTCAGCATAAGGTGGCTTAGATTCTAATTCATAATTTTCAAGTAAGTCTGTACTGACTTCCGTAACGGGTTGGATTTGTTCACCCAATCTAATGTTAATAAGATCATTTGGTTCAGATGGATCTAATGCAAGCATTTCTCTAATTGAATTAGAGAGTGCAAATAAATGTTCCTCATCTGGCCATGCATAATAGATGCCATTTGATTCACTTGTAAAGCCTGTACCTTGGAGTTGTGTTGATTCAAAAGCTACATCGTTAAATAAGTAATGAGATGCAAGGGAACGAATATCACTTGTTGCAAAGTTGTGACTCGTATTGCTCGTAAAGATTTGAATTAAGTCATCAACTTGGGACAGTGAGCTAAGTGATTGTGCTTGTTTAATAACAGCTTCAATCAGTTCCATTTGTCTTACACCACGACCAAGGTCGGAGTCAACACTTCTGTTTCTAATGACAGCAAGTGCTTGTTCACCATCAAGGTGCTGCTCACCTGCTTGTAAACCGTTCATGTCATAAGGCACGTTAAAGTCAACGCCACCAATCGCATCTACGATCTCAACAACTGCGTTCATATCGACTCGAACAAAGTAATCGACAGGCACATTCAATAGGGACTCAACAGAATCCATAGCACCAGTTGGACCTGCAAATGCGTGAGCATGGTTGATTTTATCGAAATAGTTTACCGAACTAATATAAGATAAAGTATCACGAGGAACGTTCACCATTTTTACATCGTCATTTTCTCGGTCGAAAGTTGCTAAAATCATACTGTCGGAACGGAAATTATCCGCATTGATTTGTCCATCTTGGGTTCTTTCTGCATCAGCATCAATACCGAGAATGAGTACAGTAAAGCTATCATTCGAAGCATCGACGTCATCTACACGCAGTTCAGAGCGGTCACGGTCAATCTCTTCATATGAATCAGAGACCCCGCTGTTAAACATGTTAAATAGGTAAAGAATATAAATTACAGCAGCTAGGAGGACGACACCTAGAATAATAAATATAGTCCAAAGAATTTTTTTCATTTAATTACCCACTTTAGAATTTTTTCAATGTTAATGTAAATATATATTTATGGTCATTCAATGTCAATCATAGCATGTAGTTAGTATTCAAAAATAGCAATAAAAAAACCAGGATTTGAACGATTCATTCAAACCCTGGTACATTTTGATTTATGCAGTCGTATCGTCTACAATTTCATATCTTCTATGGTTAACAACTGTTTTCTCGAACATTTCATGTTCGTCAAAGTTGTCGTTAATTGTAATATCAACTATTACAGAGTTGTCATTAATCTTTTCAACTTTACCGAGCATACCATCAAATTTAACAATGTTACCTACTTTTACATCTAATTCTTCTTTGTCTTTCTTTTTCGCGTCCATGTCATTTCCTCCACTGTTCTAGAATATAATGTATGACATTATACCATACTTTGGATAAAAAACCAGTAGGTCGGGTTAAATCGTTGTCGTTTCTTCACAAATAGAATTCCTTTCTAATTTTTTCTCTGGTCGTTCGTCTAATATTTTTAGCAGTAGAAAGGCTGACATTTAATTTTCTTGCAGTGTGAGATAATGGAAAGCCTAATAAACTATCTTCCAACCATTGTTTTTCTTTATTGTTTAAGTTTTTATTATAGCTGAAAAGAAAATCGTATATATCATTATAAGTCACATTTGTACTTTGGCTCTGAAACGTTTGTACTGCGTGTTGATACCGTGATGTTTTTCTAATCTGATCTATCAGTCTTTGTTTAACAATCGTATAGACAAATTGTGCTTCTGAACAAGATGTACGAGATGAGTCAAACTTCTTTAAAGCCTCAAAAGTTGCAATTCTACCGAGTTGCATATATTCATCCTGCTCGAATTTTATATTAAGTTTGAATATAATACTGTGTATCATTGGTTCATAAGCTAAAATTTTTCCATCAAGCACTTTAAGTCCTATCTGAATCGATTCCTTCTTATTTCCGGATAGCTACAATATATAAATTTTTATAGAAAAAAGATAAGAGCTTAAAGTAAAAAAAAGAATGTTAAAACAACCTTATGTTACATTTTGTTAAGTATATTGTTTAATGATGTTAATTAAGCGCTCTGCAGGTTACAATAAGTATGTCTTCTAAATTTGATAACGAGGTGACTATATGCTTACTGTTCCAGAACTGACACCCCAAGTCTTATATATTGAGCCAATTTTAGATGTCCATCATTTATGTCAAGCGGTCTACCAGGATAGGAAAGTTTTAAGTAAAAAATCATCTGAACAATGGATAGATGATATATTAATCTATTTTTATTCTTCTAATCTTAAAGTTAAGCGTAAAAATGTTAAACTAATACATAACATACATAAGTTACAACCTATAGTGATTGATGAAAAGTTTCATTTTGTATTATTTCCTTTAAACAGTAGCCGTTTTAAGAATCCTTTTTGGGTAAATTTAAGACAACTATTAGAGTTTAGACAATCTGGTCATCATTTAGTGATTAAATTTGTATCGGGATTGGAAGTCAAAGTGGATTATGACTATAAACGTGCAATGAAGCAATACGATAACACCTTACATATATTAGATAGAACGGTTAAACATAATGATATAATGCGGCAGTATTTCACTGACAAAACAACGGAGTGATAAGATGAGTCTATTGCTGGTAACTGGCTTGTATAAACAAGAAGATGGCCGTTTTGTGGGAGGTTATTCCATAGCTGAATTGTTAAGTCAGTATACTCAAGATGACATTTATCTGCATACAAACTTTAGTACGACTGAGTATGATCAAACGAAAATATTAAAAAAACATTTGAGGCAGCAAGGTATAATGACAGATTATGCAAAATCCGTTGCGGTAGATTACGGCACTTTATATGCTGATACTTTTAATGCTGGTTCTAATTTGTTTGAGACTTTTAAGAACAATGAAAAATACTTAAAGAATATTAGCCAAATTATTCTGACCACTGATATCAATGAACGCGACTATAGAGTGATTACGAATTTTGCGATTAATCATAAGGTGCCTATTACTGTCTTTACATGTAATGAATTTAAAATAAGAAATACTGAAAATATGACGATTGTTGAAGTTGATGGTTCCGGCTTGCCGAATTATCATCTTCACAAAGAAAAAATTATTGAGTACTTACAGCATAAAAATATTATTGATACTAAGCGCGTGAACCAGCGCAACTTGCCACCAACTAAAGTGAATAAGGCAGGGAAAAATATTTTACAGTTAATCTTTATAGGTCTCAGTCTATTTCTCATGGCATATTTAGGATTTTTACTGATGGACCGCTTGAGTGGGACAGAAAGCCATATTGAAAGCAATATAGAGTGGTCACAATCCATTGATCATCCAGACTGCCATACAGTACTTGAATGTAAAACGCTCGGGGATTCATATCTAAATGAGCTCAGTACATATATTGATTTTGGTGATGAACCACACATATTCTTTGAAAATCGCTCAAGAGAATATTTTATAGATTATCAGGTTGAAGGTACTGAGTTAACAGATATAACGGTGAAAGGGGACTTACCAGCTGGTAACGAAGGTGAGTTTATAGATCTGTGGCACACATTGACAAGGGTATTTCCTGAGCAATATTTAGACGCTATACATACTTATCGTTTGTTCTCTGACGGTGAAGGAAATACTGCAGCTTTTGTGTCAATTGAAAGAGATGGAGCGACCTTAGGCATAGATGTCAGAGATAATTTAGACAAACCATCCACATATAGAAATTTAATCCACGAATTCGGGCACTTGTACTCATTACCAATTGATGATTTCACGAGTGATTGTGATACCACAGATTTAAACTGTCTAAAAGAAAACACAATTCTCGATGACTTTAGAGATCGATTTTGGAGTCAATACGATGAACAGTGGCATGAAAACTCAGGTAAAAGTCAGGCCCAGATTGAAGGATTCTATAATAATAATGTAACTGCATTTTATACACCATACCAAGCGACTAATGTGAAAGAAGACTATGCGATTACTTTTATGCAATTTATTACAGACAAAATTCCTTCTAATAGTTCTCAACTAAGAGATGTTAAAGTACAATCTATGTATGAGAATAATGACTTGGTTGTTATGAGAGTAAATATATTAGAAGCATTTCTGCAGTTGGAGAAGGAGAGAGCATCTTGAAGTTAAAAGTTAAAGTGAAGGATTTTGATCTTGGCGTTTCTATAACTAAGATTGATATCCCCGAAGAATCAACAGTAGACTTTCTGTTAGGAAAGTTGTTACAAGAAGGATTAATCTTTGAATCCTATTTGCCGACTATGAAAGTCAATGGCTATTCATATGGGGAAATGCATAAATTAAAGACAAATAGTTTATTTCACGGTTTTGAAAAAGTTGTAATGGCTTCAGACAGAGTAGAACTAACATTAACACAAAAACGCAATGAGTCGGGACACAAGGCAGGTCAGCTACTCTTAGATTACTCACAGCTCGTCAATGTTATCGATAAATTTAAAGCTGAGGAAAAGGACCCGGAAACATTATATGGAACTGTCTTTTTTATTCAGCAGGAAAAACACCAATACTTGGTTCGTTATGAAGAACATGGCTTTGAGTTCTATCACTTCAAATTACAGTATGAAAATGCATTTAAAGATGAGGACCGTTTTCCTTTCTTAATACTGGAATTGAAAACCAAAGAAGAACTCACCAAAAGTGAATTGAAGTGGATTAGAACGATTATGTTTCCTGCAAAAGATAGAATTAATCCAATCATTCATCTAGAAGTGTCGAAGTTGAATCAAGGTATTATCGATGAATTAACTACACTTGTTCATCGTGTGATGGTTGTTATTGGTAAATTCCAGAGAAATAAGACAGACTTCGTAAAAGAGAATAAGTTGCCATCATATGTGCAGCTTAATGAAAAGAACTCTATAGGTTTTGTAGATATGGGTCAGTTAGAACGTATAGTAGAAAGAAGTACAAAATAAAAATATTGTGGTAGTATAATCCAGGTATCATGAAAAATTTAATTTCTTCGGAGATTAGAGTGTGTAGAGAGTGATTAAGTGAAGAAAGAAAGAATTGAATGGATAGATATTGCTAAGGCAATTAGTATTACACTGGTCGTACTTGGACATGCTGGCCACGCTTTTTTAGATATATATTTGGGCTGGTTTAGAATGCCATTATTCTTTTTCTTATCAGGTATACTGTTTAAAGAAATCGAACTGAAAAAATTTCCTATGTGGGCTGGTAAAAAGACCTATCGTATGATCTTACCTTACTTTGTGTACGGCATCGCGATTTTTCTGTTATTTAACTATGATGATTTAAGTGGATTCTTCCCGCATTTACAAGCACTCATTTATGGGGGAAGTGAGTTACAAGGACCATACGGTATCTTCTGGTTTATAACTGTGCTCTTATTAACTCAACTTTTATTTGGTCTCATCAGTAAATTGAACAACTGGTTGAAGTTTATAATTGTTCTAGGCTTATTCATACTCGGACATAGTGAGGTAATCACCGCATACAATTGGCCTTGGAATGCGAATGTCGTCATGATTTCATCGTTCTTTTATTCATTAGGAACTTTTTGTAAAGATTTTATAAGAAAGTATAAGGACTCTTTAGTGATAGCATTGATTTCCTTAGTATTAGCCGTTGCTGCCATTTATTTGAATGCATCTGGCTATATGGATTTTTACTTAAATTTAAAAATGAGTTCATATAACTATGTTATTCTTGATTTAATTATCCCATTACTGTTCTTTATGCCAGTAATTTATATCAGTCATTTAATTTCCCTGTTCCCGATAAAAGAAGTGTTTAAAACAGTGGGTAGATACTCGATTGTTATTATGTACTTACACCTTCCTGTAAATATATTTATTAGAACAGTGTTAAACTATGATGTCACAGTTTTCGAGTTTACAGCCTTTGGTGTAATGATCACCGTCATACTCGGTTATTTATTTAGCTTAACAAAAACAACAAGGGTATTATTTTTAAGTGCAAAATAATAGGCCATTAATATACTTAATTTTATAACTGCGCTTCGTTTACCCATTTAGTGGTAAGGAGGCGTAGTTTTTACTTTTCCAGGCTAGGGTTTTAAATGACACCTTAGTGGATAACGATTATAATAAACAAGATGTAGAAATATAAACTCATGTATGAGAGGGAAAGCCATGAACCACGTAATAGCATTATTTAGAGAACAATTTCAAAATATTCACCTTATCTGGAAACTATCTATTTATAATGTTAAAAGTGAATATTCTAATCATTACCTAGGCTTATTTTGGAATATATTACAACCGCTAATGCAAGCGGCGATTTACTATTTAATCTTTGGTTTAGGTTTAAGGGGTGCAACTGCACCTGAAGCAGGAATCCCATTTATTGTGTATTTAATTTCAGGTCTGTTCCCTTGGTTATTTATATCACAAGCAATTAGTGGTGGATCTAATGCAATCTATGCTCAGCTAGGATTGGTTACTAAAATGAGGTTTCCATCGAGTGTCCTACTGTCAATTTCATTTACAAATAGTTTGATTAACTTATCCTTTATGACATTTATAATTATGGCAATATCGCTATTTTCAGGATATGTGAATCCACTTTATTTCTTAACTCTAATATATTTTGTAATCGCATCTTTTTTAATCATTTTTGCGATAAACTTAATAATGAGCACCCTTATTATTTTAGTGCGAGATTTTAGAAATGTGCTGCAAAATGTCATTCGGATGGGTTTTTTCCTAACTCCCATTTTTTGGCAGCCAGGAGAACGTGGGGGATTATTACAGATGATTTCTGATTTAAACCCGTTCGCATATCTAGTGATGAACTTTAGAAATGCTTTAATATATGGAGACGGACTTCTATATGGTAGTTTTGAGCAACATATTTATTTCTGGGGCATTACATTGAGTCTCTTAGTCATTGGTGCTTATCTACACATAAAGTTCCGTTACAAACTAATCGATTACTTATAAGGTGGTAAACCATGCATAATTACCTAATGATATGTAACGCCTACCCAACAATGGGCAATCTATATGCGAATAGTTTTTTGCATAGAAGAGTCAAAGCCTATCAACAAAAGGGCTTATTTGTAGACGTCGTTGTCATTACAACAAAAGTAAAAAAAGATGAATTCTACGATGGGGTTCATATTAAATACATGGATGAATATCAAATTGCATCCTACTTACAAGAACATTCATTTAAGACCGTGTTGTTTCACTTTATTAATCCAAAGATGTTTTATGGCATAGATCAATTACCTAGCCATAGAAAACCGAATATTGTTGTCTGGTTACATGGTTTTGAAGCTGAGGCCTGGCACCGACGTTACTATAACTTCTTAAGTGACGTTGGCCAATTAGATGCTCAACTTCAAAGAAAAGAAATAGTGTTTGAACCGCAAAGAGAGTTTTTAAGAGATATCATGACGAGAGAAGAATTAAACATTAAGTTCGTCTATGTCTCTAAGCGTTTCAAAGAACTTTACGTGGATCCTTTTGTTGGTGTCGTACCAGAACGTAATTATGTCATTCATAACATCATTGATGATGCACTATTTACTTACAAGAAGAAAACTAAGGATGACCGCTTAAATATATGCAGCATCCGACCTTACACAGCAAAAAACTATGCGAATGATATAACAGTTGATGTCATTAAGAAGTTAAGTACAAAAAGGTACTTCAACAAGCTAGAATTTAATCTATATGGTGATGGCAAGCTATTTAATGTAATTACTAACCCTTTAAAGAAGTTTGATAACGTTCATCTTCATAAAGGTTTTGTAAAACAGGATGACATTCCAGAAATCCATCAGGCACATGGCATATTTTTAGGGCCATCTAGACACGACTCACAAGGTGTCTCACTAGGAGAAGCGATGAGTAGTGGCTTAGTTCCGGTAACGAATGCCATTGGTGGTATACCGGAATTTATCGAACATAAGAAGACAGGTATGTTGGCAGAAAGAGATAATCTAGATGACATGGTCGATGCCATTGACTATCTCTATAAACACACTAAAGAATTTAAGAAGATTAGCCAACAAGCTGCAGCAAGTATCCGTAAACAAGCAGGGGTAGAAACCGTTATAAATCAAGAAATTGAGGTGATTACAGATGGCTGGAGTTAATTGGGAGAAAGCATATCACGATTTAGAAGCGCACATAGAAGGCATCCTAATAGAGACAAGTGAGCTCGTAAATAATGCATCACCAAAGTTAAGGCTTAACGATGTCTATATTGAACAAAGTCACACGCTTGATATCATAATTGATGCAACGGGTGAACAGATGGAATATGCAGTTGATTTAATCGACCGAAAAGGGAAGATTGAAACGATAAAAACCGGCTATCAAAAGTCGAATACCTTTAGCTTCGATATTCCAAAAGGCCGATACACGATTACAGCATATGCTAAGGAAAGTCAAAAAGAAAATTCTCGTGTCTTTGATAAATCCACAGTCAATTTTAAGAAGGTGGCGTCAAATGAGTAGGTTTCTCCTTGAATATGATGACAATGAAACTGCTAAGTCAGCGACTCTAGTCTTAGATACCAAAGAAGGATATCAGACTCTATTGTCAAAACTACAACAATATGACACAACGAGATACCTTGACTTAAGGCCTCTGATGGTGATTGATGTTTGGACGATTATTAATGAATTAAAGACTGATAGTGAACTGCAACTCATCATCAACGATGACCAGCTAAATGACACCTTATTAAGTTCAGCTGTAAACATTGCAGATATAGATTATAAATCTGATGCTTTTGTGTTCACACTTGGTGAGAAAAGTGACCATATACTGAAGAAATATCAGCGTTTAAACATTAACATTCAAGAGAAAAATAAATCATATGAGCTTCAGATTGTTGAAAGCTTGCTAAGAGAACAGGGTAAGAACAATGAGAAAATTGCCCAGTTACAAAGAGAGAAGCAATTACTTGAACAATCATCAGGTGCAATCAATGATGATGAACTTGAAACACGTTATTTAGATCTAATGGAAAAATATAAGCAAGCCTTAAAACGACTTGAACAACTCCGTGAATCTAAGCTCGGCAAACTTCAAGTTGCATACTGGAACAAGAAAAGAGGATATTAATGGAGTTAGTTAATAGAGTCAACGTTCAAGATGCTAATTCTGAATATATTAATAGTGTCATTTCTTCATTGTCTCATAAACATAAACAAGGCCTGACCATCATCCAAGAGGTCGTATCAAATACGAATTTCGCTTTAAAAAATTTAGAACAAGTAGCAGGAAGATCTGACCTTGAGATGATCTTGGTCACTTCAGATGACAGAGTTTACGAGTCTCTAAATAGTCATTGTAAAGCTGATAACCAGCTTGTTTTAAAGGGCAATGTTGAAGATGCAAAAGTCTATATTGGCCTTTCGCATGTACTGATTTTAGATGAATCGTTATCCATTAAACTAGGTGATGAAGCCTTTCGATTAGAAGCGGATAAGTTATATCTCATCGATGTAGATAATAATGAATCAGTCGATGCTAAAATCTATCAGAAATTTTTATCAGACAATCATATTGAAGACTATAAATTTGATGGCTTTACCATCGATAAAATCATTAAAGAGACCAACTGTCTAATACCGAGTGATTTAATTTTCTACCATGAATTTAGTGAGAACTTTACATTTAGATTCAATGTTTGGATGACAAACTTACTTGCTCTAGTAAATCTTAATGGTCATGTTAGAAGAAGTGATTCACTAAAGGTTTCAGGGAAGTTATCTCGTGGGTTAACAAATGACTTAGATGGCATTATCAATCTAATTAAATACGTGGATAACATACTACAAAAACGTTTTGATGATGAAGTTGCAGGCGTATTGAATCACTTCAATAAGATGTTTACGTCTCATTTAAGAAACTACATTGATAAGGGTCTTATTTCAAAGGATGAATTAATTGAGAAATTGAAATCCTATGGTATTAAGAGCATTTATTATGCAGCCTTAAATAAGGGCGATGCTAAAAAATTAGTCTTGGCTTATTGTTTCCCTCCGTTTAACGACACGAGTGGTAATGTGATGGCAAAACGTATTTTTGAAGACAAACAAGTCGTGGATGTGATTTCCAATGACATGAGTAGAATTAGAAAAAAAGACCAAAAACTCATGAACATTATGAGTCACTTATTAGATTCGCAAATTGTTTTAAATGGTGCCCAGGCCTTTAGTAGTTGGCAAAGTATCGAAGATTATATAGATGGTGTGTTACATGCATACAAGATGTACAGTGACAAGTACGATGAAATGTACTCTCGTGTTATGTTTCCACATTCTCACTTCGCAGCATTCGAATTAAAGAAAATTAACCAATCAATTAAATGGGTTGCAGAGTTTTCAGATCCCTTGGTAACAGATGTGTCTTCTAATTTAAGGCATGCACCTATTGAAGATGATGATTATATCGAAGATTTAAAAGCCTTTGTTGGGCCAAAATATAGTGATTTAATTGATGACAATTCATTTAATGTCTGTGAAGTTGTTGCTTTCTTGTATGCTGATGAACTCATCTTTACAAACAAATATCAGCTAGATTATATGCTTTTAAGGTATGATGAAGATATTCAAGAATTGGTCAAATCCAAGGCAATTATTAGTCAGCACCCAACCTTACCTAGAGATATGTATCAACTCGTGAAATCCTTCTATAAGGTTGAACAGGATAAGATCAATATTGCATACTTTGGTAATTTTTACGATACCCGTGGTTTTAGACAAATCGAATTAGTGGCGAAATACCTATACGAAGCCAATATTAATAACTTTACGATTCACGTGTTTACTAACTTAAACCGTAAGACGATGAGATTTTACAATCAAAGCGCCTTTAAGGATTACATTGTGATGAACCAATATGCACCGTACTTCGAGTTTTTAAACTTAACAGACCTAATGGATGCATTATTAATATTTGATGCAGAAACAGTTGGCATTAAACCATATAATCCATATGTGCCTTCAAAACTCAGTGATTATCGTGGTAGTCTTTCAAATATTTGGGCATTTACTGAAAGAGAGAGTATTTTAGACCAGACGTATGAAGAGAAGCTGTATATTACAAGACAACACGATTATCAAAAGTATGCATCGACCTTTAAACAGCTCGCTAACGATATAGATAAAGCGACTTATCAAGTAAAAAACATCAAGTGTTCTAAATAACACTCGAGATGGAAGTGATTAAATGACTTATAAAGTAAAAGTAAATAATGTCTCTAAAGTATTTAATACAACGAGCAAGCAAAGGAAATTATGGAAGATTCTATTTCCATTTTTAAATAAAGAAGAAGCATATTACTATGCTTTAAAAGATGTATCATTTGAAGTCGAACCTGGAGACTCTGTCGGTATTGTTGGACTTAATGGTTCAGGGAAATCGACCTTATCTAACTTACTAGGCGGTGTCACATCACCTTCAACAGGAGATATTTATGTCGATGGTAAACCGTCTTTGATTGCAATTTCTGCGGGCTTAAACTTTGAATTAACAGGTGAAGAAAACATTCATATGAAGTGTTTGATGCACGGTTTGAGTGAGAAAGAAATCGAAGAGCGTTATGATGATATTGTGCAGTTCTCAGAACTTGAGGACTTCCTAGATCAACCGATTAAGAACTATTCAAGCGGGATGATGTCAAGACTGGGCTTTGCTATTGCAGTGCATACTGATCCAGATGTACTTATTGTGGATGAGGCACTGTCAGTCGGTGATGATACTTTTGCTAATAAGTGCATTGAGAAGATGAAAAGCTTTAGAGAAGAAGGCAAAACAATCTTTTTTGTCAGTCACTCTATACCTCAAATACAGAAAATGTGTAATAAGGCAGCATGGATTCATTTTGGAGAACTAAAAGAATATGGAGATTGTATTCCAGTAGTCGGACTATATGCTAGATTTGTCAGAGGATACAACATAAAACCAAAACATGTTCAAAAACGCTATAAGAAAGCAATGGTTGATGGTCAACGTGCCTCACAAGCACCGATGGAGAAAAATGACACAAGGTTTGGTATAGGTAACGGCATGCTTTTAAGCCTTCTATCAGTTATTATAGTGATTATGGGATACTTACAAGCGTTACAATATTTATAAGGTGTATGTGATATGGAAAAATTAACTTATGAAGAATTAAAAAACTTAGCTTTGGAGTCACTTAATAAAGAAGAACGCGCACTAAATGAACTTAAAAATATTGATAGACAAATATCAGTATTAAAAAATGAAAATGACAGGTTAAATCGTCAAATTAAAAAATATCAAAGTTTTTTTCCTATTAAATTAGGTTTGAAGATGAAAAAGTTTGTCGGAAAGTAGTGTATGAGTATGTCTAATTTAAAAATTAGAGAGCGTTTAAAACAAATAAAAAAAATTAAAAACTCCATACTAAATGACCAACAAGTACCTGAGGAACAATCACCTTTCCCTGTAGTTGACCTATCTCATGGTGTCAGTGTAATTATACCTGTCCACCGTGGTGAAGATTTTATAAAAGAATTAATTGAATCCATTACAAAACAATCTCTTGATAGTAGATACTTCGAAGTGTTGTTTATTTTCAATGGAGAATACGAAGCTTCAGAAGAAATATTTAACAGTTTAGATAAGCCTTTTAAACATAAAGTCTTGTATGCAAAACAAGGTGTCGGACGTGCAAGAAATCTCGGAATTAACAATGCATCATTTGCATATATTACTTTTTTAGATGTAGATGATACCTTATCTGTAGACTATTTAAAACATGCCTTAGAAGAAGCGGAACCATATACTATTGTACTTAATCAATTACATGAGATTGTAGATGGCAGAGACGATCATGGTAATAATGTCATCAATAGAGAACTTAAAAATAAAAACCAATATCCAGATCAATATTTTGATGTGGGTAAGAACTTATCTTTAAACGGTGCAAAAGTTGTACCAACAAGTTTCTTATTGAATACACAATTCGATGAAGAATTAAATAATGGCGAAGATGTTGCCCTATATGCTGAAATTGTTACTGTCTTTAAACCGATTGTGAAGATTAATCAAAAAGAGGCAATCTACTATCGATATAAAGGGCAGGGTACTTTATCACGTGCGAAGGTAACCTTCCAATTTAATGTTCTAGATAGAATACATGTCATAGATGCAATGCAAGAATTGTTACGTTATGAAGATGATTTAGATGTTAGAAATCTCTTGATAGATAGAATGCGTTCGCAAGCATTATTTATAAACAAGTATCTAGTGAATAATATGGACGATTATTCTAAGGTGACGGACTTAATTCGTTATAAACAGGATGAATTTTACCCATATCAACAGGTGAATAAGGAGCTTAGTAAAACCTTATATGTATCTTACTGTTTCCCACCATTTGTTGATACAAGTGGTGTGGTGATGGCTAAGCGTATTAATGAAAAAAAACAGCCGGTAGACGTCATCTACAATGATATGACGTCTGTACGCGGTATGGACCCTTCACTTGAATTCATTGCAAATCCATATATTGATTCGAGTCACATGATTAATTCAGTATCGTCATTTTCTAATCCACAGCACATAAAAGCTTTTGTAGAAAAGGCGCTTAACCGAACTGATTTAAACAAATATGATGAAATTTACTCACGGGCACTCTGGCCAGGATCTCATATGGCTGCATTTGATCTAAGAGAAGCGGGGAATAATTTACGCTGGGTTGCTGAATTTTCAGACCCAATTCTCCAAGATATAAAAAATGAAGAAAGAAAAGGGACTTACTTTACATTAAAAGAAGTCAAAAAGCTACAAGCACAGGCACCTGAAGATTACGGTAAGTATTTTGATACTAATCTTTTTAACATGTGCGAAGTTTTACCTTTTGTTTTTGCAGATGAAATTGTATTTACAAACTTGAATCAGCAACAGTCTATGTTAGCGCGTTTTGATGATAATTTTAGAGAAATGGTTGAATCAAAATCGACAATCTCAATACACCCATCATTAGATGAATATTACTATAATATTGAAAAACATTATGTCAATCTAGACCAGAATGAATTTAATATTGGATATTTTGGTAACTTCTACGAAACAAGAAGTGCCAACGATATATTAAGCATCGCCAAACAGATACAAACATTAAATCTAAAAGCAAAACTATACATTTTCACTAATAATACTTCTAAAGTTAGAAGTGAGGTTATTAAAGAAGGTGTATCAGAAATTGTAAATGTTTATACTTACCTAAAGTATTTTGAATTTCTAAATGTAACAAAAGACTTTGATTGTCTGTTATTAAGTGATGCGAACACGAAAGATTATAAGAAAATTAATCCTTACTTGCCATCTAAATATAGTGATTATGTTACCTCAGGTAGTCGCATTTGGGGTTTATATGAAAAAGGTAGCCTACTTCAACAATTGATTGAGGAAGATAATTTATTATTTGGAAGTGAGTTAGGTGATACAGAAAAAATTGAAGAAATATTAAAATCATTTAATATATAAAAAAACAGCTGGAAGTTTATACTTCCAGCTGTTTTTCCATATATTTGTGAGGGATCCCTGCATCGTCAAATTCATCTGATGTAACTTCATATCCCATCTTTTCATAAAAATTTAAGGCATGAACTTGTGCACCGAGCTTGGTTTTTTTAAACCCATTTTCTTCTGCATGAATATGAGCAAAGTTCATCAGTGCTTGTCCTAGATGAAGGCCACGAGCAATTTTTCTAACTGCCATACGTTCAATTTTAGCGGTATCATCACCAATGTCGCGGTATCTTACAGTACCTAGAGGACGATCGTCCATTAATAGTATGATATTTACGCTTTCTTTTTCGAATTCATCGACTTCAATTTCTAAAGGTACATTTTGTTCGTCTATAAATACTTCTTTTCTAATTTCTAAACAATCATTGTAATATTTGTTGTCATCACTAATTTTTAATTCCATATAATCACCTACATCGCATTTTTTCTTCTTATAATCGTATACTGCCAAAATACTTTTAACTGTTCGATGTTCCAGTACTCTAAGCCGAGTGAAAGGGCAGGGAGAGTATTAAACTTAATGTTACTCGCTTCCGCTGCTGCAAGTGCAATGTATTGAATATGGGGTCTAAGTTTCTTAAAAGGTGCTGATAAACGTCCATTGTCTGAAATCCAGTCAATAGGATGAATACATTCAAAGATATCAACAACCTCATAGACTTCAGGCAGGGCTGTTATATAACATGCTGCGTCAACTTCTGTATTGACCTCACTCTCAGAAAAATAACTCCTGAGAGAAAGGTACAATTCCTTATGTCTATGATTTACATAGAAATACTCATTTTCAATTTTTGGTGTTTTACTATCCTTAAGGAGTGTTTCTAAACTATCCATCATTTCTTTAATATTTGTAACTTTGTCATGTGATTTTCTCAAGCGAATCACCTCACATCATGATTTAATAGTAATTCCCGTTTTCATTAGTGTTGTTTTGATCGCCTTCAATGTAGTTGCCGTAGCTATCGTAGTAACCACCAGATTCTTGGCCTTGATTAGGATTATCATAATAACCGTTGTCATTATTCTGACCTTCCTCGTATTGGCCTTCATCGTACTGCCCTTGACCCTGACTATCCTCGTTTGCTCCATTTTGTTCAGGTGTATTTTGTTCTTCTTCGGTGTTATTTTCAGGATTTTCTTCTAAATCTGTCTCACCTTCGACATCAGATTGTTCATAGTCGAATTCTTCAGTATCAAAGCCATCGCCATAAGGACTTTCATATCCTTCTTCGGCATAATAAGGCAATTCTTGTGGCTCGTATTCTTCCATAGTATAGTCATCAAAATACTCATAAGGGACGAGGTATTCTCTTAGTCTAATATTAATTAAATCGTTAGGAGCAGAAGGGTCCATTTCCAAAATAGAACGGATAGTGTTTGATAGGACAAATAGGTGTTCTTCATCTGCTTGATAGAAGTAACCACCATTCTGGGCCCAATAGTCAGTTCCTCTTAATTGTGTCGAATCAAAAGTAATATCATTAAAAGCATAATAAGAAGCGATACTTCTTATTTCACCAGTCGTAAAGCTGTGACGGGTATTATCTTCTACAACTTCAATTAAGTCATCGATTTTATTTAAACCACCGGACGATTTAACTTTACTTAGAACGGCTTCAATTAATTCAATCTGTCTGTTACCACGGCCTAGGTCAGAGTCGACTCGACGGCTTCTTACAACTGCAAGTGCTTCTTCACCATCTAATTCTTGAGTGCCAGCTTCTAGTTTGACACGACCCGTATCGTTTTGGTTTGGTTCATTCATGTCAAATGGAACATCGAACTCCACTCCTCCGACAGAGTCGACGATGTCAACGACACCAGCCATATTGAGTCTCACATAGTAATCTACAGGCACATTCAGGAGATCCTCAACTGATTCCATAGAGCCGCTCGGACCACCGTACATATGAGCATGGTTGATTTTATCGAAGTAGCCTTCTGTATCAAGGTACGATAGTGTATCTCTCGGAATATTCACAAGTTTTACATCGTCTTCATTCTTATCGAAGGTCGCTAGAATCATACTATCAGTTCTAAAATTATCACCTTCAAGGTTGTCTTTTTCTGCCCTTGATTCGTTTTCATCAGTCCCTAAAATAAGCACTGTAAAACTATCTTCTACTGAAGCATCTTCCTCTCTTAAATCTGAACGCTCCCTGTCTGTTGGTTCATAAGAATTTGAGACACCTTTATCGAATGTATTATAAAGACTGAAAATGTATATCCCGACGCCAATTAGTACAATTAATAGGACAACGACAATTGTCCAAAAGATTTTTTTAGTCAAAATAAAGTCTCATTTCTGCTTTAGATTTTAAAATAGATTAAACTCTATTATAATGTGTTATAAACGTAAGTTAAAATAATATCTTAAAATATTGAGGGAATCAAATGAAAAGTGTAACGATGTTTGTTTGGAATAATTTTATAAATGATGCGCGTGTGCTACGTGAAGCCAAAGCGCTCGCTGAGCTTGATTATACTGTAACTATTATAGCAAAAAAAGAATTGACTGAGATGAAACTAAAACCAGTTGAAGAAATTGAAAAGAACATAGTGGTCAATCGTCCGTTAAAGTATGAGTTACCACAATTTTTAACGTCTAAATTAAAGTCATCTATCTTATCAAAGCATATTCCTAATGCACTCTTGATGTTTAAGATGATCATATTAGGTCGACGCTATAAGACTGATGTGTATCATTCACATGATCTTAATACATTAATTCAAGGCATTGCCTCAGCGAAATTACGTCTTAAGCCAAAGAAACTTATCTATGATTCACATGAAGTACAAACAAGTCGTACACACTATAACTTTAATACGATATATAAAATCGAAAAATTTCTTTTAAAATTTGTCGACGAAGTTATTGTCGAAAATGAAACGCGTCGTGATTATCATTATGATCTTTATAAGGAAAAACCACTGGCTATACATAACTATTCTGAACTTTATAATATAGATGACTACGAAACGTATCCTCTAAGGGAAAAGTATCATGTGGCAGATGAGACTAAAATTGTCCTCTACCAAGGTGGTATGCAAGAAGGAAGAGGTCTGTTTAAACTTCTAGAATCCTTCAAAGATTTAGAGGGCGCGGTCTTATTTATGATTGGTGACGGTAAGGAAAGAAATAATCTTATCTCTAAGATGAAAGCACTCAATTTAGAAGAAAAAGTAATCTTCATCGAGCGTGTACCGTATGCTGATTTAAGAAAATACACAAAGGCTGCTGACATTGGTATTCAATTTCTAGAGAATACCAATTTTAATCACTATTCAGCGTCATCAAATAAGCTCTTTGAGTACCTGATGGCACATGTACCTGTTCTGGGTTCTAAATTGCCTGAAATAGAAAAGGTGATTGAAGGAGAGGGCGTTGGTTTAACTGTTGAAGCAGGTAATACTAAAGACCTAAGTGAAAACTTACAGAAATTAATCGATGATGACGACTTAAGAACGCATTTTAAAGAAAATACAAAGGCAGCGAAATATAAGTATAATTGGGAAGTGGATAAAACTATCTTACAAGACTTATATGAAAAACTTTGATTTTATTAAGGCTTTAGCTTTGTTATAATTAATAGACATAAAAAATTGACGATAGGTGACCTATGAAGATTTTACTAATCACACAAAACTTTTACCCCGAAATCGGGTCGGGTGCCAATAGACTGAAAAATTTATATCGATATCTATCTATAAATAATGAGGTGGAAGTGTTGACGACACATCCCTCATATCCTAATCAAAAAATGTATGATGAGGATAAGTATTGGAATAATGCCCAGATGAATGAGTCAAGTGACATCATGCGCTTGAAAATGCGTACTGATAAGCAAAGTAAATCGATGGCAATGCGCCTATTGTATTATTTCGAGCTTGCCTACAAGGTGAGAGTATACGTCAAGAAGTACCAGCATTTATATGACGTGGTGTACGTTACAACACCTAATATCTTTATTCCTTGGGCAGCATTCTTCCAAAAGAAAAACAAACAAGTAAAACGAATATTAGAAGTACGTGATCTCTGGCCAGATAGCGTTAAAGATATCGATAAGATGAATATTGATTTATTCTACCCAGTTTTAAAATTTATGGAGAAGATGCTCTATAAAAAATCGGATAAAATCGTCATTAATAATGAGGGGTTTAGGTCCTATATTAGTAATATTTTGCCGAAAAAACCTCAACTATACTTACCTAATGCATTTACAGAAGAAGAAGTTGCATTCGAAGTGGCTCCGGATAATTTCAGAGTCATCTATACAGGAAATATTGGATTTGCACAAAGTTATGAAAAGCTTCAGGAGATGGCCCATCAACTTGAAAAGGAAAAAATTCACTTTAAAATTATTGGGTATGGTGTAAATGCACATCTTTTTCAATCATATATAGAGTACAATGATTTTAAATATGTGACCTTTGAAGAGGAAAAAACAAGGGAAGAGTGTCTAATAGATATTCGCTCATCTAATGTTCAGCTGTCTATCTTAAAAGAGAGTGATGTCTTTTTAACGGTCTTACCAGGGAAGGTTATCGACGGTATTGCTTCAGGCGTACCAGTTGTGACTAATCTAGGCGGTTATACAAGCACACTCATAAATAGTAATTTGGTCGGTTATGCTAAAGAAAATGCAACGACAAGTGAGCTTGTACAAGCAATTAGACAAATTAAGAATGATAAAGCTCATGAAAATTTACTTAGAACAAATGCGAGAAATCTATTAGAATCAGATTTTCTATGGGAAAGAAACATTAAGAAATTAGAGAATTTCTTAGAGAATTAAGAGTTTGAACAACTACTTGTTGTTCAGGCTCTTTTATTAATGTAATGTAAAGATATTTTCATGTAAAATGAACTTATCAATAACAATAGTGTTCATTAATATATAGGAGTTTTAAAAATGAGTTCATTGAAAAATAGATTGAGAACTATGCTACCAAAGAGTATGCGTGAATTAATAATTAAAAAGGTGTCTGTAGAAGGAATCTCTGTGTTTGAAGAGATGATTGTTATCAATTTATCATTAAGGCACTTTTATAATATTAATTCTAGTAAGTCTGTCGTCTTCACTTTGTCTAACGGTGCTTACAATGTGCCCTTAGACTTTGAATTAAATAAAAATAATGTTTCTCTTATTTTGACAAATGATATCTTTGAGCATTTAGAAGGTAACTCAACTATTAAAATGAGTTTTGAAGGCAAAAATATGATTATACGCATGAGTGATAATCTTCAGACAAAAACTTCATTTTTAAAGAACCAACAATACTACAATTTACTTGTTAATGGGACAATCATTCTTGAACAGCTATTTAATGAATACACTTTTAATGAAGAAAGCATAGAAGTCAAAGATATTTCAGTGGCCTATGAGAGACTGTCAGTAACAGTTAAAGAGAAATTCTATAATAATGCTTGCCTTGCACTTTTATACCCCAATAAGATAGTCGAACTCGGTGAAAAATCAAATGGTCAATGTATTACAGCGGACGATTTCACAAATGTAACAATGGGACGAGCGACCTTATGTATTTTAGAAGATTTGGTGCTAACACCTGTCTCTTATACAGGGCTAAAGAAAACTCTTAAAACTAAATCGCATCATTTAGCAGTAGAAAATCACAATGGAGAATCCTTGGTTTTTATCGAGAATCATAGTGTGATATTAACTGACGTTCAAAGTAAGGTATCCAGTGATTATATGCAGCTTATCTTTAAGTGCGATATTAGAGAAGATGTAGATTCTGTTATTCTAAATGACGCTGTTACGAATGACGTCACAACATTTGATGTCAGTGTTGACAACAACGGACTGTATTATACAAATATTCCTTTTGAGGACTTGATGGATGGTTTTTCTAGAAAGAGATTTAGCATTTTAAGTAGAGGCAATGAGCCAGTTATTATGCAACCTGATTTAAGTGATTATGAAGGTTCGAAAATCGGAGAAAGACACCTAATTTCATATCACTATGAAAATATAAAGATATGGTTATATAGAAGAAAGGATCAAGGTTTAGGTTTTTATTTGACTCGTCCAAGAATTAAGCGACAAGTCACAGAAATAGAAAACTTCCACCTTAAAGGTTATACGAGAGGTAGAGAGAACTTTACTGAATCAAGTATTTTCATGATATTCGAAGATCGATATTCAAAAGAACAATCGCTTGTTCCAGTCGATGTAGAATTTAATATGGATCTATCCAAGGTAGATTTAAAGGGACTTAAAAGTAAGGATAAGACAATTATAGATATCTTTATTGGTATGGTGCATGAGAACGGGGAAATTATTAGAAAAGAGAAGATTAAATATAAGTACTCAGACTATAAGAAAGATAATTACTATGGTGTAAAAACAGAGAAAGATGAAGAACGCAATACACATTATTTCTTAGTGACGACTACACCCTTTAATAATCTAAAAGTTGAAAGTTTCGTCATTCCAAAAGGTGTACCATTGCCAATAGAAAAGCCTGAAAAAGATTATTCAACTTGGTTAGTGGGTGAGCGTTATGACACAGCTCAAGACAACGGATATGCTTTTTACAAATATTTAAGAGAAAACACAGATATCAATGCTTATTATGTTATTGAAGACACTGCACCTGACTATAGGAGTATTTCATCAGACCCACATGTGCTGGCCTTCGGCTCAAATGAACATTATCAGGTCTCATTTAAGGCCGGCGTCTTATTAGGGACACATGATTTAGAAAATCTCTTACCGTACAAGCCAGCAAGAGGATTCTTTAACTATGAAGAGACTATAAAAGTGTTTTTACAACATGGTGTATTAGGTCGTAAGAGAGTAGAATATCACAGAAAGTACTATGATCTACCATTTGATTTATTTATTGTTTCAAGTACTCCAGAAAAAGAGCAGGTTGTCATGAAAAAGCTTGGTTATTATGAAGATGAAGTTGCAGTGACAGGACTCGCACGCTTTGATTCATTGCCTAGAGGAAACAAGACGAAAGATATCTTACTCATGCCAACTTGGCGTGACTGGATTAATACAGATGAGCAGTTCCTCTCAAGTCAATATTTTAATAACTACAACAATCTGATTCACAACGAAAGATTGATTAAGCTCTTAGAAGAAAATGATGTAAGATTAAACTTCTACCCGCACTATAGAGCACAGATGTACTTTAACGATGAAATCTTAAATCCAAGTAAAAATATAAACTTTATACAGTTGGGATCTAAGACTGTACAGGACTTGCTAATTGAACATTCCTTATTGATAACAGATTATTCAAGTGTGAGCTTCGACTTTACACTGATGAACAAGCCGGTAATCTACTATCATTTTGATGTGAGAAAGTTCTTTAGACAAGGTAAGTTAAGACCTTTATATCAAACTTTTATTGGTAGTATTGCGAGAACAGAAGATGAATTAGTAGATCTGATTCAACAGCAAATCAATTTGAACTTTAAACCAGGTGACATCGATATATCAGGCATCTTTGATTATCAAGACCATAATAATTCACAGAGAATATATCATAGTGTAGTTGATAAGATTGCTGAATTAGAACGAACTGACGACGAGGTTCACTAAAATAAGGACAAGGAGTCATATGATCCCTTGTCCTTATTTATACAGTGTTTGGATAAGTTTTTTTGTTGCCTGACCATCGGCATATTGATTTACTCGATGGTTGAAAATTTTAACATCTTCAAGATTAAATTTGTTTTCTTTTAAAACGGATATTAAATCTGAGTTTGTTTTCACAACTGGTCCTGGCATATATTTTTCATAATCGAACCAGATTCCTTTTTCTTCTTCATATGTTTCGATGTCATCAACAAAGAATACCATCGGCTTGTTAAAGATGGAATATTCAAATGGGATGGATGAATAGTCTGTGATTAGTATGTCTGATGTTGCCATCAAGTCTTCTATTTTATAGCCATGACTGACATTTTTAACGAAATTAGAATCATCTACCTTACATTCTTGTACAGCCGGATGCAGCTTCACTAAAAAGTAATAGTCTGGTAATGCTTGTTCAAGCTGCTTAAAATCGAGTGGTAATTTATATTCATCTAACTGACCATCTCGATAGGTGGGTGCATATAGCACGACCTTTTTCTCTTTGGCTATGTTGAGTTTTGACCTTAATTCTTCACGTCGCTGTGATACGAGTGCTTGATTAAAATAATAGTCCGTTCTCGGTAAACCCGTCTTTAAGATATTTTCATCTTTTAAATCAAAGGCTTCTTTAAAGATATAAGCCATATCATCTGAAGATACAACCACCTTATGAAACCTTTTATATACATCTCTAAAACGGTCATGGGCACTTTGTGGTCTTGACTTGATTGTTTTGTCCCTAAGCCCGAAATATTTTACGGCTCCGTTAGCATGCCACAGTTGTGTGCAGGTGACCTGTGATCTAAAATCACAGGCGGCAAGGACCACTTGATAGTTATCGATAAATATATATCTGCTCGTTGCAAGATAATATATACCTTTTAGAAATTGAATTGGCTGTCTTAAAGAAAAGTTGAGTGACTGATCAGCTTGCTTAAAGCTGAAATGACAAGTTGGATCTTTAAGGACAACGATGTGCTGTTGTGTCTCTTTGTTAAGTTGAGTGATGACATGTTGGATATTATCCCCAAACGATGCGAGCATGACGGTACGATTTTTTAAAGGTCGAGTGTTAAAGATAGAAAAAATAGTTTTAAACACTGTTAGATACACCTTTAAGATAGATTCTTTAATCATTAGAACCCTTTAGTTCTTCTTTAATTTTGGTTGTTGAAATTCCACTTGTTCTTGGTAAGTAAACGACTTCACATTGATCTTTTAAGAAGTCAAATTCACCTTCCCAATCATTTCCCATGACGAAGACATCGATATTATGTTTTTTAACATCATTTTTCTTTTGATCCCAATTATCTTCTCCAATGACTTCATCAACATAGCGGATGGCTTCTAAGATCTGCTTTCTTTCTTCAAATGAATGATACGCTTCTTTATGTTTAAGCATATTAAATTCGTCTGTAGATACAGCAACAACTAAATAGTCCCCTAAAGCCTTTGCTCTTTTTAAAATATTAATGTGACCTGTATGTAATAGGTCGAACGTTCCATATGTTATGACTTTTTTCATGATAAATTTCCTCCAATTAAGGCAATGTTAATCTATTTTGTAGTATTATGAATTATAGCATAATATTATATTGAATATGATTCAGGTGTGGTGAAAATGAAAAAATTAAAAAGTTTAGGCTTAAAATTATATAAAGCATCATTTTGGTTATGTGGTAAATTATTTAATAAGGATCACTCTTTGATTATCTTTGAGAGTTTTCTCGGCAAGCAGTATAGTGACAATCCAAGAGCGCTGTATGAATATATGTCTATACATCATCCAGAATACAGACTCTTATGGAGCGTTGATAAGCGTTATGCTGAAACATTTGAACACTATGACCTACCCTACATTAAGAGATTTTCATTGAACTGGATGATCTATATGAATAAGGCGACACTTTGGATTACAAATAGTCGACTACCGCTCTGGATACCTAAACCTAAGACGACGACTTATGTTCAAACTTGGCACGGGACTCCACTAAAAAAATTAGCAACAGATATGGATGAAGTATACATGCCTGGGACAAATACAGAAAAGTATAAGCGTAACTTTACAAAAGAGTCGGCTAAGTGGGACTTTTTAATATCTCCCAATGAATATTCAACGGAAATATTTAGACGTGCCTTTCAATTTGATAAGACAGTATTAGAGACTGGTTATCCAAGAAATGATTTCTTATACACAAATAGTGACGAAGCGGCCGTTAGTAATCTTAAAAAAGAAATTAACCTACCAGAAGATAAGAAAGTTATTCTCTACGCACCGACTTGGAGAGACGATTCCTATCATGCTAAAGGACGTTACAAATTCAATTTAGAATTTGATTTGAAAAAAATGTATGAAGCTTTGGGTGAGGATTATGTTATCGTACTTCGTCTACATTATCTCGTCAGTGAAAACTTAGATATATCAGGATATGAAGACTTTATATATGACTTTTCTATGTATGAAGATATCAGAGGACTATATTCTATTTCAGATCTACTGATAACAGATTATTCATCTGTTTTCTTCGATTATGCGAACTTAGAACGTCCGATGATTTTCTATGTTTATGACATTGATAATTATCGTGACAAACTGCGTGGATTCTACTTTGATTTTGAAAATCAAGCACCGGGACCACTCGTAAAAACAACAGATGCTTTAATCGATACGATCAAAGAAAGCGAATCATCAGATTTTAATGAAACCTATAATACTAAAGCGTTTAGAGACAAGTTCTGTTCATTAGAAGATGGACATGCTTCTGAAAGAGTGGCAGAGGAAGTTATTTGTCATCTAAGAAATAAGATTGTATAATGCACCATTGATGAAAAATTGAGGTTGTGACTAAGATGAAATCCATGCTTAATGTACTAAAAGAACAAATCGCTCACTTCTACTTAGTGAGACGATTATCGACCTATGATGTAAAGAGTAAGAATCAAAACAACTACTTAGGCATTGTCTGGGAAGTTTTAACACCTGTAATTTCAATTATGATTTACTGGTTCGTCTTCGGCACCTTAAGACAAAGAGCGCCGATTGAAATGAACGGAATGGAAGTACCGTTCTTCTATTGGCTGTTCATTGGTTTTATTGTGTGGACATTTTTCTACCAAGCAAGTATTGAGGCATCTAAGTCTATATATACGAGGCTTAAGATGCTATCAAAAATGAATTTTCCTTTAAGTGTAATACCGAATATTCCTATATTTTCAAAGTTTTATACGCATATCATTATGTTGGTATTAGCATTTATTGTATTTCAAATTGCTGGCTATTATGTGAGCTTTTACTTTGTGCAGTTGTTCTATTATATCTTTGCAACTTACGTATTAATCTATTCATTTGCATTGATTACATCGACCTTATCGACGTTGATTAGAGACGTACACTTACTTTTGAATTCATTGTTACGTATGGCCCTATATCTATCAGGTGTACTTTGGCCATTATCGATGTTGTCAGATTTTCCGACTTTGATGATTATTATGAAGTTGAATCCATTGGTGTACCTAATTGAAGGTTATCGTGCATCATTCTTTGGAACAGAATGGTTCTTCATTGAAAACTGGGAATACACTATTTATTATTGGGTATTAATGTTCGTAATGCTGCTAATTGGTTCAGTACTGCATATGAAATTCAGACGTAATTTTATTGATTACTTATAATGGGGTCGTACTATGACAAAAGCTATAGTAACAAAAGATGTCGTAAAAAAATATAAATTGTATGAGAGCTCTAAAGAACGCATGTTGGACTTAATTAGTCCAAAAGAACATGGGGATAACTTTTATGCCTTGAATGGAGTATCCTTTGAAGCTGACAAAGGCGATGTCGTTGGTTTTATCGGAATCAATGGTTCTGGTAAATCTACCTTATCCAATATCATTGCTGGTATAGTGCCAGAAACGAGCGGTGATGTACAAGTCAACGGCCAACCTGCCTTAATCGCAGTTGCGGCAGGCTTAAATGATGACTTAACTGGTAGGGACAATATTGAATTAAAATGTCTGATGCTCGGTTTTTCTAAGGAAGAAATTAAGGCGCTTGAGCCAGAAATTATAGAGTTTTCAGAGTTGGAAAACTTTATAGATCAACCTGTAAAATCATATTCTAGTGGGATGAAATCTAGACTGGGTTTTGCTATAAGTGTAAAGGTTGATCCGGATATTTTAATTATTGATGAGGCCTTATCCGTTGGGGATAGAGCATTTGCGGATAAAAGTTTAAAAAAAATGATGGAATTCAAGGATCAAGGAAAGACGATGATTTTTGTCAGCCATTCCATTGGTCAAATGAAGACTTTCTGTGATAAAATATTATGGCTTGAGTTTGGAAGAGTCAAAGCCTACGGTGATGTGAAGGATGTTCTACCTCTGTATGAAGCCTTCTTAAACAAGTGGCAGAACATGCAAAAGGAAGAAAAGGACTTATATCGTTCTAAAGTAATGGCGATGGATCCGAAAAATATCAAATATAAAAAAATGGGCAAGTTAATGGTTTTAGATAATGAAGAAGAATTGGAAGAATCACATACCTATTCCATTCGTCCAGTGAGTAGACTTGCACACTTAAAAGCCTATACTACTTATATTTTTGAAGCACCGAATAGTGATGAAAATAAAAGAGATGCACAAATATTAAAAAATAAAGTGTACTATGTAAAACGAGAAGCGACTTATCAGTTTGAGAACTATTACTTACTGAGCACTGAACCAAGTGGTGTGGACGGCGTTATAGGATGGATTAGAGGAATTGAAACATCCTCACACGTTCACACTGTGGTTGATTTCGACAAAAAGACATTTTATTTACTTGGTCGTGGCTTTGCGTCAACTGAGCCATGGGGTGGTAAAAAACAATATGTCCATGAAACTTTAGAACATCATGCGGGATTAGAATTTAACGTTGTTGAGACGGTACTGGTCGGAAACAATACTTGGTATAGAGGGACGATTGACAAGGGTTCAGACTTAGTTTGGATCCATAGTAATAATGTTGTAACCTCGACAGAAGAACTAGATACACTTTAAAAAAGAGGTGCCCTAGGTACCTCTTCTTTTCTTAATAATAGTCTGTTGTAGAAGTAAAAAAGCCATCGACACCGAGATCAGTTAGTCGGGTGTAGTCAGTTTCATCTTTTACAGTGTATGGATATATTTTGTAACCATATTGTTTACATTCTTGAATAAATGTTTCATTGACTATATTTTTATTAGGATGAATGCTGACAGCATTTAAGCCCGTGCTATGAACGTATTGACCTGGATTAATCATTGGATAGTGAATTAAAAAGCCGAGCTTCAAATTTGGATTAATTTTACTGATTGTCTTTAGAGCAATATGATCAAATGAAGATACGATTGTATTATCGATCGCACGGTATTCTGAGATTAAATCAGCAACTTTTTTTTCAATGCCCTGATGTCTTTTAGGAGTATTTTTAATCTCGATATTTAATAAGACATTTTGTGGTATGATTTCTAAGATTGAGGATAAGGTTGGTACTCTTGAATAACTATAATTAGTTGAAAAATACGAACCGACATCAATTTGGCTTAATGCCTCATATGTATAATTATCTACTGGTAGTGTGTAATCTTTATTATAACGCGTTAAGGTATAATCATGAATGACAACAGGTACATTATCCTTAGTCAGTTGAACATCGAGTTCGATTGCCTTAGCACCAACTTCTAAGGCGTATAAAAAAGCATCTTTAGTGTTTTCAGGTCGACTGGACTCAGCACCTCTATGGGCAAATACTTTAATCATACAACACACTCCAAACAAATATTAATTCTAAAAATAGTGTAACATTTTAATGTATATAAATTGTAAAGATTTCTTTTGAAAAGGAGGTAACGACATGGGAGAGATAAAGAAAACAGTGACACTAATGGATATAGAATTTAT
Source organism: Jeotgalicoccus sp. S0W5 (assembly GCF_011634875.1). NCBI lineage: Bacteria > Bacillati > Bacillota > Bacilli > Caryophanales > Staphylococcaceae > Jeotgalicoccus > Jeotgalicoccus sp. S0W5. Next base: position 52,604 of record NZ_SIRQ01000018.1, on the reverse strand, counting down.
TAATATTTCCAGGTATTCTTTGCTAAAGAAAATCGTCTATCCAGCAATAGAAGAAAATAAAAAATGTTTCATAGTGACTGCAAACCCAGAAGTCGTTATCGAAACAAGAGATGATCCTGATTTTAAAGCAATTGTTCAAAGTGCGGATTACGTTGTCGCTGACGGAATTGGTGTAGTGAATGCATCGAAGTTTAAAGGTACACCGTTAAAAGAACGTGTGACTGGTGTAGACATCATGTATGACTTGTTGCAATACGCGAATGACTATAAAAAACGTGTATTCTTTTTAGGGGCAAGTGAACTTGTAAACAAAGATGTCGTTAAAATTGTTGAAAGGGATTTTCCAGGTGTTGTTATCGCGGGTAGAAGAGATGGTTATTTTAACCGTTTTGATGAAGAGGTTTCAAAGTTAGTGCTGGACTCAAATCCAGATATCGTTTTTGTTGCACTTGGTGCCAAACGTCAAGAAGGATGGATATACCATAATATAGAGTCGTTCGATAAGGGCATTTTTATAGGTGTAGGGGGTAGCTTTGATGTTTTAAGTGGTCACATCAAAAGAGCACCAGAAATTTGGATAAAGTTTCAACTCGAATGGCTATACCGATTATTAAAAGAACCCAATCGTTTGAAACGAGATATGAAAGTGTTGGAGTTTATGTTATTACACACACCCGGTATTAAATGGATTATGAAAAAATTAGGTTTTTCTAAAACAAAATCAAGATCATCACGAGATGGCATACGTTAACTACAAATATAGTAGGAGCATATTCGATGAAAGTAAAGATAGTTTTAATGATGATTGGCATGATGGTTTTAATGCTTCAAGCCTGTAGCACTGAAGAAAACGAACCAAGAGGTAATGAAGAAGCGCTCGGAATGCTAGAAAATGGGCAATATGAAAAGAAAGACAAAGATGCACCTGCTAACGATAAACAATTGACGGAATCAGATGAAGAGGGTTTAAAAATAGTAACTGAGGCTGATGAAGACGACAATAAAATTGTGTCTGTGGAATACCCAAAGTTTGAAATAGCGTCTATTGATGAGAGTATAAATAATTTTAATAACGAACAAATAGAAGTGTTCAATAATCTTATCAGTGCAGATGAGGGTGATGAAGAATTTAAGGCAAGTTTAAACATTCAAGTTACACCGACTCAGTTAAATGAGGATGTGTTTGCCTTGAGATTTAATATAAACAGTAAGTTGAATCAAACCAACGATATTAACCGTGTAGCCTTTATGTTCGTCGATATCGAAGAAACGTCGACCTTAATTGAAGATCGTTTGTTCGATCAATCTTCAGAAAAAAGAGATTACCTATTTGAAGTGTTGAACCGAAACTTAGCTGAAATGGAAATATACAGTGCGTATATCGACCGAGACAAGTTATCTGACTGGGTACACAATGAAGCCAATACCTTTAGTAATGTAGACATATCGAAGGAAAGTGTTATTTTTAATTTTGACCAAGAAGAAATCGCAAGTCCGGCTGCTGGTGAGCCTCGTCTCGAATTACTACTTGAAGAAGTGACCCCAGCTATGTCAGATGAGCTGGTGAATTTTATATCTGAAAATTAAAGAGCAGTTTATATGCTCTTTTTTTATATAGAGATATCTGTAAATATGATAAGATACCTTTAAGATTTAGAAAATATTGATAGGGGGTGACGACTTTGACTGGAGAGATGATTTTTGTTGCTATCATCATCGTATTGATGTTGCTTGGTTTGTTATTTGAAGTGATGAGAGCGGACTTTTTGATATTTCTCACCTTAGTTGTATTTCTATTAAGTGGAGTCATTTCCAATACAGAGGCGCTTAATGGCTTTGCAAACGAAGGGATGCTCACTATACTCCTGTTATTTATAGTTGCTGGTGCAATCCAGAAGCACGGTATTATAGAACTTGTAGTATATCGTCTTTTAGGTAAAGGTAAAAATATCAAAGCAAGTATGTTAAAAGTATTATTACCTTTAGGGCTATCGTCTGGTTTTTTAAACAATACTCCAATTGTCGTTGCCTTAACCCCAATCTTGAAAAACTGGGCAATAGATAATAATTACAGCCCTTCAAAATTTTTAATGCCCTTATCTTATATGACAATTCTCGGTGGGACCATTACCATGATTGGTACATCGACGAATCTAGTTGTACATGGCTTATTACTAAGTGCAGGTCTTGAGGGTTTTAGTTTCTTTACACTCTCAGTTGTCGGAATACCCATTACTATAGTGGGGCTAATTTTCTTATTAACCATTGGTTACCGTTTATTACCCGAACACTTAGGAGCCAAACAGCAAATTAGCCAAGAAACAAAAGAATTTTTAGCTGAAGCGGTTATAGAAGATGAATTTGAACTTGCAGGGAACACGGTGACAGAGCTAGGAAAAGAAGTATTTGATGGCATTTATATAATCGAGATTCTAAGAAATAATAAGAGAGTATTTCCTATAAATGGTCTGACAGTAGTAGAAGAAGGAGACCATATTATTTTTTCTGGTTCCTTAAATACCATTGCCAAGATTCAAAAGGAAAAGGGAGTCACTGTTAAAACGGGTACAGAACTTACTTTAGAAGATCTTAAAAATGATGATAATGTGTTAGTTGAAACAGTCGTTTCTCATAATTCATCACTTTTAAATAGAACAATTAAGCAAGTGAATTTTAAAAATAGGTACAATGCTGGAGTTATTGCTATACATAGAAATAATCAGCGCATCAAAAGTCGTGTTGGCGATATCGTATTAAAGACAGGTGACACCTTACTACTTATTGCAGATCAAACATTTATAGATAGAAACAAACATTCGTCAGATTTTTATGTCATTACGCCTGTGCAACCGCCTGAGAAACTAAAACAAGATATGACTAAAGGCTGGATTGGGCTGGTTGCCCTCTTGCTGATGATTTTAGTTGTCACTATGGGCTGGTTATCAATGCTAGAAGCAATGTTAGTACTTGTTGTCTTATTGGTTGGGTTTAGATTTATTAACCCGACAGAGATAACAAGTTTCATTCAGTTTGATGTCATTCTACTCATTGCCAGCGCCTTTGGTGTTGGTGCAGCGATGACTGAGTCGGGTCTTGCACAATATGTTGCAAGTGGTTTAACGTACTTGGCTACTCCTTTTGGTGTTCTTGGTGTTATCTTTATTATATATTTTGTTACGAATACTTTTACAGAAGTGATTACAAATAGTGCAGCATCAGTGTTAATGTTTCCAATTGCTTTAGAGATGGCAAATGCGATTAATGTCGATTATATGGGCTTAGTTGTTACAATTGCCATCGCAGCATCTGCAAGTTTCATGACACCGATTGGTTACCAAACCAACCTAATAGTATACGGACCAGGTGGTTACAAATTTAGTGATTATCTAAAAGTCGGTACACCATTGTCGTTAATTGTTATGGTAGTTGCTTGTTTTATCATTTATTTTGTATGGTATTAATAGATTTTTAATGAGATGTTTCAATTAAATTACAGCTGTGTTACAATACGAAAGAGAATCAACCAAAACTTTAATTTGTGAGGTCCTTTCTTTTGAAACAAATACTTTTAATAGTATTTGTCATACTTCTAACAGGGTGCAGTACAACAGACAAATTATCAAGAACTGAAAATTTGCCACTTGTCACTAAGTCGCACACCACGATTAATCATCTCGTTATTGATCCAGTGGGAGAAGATGCAAATACAGACATAGTTGATCGTAAAGATGTCTTTACCGTCGATGGATTGTCAGATATCGAATTACAAAATATTCAGATGCCATCTTTGAAGTATGTCAGCGCGCAACTTTATGAGACAGGTGCGAGTATATCATCGATTTGGAATGAAAATTTTATTCCGATGTATACTGAATATAACTACAATTTATTAGAAATTGATGAAGCTGCAGAAATGATAACAGATTTAAACGAACGTTATAGTGAATTAGAAACTGAGATTTCAAAAATATCAATTCCTACAGAACTCGCTGATAATGAAAGAGAACACCTATCGAAGATGAAAGAAGATCTCTTGCTCGCAATATCGAATCGAACACTTGCTATCTTAGAATTTAAATCAATGATTGCCAACAAAAAAGAAGCGCATAAGGCATTCATGGATGTTCATATTTCAAATAGTGACAGATACATAAAGCATGTCGAAGAAGTTAATAATGAGTTACAAAGTAGTGATGATTCACTTGTCACTTCTAGTGAATAGAGTAAATACCCTAAAAGTTTATCTTAAATTTTTAGGGTATTTTGATACTTATAAAGATGTTTAAAAATATTGTCTACGGGAATATTATCTAATGCAAGAAATCATAATGGAGGAATGTTACAATGACTAAAAATATTGCTGTAATTATGACAGACTTAGTAGAAGATATTGAATATACTAGCCCTAAAGAAACGATGGAACAGGAAGGACATAAGGTTGATCTTATCTCTCCAGAGGGTAAAACAGTCGAAGGTAAAAAGGGTGGTCAATTTGAATCAGATCACGCTATTGGAGATGTATCAGCGAGTGATTATGATGCGCTTCTTATCCCAGGCGGATTCTCACCTGATAGCTTAAGAGGGGACAAAGAAGACCGTTTTGGTAAATTTGCAGCACATTTCTTAGAAAATGACAAACCCGTATTTGCGATTTGCCATGGTCCACAATTATTAGTAGATACGAATCTATTAAAAGATAGACATGTAACAAGCGTGAAAAATGTAAAAAACGATTTAATTAATGCTGGTGCAAACTGGGACGATAAGGCACTTGAGGTTTGCGGTAATTTAGTAACAAGCCGTACACCTGCTGACTTGGATGAATTCAATGGTGAAATCAAACGTCAATTAGCCCAGTAAGTAAAAAGACTGCAGATTATCTGCAGTCTTTTATTATTGTACTGTAACTGTACGTCCGACAGCATTTGGGTTGCCAAAGATGTCAAAAACAGCATAGGCAATTGTATATTCACCCGGTGTTTGTGTGTCAACTTCACCTGATATATAGAGCTGATCACTAATATCAGTACCATCGACATCAGTGACTCTAACACCACTTTTAGCATCAAATTCTTCTCCTGCTGTTATCGTGAGGTCATCTACACCTTCAAATAGGACTTCAGCATTATTGCTTTCATTGGAATTTTCATTGTCTGATTCACTTGAACCATCACTTGGTGGTACTTGTGGTAAACTATCAGATGGAGCATCGGAAACTGTAATCACACGAACATAGGTGTAATAACCACCATTTGAGTTTTCTACTCTGTAAGATACATTATACGTACCATTTTGTGAGGTGTTTACATTGTTTTCAGTAACCTCAATTTCCTCAGTCAGGTTACCGTCTGTATTATCGACAGCGTAGACACCTTGTAACGGATCAAAATCATCACCGTTTTGTACATTAACATTTTCAACATTTTTAATGGCAGGTAAATTACCTGTATGATTATTTATTTCTTCTTCCATGGTTGGCCCGTTGTAATCTTCAGGCGTTTCTTCGGAAGTGTTTTGTTCAGTATCTTGATCTAGGTATGTATTTACTGCTGGAGCAAGTGGTAAGATACCGATCATGAATTTTATAAGATTTTTAGAGTTCATATATTATACCTCCAGAGCTAGTAATAGAATTGTTTTAATTTTATCATAATGGTATAGGGACGACCAAGAATAACAAAAAAGGAGTGAAGTATATGGAATGGATTTTATTAGTTATTGGCTTTTTACTTTTGATAAAAGGTGCTGACTTTTTTGTCGATGGCGCCTCTTCTATAGCAGAAAAGCTACATATCTCACCAATGGTAGTTGGTTTAACCATTGTTGCATTTGGCACTAGTGCACCTGAGGCTGTAGTAAGTATCATTGCAGCATTAGAAGGAAATGGAGATATGGTATTAGGGAATATAATTGGAAGTAACATCATCAATATCACACTTTTACTCGGCATCACTGCCTTAGTGTCTACTTTAATTATTGATAGACAGACAAGTACAAGAGAGTTACCTTACTCTTTAATCGCGGCAGGTCTATTATTGATTCTAATGTCAGATGCCATTCTATTTTCTAGTGCCACAAACGTTGTCAGTAGAGTAGATGGTATTATTCTACTAGTTGGTATTGTACTATTTATTTTTTATATTCTTATTAAGACAAAACGCTCCAAACATTTAAAAGAAGAACGTAGTACGGATGATAGTCAGAATATGTCTTGGCTAAAAAGCATCGTCTTATTTGTTATTGGTTTAATAGGAATTGTGCTTGGTGGGGAAATGGTTGTATCTAATGCGTCATCTATCGCAATCAGTCTAGGTATGAGTCAAGCTCTCGTTGGTTTAACTATAGTAGCAATCGGTACGTCACTTCCAGAACTTGTGACATCGATTACTGCAGCACTAAAGGGCGAGGCATCTATGGCAATAGGTAACATTGTCGGAAGTAATATCTTCAATATATTCTTCGTTACTGGACTTACAGCAACGATTGAACCACTAAATGTTAGTGGTGACTTTATCATCGATGGATGGATACTAATAGCAGCAACAGTCTTACTCCTAGTTTTAGCTTTGTGGAGAAAGAAACTTACAAAGATAGAGGGCGTAATTTTACTAGTATTCTACTTAGTATATCTCACTTATATTATTTTAAGAGGTTAGTGAATTAAGGAGCTGACTTTGATGCAAAGAGAAATTGCAGAGAAATTTTCAACAGGTAGATTTAAAGAGATTAATACTTAAAAAGTTAGTATTTATATGAGTCGTTTTAAAATAATAACGCCCGAGTGTTAGGCAAATGCCTAACACTCGGGCGATTTATTTATATTATTCAAATCCGTTGTGCCATTTAGCCGCAAGAAGTGTGTTATTTAATACCATTGTGATTGTTAATGGGCCCACACCACCTGGAACTGGAGTAATGTAACTTGCAACTTCTTTTGCACTTTCAAAGTCAACATCACCAACAAGCTTATCGTCAACGACTGTGTTACCAACGTCGATGACAATCGCTCCTTCTTTAAGGTCTTTACCTGAAATTAATCCTGGTTTACCTACGGCACTTACGACAACTTCGAAGTTTTTAAGTTGTGCGACCATATCTTTGGTACGTGAGTGCATTAAAGTAACCGTTGCGTTTTCATTTGTAAGTAATTTAGCAACTGGTTGCCCAACGATGTGTGACCGACCCACTACTGCCACGGTTTTACCTTCTAAAGATCCTGTGTGTTTTAATAATTCCATGATACCAAGTGGCGTACATGGTACGAATGTACGTTGACCAGTATAAAGTCTACCAATATTAACAGGACTAAATCCGTCAACATCTTTATGTGGTGCAATTGCTTCAAGTACTTTGTTTTCATCAACCTGTTCAGGTAGGGGTACTTGGACTAAGATGCCACTCACACTGTCATCATTATTTAACTCATCAATTTTTTGTAGTACTTCATCCTCCGAAGTTTCTTCTGGTAGATGTACAATTGCAGATTCCATACCAATTTTTTCAGCCGCTTTATTTTTAGAACGGACATAACTTAATGAAGCACCGTCATTCCCTACGATGACGACCGTAAGATTAGGTACAACACCTTGTGTTTTTAATTTTTCTACTTCTTCTTGCAATCCGGCACGATAATCTTTAGCGATTTCACGTCCGTTTAGTAATTCTGCAGTCATTCTTAAACCCTCCTAAAAAGTTTCTCTATCTTATTATCTCTAAAGTCATAAGAAAAAGCTATGAAAATACTAATTGTTTTATGACAAGAAATTAGTAGAGTGCAAAGATTTAAGATATACTGATGTAAAGTTCATATTAAGAGTCTGTAACAGAATTGAAAGGGGAATCACTATGAACGTTGCAGTAATTGGCAAGGGCGGGAGAGAACATGCCATTGTCAAAATGTTGAGTAAATCAGACAGTGTCGATCAAATTTTTGCGATTCCAGGTAATGCTGGCATGAGAGAAATTTGTGAAGTCATGTACAGAGTATCTGAAGATGATTTTGATGCGATTGCCGGTATCTGCATAGAAAAACAAGTGGATTGGGTCATCATAGGGGATGCTAAACCATTATCATTAGGACTTGCTGATTTTTTAATTGATGAATATGGTTTGACAGTGTTTGGTCCGAGAAAGTCAGAAGCTAGAATGGAAACCAGTAAAAGCTTCACTAAAAACTTGTTAAAAAAATACAATATACCGACTGCGGATTATGAAATATTTACAAGTTATGAAAAAGTAAAAGCTCATATAGAATCGAGAGAAACACCGTTTGTAATAAAAAAGGATGGTCTATCTGAAGGTAAGGGTGTCATGATTGTTAAGAACACTCAAGATGGTTTAGAAGCTTTAGAAATGTTGACTTCTGAAGATAGCGAGCAATTCGAACCACTTATTATTGAGGAGTATTTAGAAGGTGAAGAATTCTCATTGATGGTATTTGTAAATGAAGACTTTTCACATGCCTTTGAAATTATTGCCCAAGACCATAAAAAAGCTTTCGGTAAGGATAAAGGACCGAATACTGGAGGTATGGGCGCCTATGCACCTGTCACACATATTAGTGAAACGGTAAGAGAAGAAACTGTCAAAACGATAATCGAACCAACAGTTGATGCTATGGTAAAAGAGGGATTAAGCTATTTCGGAGTGTTATATCTAGGTGCTATGATTACCGATGATGGCGTTAAAGTTTTAGAATATAATGCAAGATTTGGAGATCCTGAGGCTCAAGTGCTTCTTAATATGATCGAGAGTGATTTTGCATCACTACTTGAGGACTTAAAGGCTAAACGGCCCTTTACAATAAAATGGAAGTCTGGATACACTGTTGGAGTCATGCTTGCAACTGAAGGTTATCCATACGAGTATAAGGAAGGCTTAGCCATTCAGTTTGACGATAGCATTATGGAACGAAGCTATGTTAGTGGTATTGCCCAAACAGAAGAGGGTGACTATATTTCAAAAGGTGGGCGTATCATGCTTGTTACTGGAACAGGGGATACGATTGAAGATGCTTTCAAGTCTGCCTATGACAGTATTAAAGAAATAAAATTTAATGAGGGTGAGGTCTTTTATCGTACCGATATTGCACATCGTGCATTATTATCAAATTAGGACCTGATTTTAAGGCATGTTTTCTAGTCAAAGGGAACATGCTTTTTTTGTTAAAAAAAGCATCCCTATAAATTATAGGAATGCTAGGTAAATTCAGTTTCTTTTTACATGAGTATAGAGTACAAAAATGGTATAATGACACATTGTAATCATTATAGCTCATATTTTCTTGCAAAACTTTTTTGATATGTAGATATCAATTATATTATTTACTGTTAATTAATATATATCCAGTTTTATAGCTTTTAAACACTAATATTGCATTAAATGAAATTTATGTTGATATTTTATATACTGTAAGTCTAGAGGTGACCACATGATAAGTAAATTAAGAAATAGTAGTGAAGTATTAATCAGCTATGTATTAGGTGTATTTTTTATAGTTTTAGGTATTTTTATTTTGTTTAACACTGGTGCACTACGCGGTGAGGAGCAAGAAGTCAATGAGAATAGCATAGAGACAGTCTTCGATTTAATCAATGCCTTCTTCCTTGAAGTGTTAAACATGCTTTCAACAATGATTGGAGGCTTTCCAATCATCGGAGGAATATTAATTATTGGCTTTGGTATTTTTATGTTTAAGGTCGCTTCCTGGATAAAATCAACGACAAAATACGATGTTGCTCTGACATTTTTCTATTTAGGATTATCTCTAGGATTATTTATCATTACAACTATATTGATGACAGAAGTATATGGCTTATGGGCCTTTCTATTCTTATTTGCTTTTATTATTCATCTATTATTTAGTATTTTTAATGAGTACTTAAATCCAGCACACCGTAAGGAACATTACATGATTATCTTGTTCTTCTATGGTATTGCATATTTCTTTACACAAAACTCAGTGTACTCAAATATAGAATCGACTATCACGCCAACCGATGTCTTATCGATAAATGTATTCTTCGCCTTAGTTTGGGTGTCATCTTATATGGCCTTATGGGTCGGAGTGTTTTTATTGAAGTCCACGAACATACTAAAAAAACCTGGTATAGAAAAAGAAGACCAGCTATCACGCTTAAATAAAAATCGTACATCTCTTAACACGTCTAAAGTCGATAAGTACTTAGGCTTCTCTAAGAAATTATATGATTTTAGAAATCGACTACTCGATAAATTGAAACAATTCTTTGAAACAGATCTACCTTCATGGTTTAAGGTGTCTTACTTAGAATTACTTCTTGGTTTCGTGTCCTTATTCTTTATTTTCTTAGAGTTCAACAATCGTAACGGTGTTTTTGTTGAAGGGTATTTCAAACTAAGTGATATGCAGACAATTTACGAATGGGTAAATCTCTTAATCTCACTTGTTTTGATTGTGCTATATATCTACTTTACGGTCTTGGTTTTACTGAGAAATTCTCATTACCATAGACAGATGATCACCATCTTCATACTTTGGTTAAATGTGACAGTCAGTCTCTACATTACATTATTTAAAGACGTAGAACTTTCACTCTTTATTTTACCGTTCAATGTATTCTTGGTATTGATTCTGACACCGTTGTTAATCATTAGTATTTTTAAAGAATTTAAGGGAGGTCGAAATGATGCACGAGATAAGGAAGTATAAATATTCTGGCCGTGTTGACACGGAAGACTTAAATGAGCGTATTCACCAACAAATTCAGGATTTTAATGGTCAAACTAAGGCGCCCGTCATTATTGGTTTTAGTTCTGAAGAAGGTATAAAAAGAAACAAAGGTCGCCTTGGTGCAAAAGAAGCACCGTTTAAAGTGAGAGAAAAACTATCATCATATGCTTATAACGATACACTCTATGATGCAGGTACAATTATTGGGGATGAAGATTTAGAAGCCTCTCAAAAATCTCTTGCTGAGAAATTAGCTGAGATCTACGAGGTGAGTAGTCGCCCGATTATCATCGGTGGTGGACATGAAACCTTGTACGGACACTATCTCGGTATAAGGCAGATATTTGATGGTAAACTTGCCATCTTAAATTTCGATGCCCATTTTGATTTACGAGATGAAAGACCGTCATCCGGTACAATGTTTCATCAAATACTAACTGCTGATAATGATGTGGATTATTATGTATTAGGGCTTCAGAAACAAGGAAACACAAAAACTTTATATGATACTGCTGACCGCTTTAATGTTAACTACTATTCTATTGATGATGTCAGAGAAACGGCGGCAGCTGATACTGTATTTAAACAACTTCGAGATTACGATACAGTGATCATGACCTTATGTATGGATTCAGTAGAAGCGGCAACTGCACCAGGTGTAAGTGCAATGACGCCAAATGGTTATACAGCCATCGAAATTCATAATTTGATTGCAAAATTCTCAAAGCTAGACAACTTGAAAAGCTTTGATATATCTGAAGTTTCTCCACCACTAGATGAAAATGATCGAACGAGTGCACTCGCGGCAAGTATTATTTATAAATTTTTGTCTGTGAATCCGTTCAATTAAGTTCAAACTTTTATAAAGTGGGTATAGTACTTAATAGAACTTTTAAAGGAGAAGATAAGTATGTCTACGACGTTAACTAAAGAAGAAATAAATAATCGTGCAGAAGAAGCAAGAGAATTAGTTAGATCTAAGGCTAGATATTCTGCACTTGCTGCTGCTTTACCGATACCATTACTTGATGTAGGTACGGATATGAAGATGATGAATGAAATCAATGATAATATTGAAGAAATTTTTGGTATAGAACATGAAGATATCACAAAATATACAGACGATATGAAGACACGTGCAGCTGTTATGGCTTCGAGTGTAGTCGGTGAATTTGTCGCAAGGAAATCCATCGGTTTTGCTGTGAATAAAATCAGCAAGAAACAACGAAAATCCAACGGCCAGTTTGGTATTATTCCAATTGCTACACAAGGAACGACTGCTTTAATTTCTTATTTCCTAATGAAAAAACTCGGTGATGATCACATTGAGAAATGCGTTTCGTATTTAAATGCACAAATTGTTGATAGTTCAATGCAAGAATCTTAAAAATATTGTAAAATGAATGTAATCAACAGATAAAATATCACCTAAAGGAGAAAAGTCAATGGAGAGCAGGTCTTTTTTAATTATAGATGAAACAGGTATTCATGCACGTCCAGCTACAATCCTGGTCCAGACAGCAACTAAATTTGAGTCGGACATCGAACTTGAATATAACAGTAAGAAAGTTAATTTAAAATCAATTATGGGTGTCATGTCATTAGGGGTAGGTAAAGGTGCAGAAGTGACTATTTATACTGATGGCAAAGATGAAGAAGAAGCAATTGAAGCAATTTCAGAAACTTTATCAAGTGAAGGACTGACTGAATAATGCCCGAAATTATTACAGGGAATCAATTGAGTGAAGGAATTGGCTTTGGAAGCATAATTATTTCAAATAAAGTTGATGTTGAAATTACTAGAGAGAAAATAGCAAGTAATCAGGTTGAAACTGAAATAAAAGCATACAAAGATAGTGTTCAAAAAGCTCACGTCCAGCTAAGAAAATTGAGAGAAAATGTAGGAGAAAATCTCGACGAAGATAGTGCCGCCATTTTTGATGCGCACATTATGATGTTGGATGACCCGGGATTCAATGAACAAATAATCGAACATATCAATGCACTGAATAATGCTGAAAGTGCAATTGAGGCAGCAGGAAAAGTATATGTCGAGAAATTTGAAACCCTTGAATCAGAATATATGCGTGCTAGGGCACTCGATGTTAAAGATATATGTCTCAGACTGATCAATAACATTCGAGGTGTTGAAGTAACAGATTTGACGCATATGACAGAACCTGTAGTAATCATCGCTGAAGAGCTAACACCTTCAGCTTCCGCTCAACTAGATAGTAAATATGTAAATGGTATCGTAACTGCAAAAGGCGGTATGACGAGTCATGCAGCGATTATTGCTAGAAGTCTAAATATCCCACTCGTCTCAGGGATTGAAGATATAATAGAGAAGGTTACTGAAGGTGACGACATTATTGTAGATGGCTTCAGTGGAGATGTTGTACTCTCTCCGACAGAAGTTGAGTTCGCTGCCTACAGTGAAAAGCAAAAAGCTGAAGAAAAAAAGATTAAAGAATTACAGAGGTTAGTGGGCAAGGAAACAACAACATTAGATGGTATTAAAGTGAATTTATTTGCCAATATTAAAGGACCAGAGGATGTCGTTGATGTAAGTAACAACGATGCTGAAGGTGTCGGACTTTATCGTACAGAATTTTTGTACATGAACCGTATGAACCTACCCACCGAAGAAGAACAATACACTGCTTATAAGACGGTTTTAGAATCTTCAGAAGATAAGCCAGTTATCATAAGAACACTAGACATCGGTGGAGACAAGGAGCTAGCCTACTTAAACCTACCTAAAGAAGCAAATCCATTTTTAGGTGAGCGTTCTATTCGCTTCCTGTTAAAAAATGAAGATATTTTTAGAACACAGTTACGTGCTTTAGTGCGTGCCAGTGTTCATGGGGATTTAAAAGTTATGTTTCCAATGATTACAACTTTAGACGAATTTAATCGTGCGAAGGCCTTGCTAATAGAAGAGAAAGAACGATTTGAGAAGGAAACAGATGAAACACTAAAGTCAATATCTACTGGGATTATGGTCGAAACACCTTCTGCTGCTATGATCAGTGACCAACTTGCAAAACATGTTGATTTCTTTAGCATAGGATCAAATGACTTAATTCAATATACGATGGCAGCTGACCGTCTCAATCACCAAGTGAGTGATTTGTATCAAACTTATCACCCAAGTGTTTTAGGCTTAATTAAAAAGGTGATTGATAGTGGTCAGAAGTATGATAAATGGGTTGGTCTTTGTGGTGAAATGGCATCAGACTATAAGTCCATAGCATTATTAATTGGTTTTGGTATTGATGAATTATCCGTTCCTTCAAAAAAAATATTATCGATTCGTGAGTATATTTCAGGTGTTAAAAAAACTGACATGGAGCATTTAGCTGAACGTGTATTAAACGTAGATAGCGGTGAGGATGTACTTTATTTAATAGAAGAATATACAAACTTAACTTAAAATTAAATATTATATTGTAAACTGGACATGCAGAGGAGACTGCATGTCTTTTTTAAAACATAAAAATTTATACAACGAGGTGCGATATGCAAGAACGAAATAGAAAACCAATCGCTTTATTTCTTTCAATGCCAATATTGGCATGGGCACTTTATGACTTTGCCAATACTATTTTTTCAGCGAATATCGTGACGCTTTTCTTCCCGCAATACATTACAGAAATCGTTGGGACTAATGCACGATTAGAACAGATATCTTCTACGGTTATTGCCTATGCAAATGCAGCATCTGCAATTCTCTTAATCATATTCTCACCGCTGTTTGGTGTGTTGATGGACCGAACAAAGAAAAGACAAAAATATGTTGTTATATTTACGATTCTTACAGTAGTTGCTTCAATTCTTATGGGGTTCTTTGGTGGTATAAATAGTGGCACAATTTTTGGAATACCAAATGGCCTATTCTTAACAATCTTATTCTTTGTATTTGCTAAGTTTACTTATGGATCAGGTAATGTTTTTTACGATGGTATGTTGTCCTCCTTAGGGAGTAAAAAGGAAGTGCCATTAATTTCTGGTTTCGGTGTTGCCTTAGGTTATTTAGGGACACTTGTTGGTATTTTCTCCGTCTTAATCATCGTTGGTGATGCACCGATTCATAATGCATTTTGGTTAAGTGGAATCTTATTCTTGTTATTTTCACTGCCATTGTTCTTTGTAAATAAAGACCGTGTTAAAAAGCAAGCTAAAACAAAAGCGTCGTTTTTAACAGGCTATAAAGAAATTTATCAATCATTTAAAGAGGCAAAAAAACATCCATCTATTTTCTTTTTCATGATTGCTTACTTCTTTATAAATGATGCACTGGCTACAGCAATTGCTATGATGCAGCCTTATGCAACGACTGTTGTCGGTTTTGAATCATCAGCTTTCTTAATTGTATTCATGGTTGCAACTTTATTTTCTATTATCGGTGCCTTAGTATTTGGCTTTATAAATCAAAAGTACGGCTCTAAACCAACCTTTAGTATTATCGGTATTATTTTAGCAACAGCCATATTAATTGCAGCGTTGCCTTTACCGATGTGGACTTTCTGGATTGCTGCCAGTATGTTTGGTATCGCCATGGGTTCTGTCTGGGTCGTATCAAGAACGGTTATTATAGAACTAGCGCCAAATGGACATGAAGGACAATTTTTTGGTCTTTTCGCTTTTAGTGCCAAGATGAGTGCTATCGTTGGACCATTTATTTACGGAAGTATCACTTTAGTACTAAGTGATTTCGGGACCATTGCATCAAGAATAGCAATCACGAGTCTATTACTCATGGTACTAGTTGGACTTTATTTCCATAGTAAAGTAAAATTACCCACTCCTAAAGTATAGTTGAAGTTAAATGTTAATAATTTCACAAATATGTCAATGTTTCTTTTCGCTTTCCATTTAAGTTAATAAGGAAAAGCGTTTATAATGGAGAGTATGAATACGGGGTGAAAATTATGGATGATGTTTTAATTGGTCGCTTACTCACGGGAATGACGTTAAGTTTTCATATTATATTTGCCACCATCGGTGTAGGTGTACCAATTGTATTTATGGTTCTCGAATTTTTGGGAATTAGAAATAGAGATGCACATTATTTAACCATGTCAAGAAGAATTGCCAAAGGTTATACAGTAACAGTGGCTGTTGGTGTTGTGACAGGTACGATTATAGGTTTGCAACTGTCATTAATATGGCCTGATTTTATGAGACTTGGTGGTCAGATTATCGCGCTACCATTATTCATGGAAACATTTGCCTTTTTCTTTGAAGCAATATTTTTAGGCATATACTTATATACATGGGATCGTTTTAAGAATCAGTGGTACCATTGGTTATTAACTATACCGATCGTGCTCGGATCGAGTTTATCTGCAGTGTTTATTACGACGGTGAATTCATTTATGAATACGCCTGCCGGTTTTGATTTTGTCGACGGAGAATTTCTAAATATTGATCCGCTTGCTGCAATGTTCAACCCATCAACATGGGTAAGAGTATTCCACGTTGTAGTGACAGCATATATGACAATTGCTTTCTTACTCGCAACTATTAGTGCAGTTAAATTACTAAAAGCTAAATTTACAGAGGATAAAACCTATCATAAAAAAGGTCTAAAAGTCATGATGTCAATCGGTGTTGTGATGGCTTTACTAACTATGCTTGCAGGAGATTTATCTGCGAAATTCTTACACGAAGAACAACCAGAAAAACTAGCAGCTTTTGAATGGCATTTTGAAACAGAGGAAAGAGCAGACTTAGTATTATTCGGTATTTTAGATGAAGAGACCCAAGAGGTAAAATATGAGCTAAGGATTCCATGGGTGCTTAGCTTCCTAGCAGGTAACTCTTTTGATACTGAAGTCAAAGGTCTAAACGATATACCAGAAGATGAACACCCACCTCTAATCATTCACTACTTCTTCGACTTAATGGTGTTCTTCGGTATGTACGGACTTGGCGTTGCGATCGTTTACTTCTTAGTAAAATGGACGAAACGATGGACTAAAATTAATGAACACCACCCGCTCTTACTCTATCTCTACGCTTTAACTGGACCACTTAGTTTCTTAGCGATTGAAGCAGGCTGGTTCCTAGCGGAAATGGGACGTCAGCCATGGATTGTTAGAGGATATATGAGAGTATCAGACGCGGTGACACAAGCAGACGGTCTCGGTATTACACTTATTGCATTCGCAGTGCTGTATGTCATCTTAGGTATTACGTCAATCTACGTGTTAATTAAGATGTTTAAAGATAAGTCCGCTGAAGAAGAGAAGCTAAATTGGTACGGTGAAACTGGCATCGAGTCTGAAGATGTGACGGGAGGTCGTTTACCATGATGAGTTTAGATTATGAAATTATTGGTATTACGGTGCTCTGGAGCTTTTTATATTTATATGTAATCATTGCTTCCATAGATTTTGGTGCGGGGTTCTTTAACTTTTATTCTAAACTAACTGGTGATGACAATATCATTAGCCCGATAATCTCAAGGTATTTGAACCCAGTGTGGGAAACAACCAACGTTTTCTTTGTCTTCTTTTTCGTTGGAATCGTCGGTTTTTATCCTGATACTGCTTATTATTTAGGAACTTCCTTATTAATACCAGGATCCTTAGCACTCATACTGTTATCGATCAGGGGGGCATATTATGCCTTTAACTCTTATAATACTGAGAGTAAATTGAGTTGGGATGCATTATATGGTCTAACAGGACTTTTAATTCCTGCCTCATTGTCAATTGCACTTGTAATTTCAGAGGGTGGCTATATTGAAGAAACTGCTGAAGGTCTCACGTTAAATGTAGAAGAACTTCTATTTTCAACTTATGGTTGGTCAGTTGTTTTCTTAGCGATTATTTCAGTATTATATATTTCAAGTGGTTTCCTAACATTCTATGCCAACAAGGCAGAAGATGAAAAGGCGAGCGAGCTTACAAGAACTTGGTTCTTAATATGGAGTTTACCTACCTTGGTCATCACACAGTTTGTATTCTTAGGCTTAAGAGACCACAACCAGGTACACTTTGAAAATGCACAAAACTATTGGTATCTATTTGGTTTAAGTTTACTATCAATGATCCTAGCGGTCTTCTTAGTATGGAGACGTCGTAATTACGGCACAGCGTTTATTTTAATCATGCTGCAATTTGCCTTTGCATTTTTCGGTTACGGCATAAGTAAGTTACCTTATATCCTGTATCCTTACATCAATATAAACGATGCAGTCGTAAATGAAAACATGGCTTTTGCATTGACAATCGTCTTTGTTTTAGGTTTACTAATATTGATTCCTTCACTTGTTCTCTTAGCGAAATTATTCTTATTCGATAAAGACTACGTTAAAGGAAATAAAAAATACTAGTAAATAGAGTAGGTTGAAAGCATGAAAAAAGAAATTGCGGTAATTGGTCTAGGAAGATTTGGCGGAAGTATTGTTATGGAACTTCACGATATGGATGTTGATGTATTAGTAATTGACTCAGACGAGAATAGGGTCAATGAGTATCAAGAATTCTCTACTGAAGGTATTATCGGAGATTCAACAGATGAGGCAATGCTAAAAAATATTGGTATTGATAATTATGATAATGTCATTGTAGCAATTGGTGACAATATCCAGGCAAGTATTTTAACGACCTTAATTTTAAAAGACTTGGGTGTAAAGAAAGTAACATCTAAAGCACAAACTGCCCATCACGGTAGAGTGTTAGAAAAAATTGGTGCCGACTCCGTGATTCATCCGGAGAGAGATATGGGGAGACGTGTTGCTCATAGGTTGGTCTCATCATCTGTTGTAGAGTATCTAGAAGTTTCTCACAACCATTCAATAATTGAATTTAGTGCAAATCAAAAATTTGAAAACAAACAAATTTCGGATTTAACATTAAGAGAGAAGTTTGGGATTTCAATCATTGCTATAAAGAGAGACCACGACATTATCGTCAGCCCCGATGCAAATACAACGATACTAGATGGTGACATATTAATATTAATCGGTACAGATGAACAATTAGGTCTATTTGAAGATAAGATGGATCGGTTGAAATAAACAAAAACCTGCGAATATTATTCGCAGGTTTTTTACTATTTATCGTCATTTACACGCATAATGACTGGTAAGATCATTGGACGACGTTTCGTTTTGTTGTATAAGAAGCCACTTAATTCTTCAATGATTAGTTGTTTGACATTATACCATTCCACATTGTCTTTGGTACTAAGTAATTTATTGACTTCATCTTTAATTTTCTTCTCTGCACTTCTAATTAAACCGTAAGACTCTCTCATATATACAAATCCACGTGAGATGATGTCTGGTCCACTTAATAAATCGCCGGTAGAGAAGTCAATTGTTAAGACAACAACAGCCAGGCCTTCTTCGGAAAGTGATTTACGGTCACGTAAGACGATGTTTCCAATATCTCCGATACCATTTCCATCCACGAAAACAGTACCTGCCTGAACGCGGTGAGAAAATCTTGCGCTATCTTTAGTGAGTGCGAGTACATCTCCGATTTCAAAGACGAAGATGTTATCTTCTTTAACTCCAGTTGAAATAGCAAGTTGTCTGTGGAGATCCAACATTCGGTATTCACCGTGGATTGGCATAAAGAACTTCGGCTGCATTAGACGCAACATTAATTTCTGTTCTTCTTGTGAACCATGGCCTGATGTATGAATGTTAGAAAGTTTGCCATGAATTACATCAGCACCAGCCTTATAAAGTGCATTAATTGTTCTATTCACACTTAAGGTATTACCTGGAATTGGTGAAGAACTAAATACTACAGTATCTTCTGGAATAATACTAATCTGTCTATGTGTACCGTTAGCAATTCGTGATAGGGCAGCCATTGGTTCACCTTGTGAACCCGTACACAAAATCATCACCTTATGCTTATCAATCTTATTAATCATTTTTGCTTCTATAAAAGTTTCAGGTGGTGCAGTGATATAGCCGAGTTCTTGACCGATTTTGATGTTATTTTCCATGCTACGACCAAAGACGCAAATTTTACGGTCAAATTTCACGGCAGCTTCAATTGCTTGTTGTACACGGTAAATATTAGATGCGAATGTCGCGAAAATGATACGCCCTTTACATTTTCTGAAGATGTCTTCGACGTTCTGACCTACTTCCTTTTCACTAATGGTGAAGTTAGGCACTGTTGCGTTGGTAGAATCGGAAAGTAAGCATAGTACCCCTTCTTCACCTAACTGTGCCATCTTAGATAAGTTGGCAGGTTCACCAACAGGAGTAAAGTCAAATTTGAAATCACCTGTGTGCACAATGTTACCTTCAGGTGTACGGATAATAACACCGTAAGCCTCTGGTATAGAGTGTGTCGTTAAATAAAATTCAACATCCATATGTTCAAACTTAAGTACACTGTCTTCATCAATAGGAATAAGCTCTGTACGACTTAGTAAGTTATGTTCTTCCAATTTATTTCTGATTAAGCCTAAAGCGAGTGGGCCTGAGTAGATGGGTACTGAAATTTGGCGCAGTAGGAAAGGAATGCCACCAATGTGGTCTTCGTGACCGTGCGTTACGATTAATGCGCTAATTTTGTGTTCGTTCTCTTTTAAGTAAGTGTAATCAGGAATGACATAGTCTACGCCAAGTTCGTCATCTGTAGGGAACTTAACACCCGCATCGATGATGATAATTTCATCTTTGTATTCGATACAGTAAGTATTCTTCCCGATTTCTCCGAGTCCCCCGAGAGAAAATACACCAACTTCATTTGTTTCTAATGACATTAGTCGATAGACTCTACTTTGAAGTCTTCATTATTGTTTTTTTCATATTCCAGATGCGCGGGACTAAGTGCCTGGACAAATTCTATGTTGCTGTTAGTGTCTTTAAGTGACTTTCTAACTTGTTCTTCTGTTTCAGCTTCGACATATAAGATCTGAGTATCTTCTCTAATGATACGCGTATCTTTGTCTTCTTGATATAATACTTTAAATACTGTCATAAATGATGACTCCTTTATAAATTAGATAATTGTATATTTTATGTCGTCTACACAATAAAAATATGTGCCTTTTTATATGTTTTAAGGCACATTATTTCATATATTCATTGTGCAATAAACCCTTCCTGCCTAGGATGCCTTTCAACTTTTTCTTAAGCCTATCGAGTAACTTTTTCAGCATACGATCACACCCTTATATACTTAATTTCATTTTACCTTATAGACCGAGTACTTGCAAAGACTTTATAATGGACTCAAAAGGAGGATGAAAGATGAATGCAGAACAGATTATGATAGGGGTAGAAAGGCAACAAGAACGTACAGATAAGGTTTTTACTGGTGTGGAGTTTAACGTAAGGGACAACACTATTGTAATGAACTATGTATACGATCAAGATCAAAATACAGAGCAGGGAAGTGGTGATGACCTCATCATCCCACATGATAGTGATCCGGTCTTTATGAACGAAGATGAAATGAATGAACTTCTAGATAAATTAAAAGATAAAAATATTTTTTATACGATTAGAAAAGATGAATTTATATAATTGGCCAAAATTAAACCGTCCGTTTTCCCTAAAGGGAATTAACGGACGGTTTTAAATTAAGTACTTTGTTATTCGAGTGGTTGAGCACCATTTTTCGCTTCAAACGGTGCATCATCGTCTATGTGGTCATAGAACATAACGCCATTTAGATGATCAAGTTCGTGTTGGAGCACGACTGCTAAAAAGCCTTTTGCTTTAATCTCAATTTTTTCACCTTCAATAGTTTGTGCTTCTACTCTTATGCGTTTTTTTCGTTGCACAATGCCTTCAATTTCCTTATCAACACTCAGGCAACCTTCACCATTTGGTAGAAAAGTTTCTGTAACTGAATGGCTTTTTACTTTTGGATTGATTAGCATATAATCATATTCCGGTTTACCATCTTCACCCTCAACATAAATTGCCAACATTCTCTTATTTAAACCGATTTGAGGTGCTGCAAGACCAACACCAGGTCTGAGTGAATATTTTTCACTCATCTCAGGATCTTGTGAGTTAACCAGGTACTCTCTCATACTTTTTAACTCGGCAATTGTTTCATCATCTATGATTTCAATCGGTTCTGTTTTAGTGCGGAGTATCGGCGCTCCGTCTTTTACAATGTCTGCCATTGTCAGCATGATATAACCTCCTCAATTCAAACACTTGTTTATTATACAATATATTTAAGTTAAAATGATATTGTCAGATTTAATATATTTTAAATGATACTAACATTGGAGGTATATAGTCAGTGAAAAAATTCAGTATATTACTATTAGGCGCTTTGCTATTTTTATCGGCATGTAGCAACGCGGAATCAGAATTAAATGATTTCTACGATGATTTTACTCAGAGTTTAACTGAAGAAAAAGACTTAGCAGATATTAACGAGGAATATAATACGCTTGAAAGTGAAAAGTCAGAGCTTCAAGAACAATTAAATGATGCAAACTTAGAAGAAATTAATAATATTAGTCCAGACTTGATTGAGAACACTGAACAACGTCTCGAATTATTAGATGAGGAATCAGAGATGATGGCAAGTGCTAAAGAGGCATTTGAAGACGCAAAAACATCTGTAGAAGAAATATCTGATGAATCATATAAACAAGAAGCAGAATCACTTGTTCAGTCTATGGCGGCACGTTTTGAAGCTCATGAAACGCTAAATAATACATACAAAGAAGCTTTAGCTAGCGAGATGGAATTATTTGAATACCTTGGTGAAGAAGAAGTGACACAAGATGTGATCGATGAACACCTAAATCAGATTGCAGAGTACAGCGAACCGATTAACGAAGCATCGTCTACATTTACGGAGGAAACAGAGAAAGTAAATCAGATTAAAACAGAAATTGAGCAAATTTTAGAAGCGCAATAAGGCTAATTCCAGAGTGTTACTATAACAGATTTAACTGTTACATTATTACAACCCTTGATATATAAGACCTGTATCATTCTGTTACAGTTATATAAGTTTTACTGTTATAACAGCCTTATGTTAGAATGAAATTAATTAATCATATCAAGAAGGGATTGTGAACACACATGGCAGCAAATGAAAAGTTTAACCCGGTGGATGTTCTATCAGATATTGAAGCTAAATTTGAAACATTTCAAGTTCTGAATGAAAAAGGGGAAGTCGTTAACGAAGATTTAGTTCCAGATTTATCTGACGATCAACTCGTTGAGCTAATGACTAGAATGGTTTGGACGCGTGTATTGGATGCACGTTCTACTGCTTTAAACCGCCAAGGTCGCCTTGGATTCTTCGCACCAACAGCTGGTCAAGAAGCATCACAAATTGCAAGTCAGTACGCATTATCTGAAGGGGATTATATATTACCAGGCTATCGTGACGTGCCACAATTAATCTGGCATGGATTACCGTTGACAAAAGCTTTCTTGTTCTCACGTGGACACTATAAAGGTAACCAGTTCCCTGAAGGCGTGAACGCCTTAAGCCCACAGATTATTATCGGTGCTCAGTTTGTGCAAACGACAGGTGTTGCACTTGGCCTTAAAAAACGTGGTAAAGAAAATGTAGCGATTACTTACACTGGTGACGGTGGTTCTTCACAAGGTGATTTCTACGAAGGTATCAACTTTGCAGGTGCCTATAATGTACCAGCAATATTCGTAATACAAAATAATAATTATGCGATTTCTACACCAAGAGAATTACAGTCTAAAGCAAAAACACTTGCTCAAAAATCAGTAGCAGCAGGTATCCCTGGAGTCTTAGTAGACGGTATGGATGCGCTTGCAGTCTATTCAGTGGTTAAGGAAGCACGTGACCGTGCGGTTAACGGTGAAGGCCCGACATTAATTGAAATGTTAACTTACCGTTATGGTCCACATACTATGGCTGGTGATGATCCAACTAAATATAGAACTTCTGACGAAGATTCTGAATGGGAGAAGAAAGACCCATTAGTAAGATTCCGTACCTATCTTGAAGGTAAAGATTTATGGACTAAAGAAAAAGAAGACGAAGTTATCGAACGTGCGAAAGAAGAAATTAAAGCTGCTATTAAAGAAGCAGACGCAACAGAAAAACAAACTGTTACAGGATTAATGGAATTAATGTACGATGAAATGCCATCTAACCTAAGTGAACAGTACGAGTACTACAAAGGGAAGGAGTCAAAATAATATGGCACAAATGACAATGATTCAAGCGATCACTAATGCTATGGCAACAGAGTTAAAAAACGATGAAAATGTTTTGGTTTTCGGTGAGGACATTGGTGTTAACGGTGGTGTATTCCGAGCTACAGAAGGCTTACAAAAAGAGTTCGGAGAAGATAGAGTATTTGACACACCATTAGCAGAGAGTGCAATCGTGTCACTCGGTCTTGGTTTGACTCTAGAAAACTATCGTCCAGTCATTGAAATTCAATTCTTCGGATTCCTATTCGAAGCAATGGATGGTATTGCTGGTCAAATTGCACGTCACAGAATTCGTTCTGGTGCATCAAAAACAACACCTATCGTAGTACGTGCACCATTTGGTGGCGGTGTTAACACACCTGAATTACACGCTGACTCACTAGAAGGTTTAATGGCACAAACACCAGGATTAAAAGTTGTTATTCCATCTAATCCAATTGACGCAAAAGGGCTTTTAATTTCAGCTATTCGCTCAGAAGATCCAGTCATCTTTTTAGAGCACATGAAACTTTATCGTTCATTCCGTGAAGAAGTACCTGATGAGGAGTATGAAGTTGAAATTGGTAAGGCGAGCGTAAAACGTGAAGGTGAAGACGTAACATTAATCGCCTACGGTGCAATGGTTCAAGAAGCAATTAAGGCAGCGGACGAACTTGCTGAGGAAAATATCAGTGCTGAGGTAATTGATTTACGTACGGTTTCTCCTGTTGACTATGAAACTTTAGTTGAATCAGTGAAGAAAACAAACCGTGCTGTAATGATCCAAGAAGCACAACGTCAAGCTGGTGTTGCAGCAAATGTTGTCTCTGAGTTATCAGAGCGTGCGATATTACACTTAGAATCACCAATATTACGTGTGACAGCACCGGATACGGTATATCCATTTACTCAAGCAGAAAGTGTTTGGCTTCCAAATAAGGATCTTATTATCGAGCGTGCAAAAGAAGTTCTAGATTTCTAAACTCTATTAAACAGGAGGAATTACTATGGCATATGAATTTAAATTGCCGGATATCGGTGAAGGTATTCACGAAGGCGAAATTGCTAAGTGGTTAGTAGCTGAAGGCGATTCAATTAGTGAAGATGATGTATTAGCTGAAATACAAAATGATAAAGCTGTGGTTGAAATCCCATCTCCTGTAGATGGCACAATTTCAAAAATCCATGTTGCTGAAGGTGAAGTAACGACTGTTGGTACAACTATTGTAACCATTGATGACGGTTCAGAAGACAGTGGAGATTCATCTGATGAAAGCGAATCTTCTAAAGAAGCACCTAAAGAAGAAATTAAAGAAAGTACTGAAGTCACTGACGATGCAAACAAACCTGCTGATGAAGATAAGGTGTCGGAAGAATCACCAAATAAAGCAGCAACTCAGACAGAATCAAAAGCTAGATCAGACAAAGATGATACCATTGTTATTGCTATGCCTGCTGTAAGAAAATTTGCACGTGAACAAGGTGTGAATATCAAGGAAGTTTCAGGCAGTGGTAAAAACGGCCGTATCTTAAAAGAAGACATTGAGAACTTTGGTAGTGAAGAAAGTACTGCTGCTGACCAAACTTCTGAAGCTAAAGAAGAGAGCAAGGTTTCTGCTCCAGTTCAAAATACTGGTGATCTAGAGTCTAGAGAGAAAATGTCAGGAATGAGAAAAGCGATTGCTAAAGCAATGGTGAATTCTAAGCAAACTTCTCCACACGTGACGCACATTGATGAAGTTGTTGTGGATGAATTATGGGCACACCGTAAGAAATTCAAAGAGATTGCAGCTGAACAAAATGTTAAATTAACGTTCTTACCTTATGTGGTGAAAGCACTAGTTTCGGCTCTTAAAAAATATCCTGTACTTAATACTTCTATTGACAATGAAACATTTGAAGTCATTCAGAAATATTACTATAATGTAGGTATTGCAGCAGATACTGAAAGAGGATTAGTTGTGCCAGTTGTTAAAGATGCAGATAAGTTATCTATGTTTGAGATTTCAGATGAAATCAACGACTTAGCAACAAAAGCACGTGACGGTAAACTGACGTCTGAAGAAATGAAAGGCGGTTCAGTTACTATTTCCAATCTTGGTTCTGCGGGTGGTAAATGGTTCACACCTGTCATCAACCAGCCTGAAGTTGCGATTTTAGGTATCGGACGTATTGAAGAGCAAGCAATTGTTAAAGATGGTGAAGTTGTACCAGCGCGTGTACTTGCCTTATCGTTAAGTTACGACCATAGACAAATTGACGGGGCAACTGCTCAAAATGCATTGAATCACATTAAGCGCCTGCTTAATAATCCGGATTTATTACTTATGGAGGGATAGTAAAATGGTAGTTGGAGATTTTCCTATTGAAACAGACACAATTGTAATCGGTGGCGGACCAGGTGGGTATGTCGCTGCAATTAGAGCAGCACAGCTTGGCCAAAACGTAACATTAGTAGAAAAAAATAAAGTAGGTGGTGTTTGTTTAAACGTTGGATGTATTCCATCTAAAGCAATGATTTCATCAGCACACCGTTACCACGAAACACAACATTCAGAAGATATGGGTGTCATTACAGAAGGTGTAAAATTAGATTTCTCTAAAGTGCAATCATTCAAGGAAAGCGTAGTTAACAAACTTGTTGGTGGCGTTGAAATGTTACTTAAAGGTAACAAGGTAAACGTTGTTAATGGTGAAGCTTACTTTGTAGACAGCAATAAACTTAAAGTAATGGATGAAAAACAATCTCAAACTTACGAATTTAAAAATGCTATCATCGCAACAGGATCACGTCCAATTGAAATCCCTGGATTCAAATTTGGTGGAAGAGTATTAGATTCTACAGGTGCATTAGCACTTGAAGAAGCACCTGAGAAACTTATCGTTATCGGTGGCGGTTACATCGGTACTGAGTTAGGTTCGGCTTATGCGAACTTCGGTACAGAGGTAACAATCCTTGAAGGTACTGCAGATATTCTTGGTGGCTTTGAAAAACAAATGACACAGTTAGTTAAGAAAAATCTTAAATCTAAAAATGCGACTATCGTTACAAAAGCCATGGCTAAATCAGCAGAAGAAACTGACAATGGCGTTAAAGTAACATATGAGGCAAAAGATGAAACTCATGAAGTTGAAGCCGACTACGTATTAGTTACAGTCGGACGTCGTCCGAATACAGATGAAATTGGTCTTGAAGAACTTGGAATTAAGATGACGGATCGTGGAATCATTGAAGTAGATGAACAATCACGTACAAATATTCCAAACATCTATGCAATTGGTGATATCGTTGATGGATTACCACTTGCACACAAAGCAAGCTATGAAGGTAAGGTTGCTGCAGAAGCAATTGCAGGAGAAAAATCAGCAGTGGACTATATTGCGATGCCAGCAGTATGCTTCACAGAACCTGAATTAGCAACTGTTGGACTTAACGAATCACAAGCTAAAGAAAAAGGTTTCGAAGTTACTACAGGTAAATTCCCGTTCCAAGCAAACGGTCGTGCTTTAGGACTTAACAAAACTGACGGTTTCGTTAAAGTTGTTGCCCGTAAAGAAGACGGTTTAGTACTTGGTGCACAAGTTGCAGGAAACGGTGCTTCAGACATCATTTCTGAACTTGGTTTAGCAGTTGAAACAGGCATGACACTTGAAGATATTGCACTGACAATTCATGCTCACCCAACACTAGGTGAAGTACCTATGGAAGCAGCTGAAGTTGCACTAGGACGTCCAGTTCACTCTATGTAATATATAAACATTAAAGATCAGGGTATTTACTCTGATCTTTATTTTTTTAGGAGAGGTTAGATGGAAAATAAAGAATACACATATCCCTTAGACTATGATTGGTCGACTGAAGAAATTCTTCACGTTATGTCTTTCTACCAGGCTGTTGAGATTGCTTATACAGAAGGTGTTCTCGCTGGTAAATTTCAAGAAGCCTATGATGATTTCAAAGAAATTGTACCGTCGAAAGCTGAAGAAAAGACACTATTTAAAGATTTTGAAAAAGCGAGTGGCATGGTGCCATTTAAAATTATTAAACAGCTAAAAGATAGTGACCCCAAAGACATTTTAAAACCATAAAAATTTGATTGTCATATCAATACCTTCTCGCATATAATGAATTGTACTAATTTTAACGAGGAGGTATATATGACAACAATTAAACTAGAAAACGTCGCTTATACATATGGAGATACACAAGTTCTGAAACATATAAACTATACATTTGAAGATAATAAATTTTATACAATTCTCGGGCCTTCTGGTTGTGGCAAAACGACAATATTAAAACTAATTGGGGGTTTTATCGAACCGAATAGTGGGGAAGTGCGCTTTGATGATAAGGTGGTGAACAAGATTCCAGCTAATCATAGAAAGGTGAATACGGTCTTTCAAGACTATGCCCTTTTTCCGCATCTAAATGTCTTAGAGAACATTGTTTTTGGTCTTAAAATTAAAAAGACTTCAAAAAAAGAAATGGATAAAAAACTCGATGAAGTCTTGAGATTAACAAATCTAGAAGAATTTAAAAATAGAAATATCGGTGATTTATCTGGCGGTCAGAGACAGCGAGTTGCAATCGCGCGTGCTGTGATTAATGAGCCAGATATTTTACTGCTCGACGAACCACTGAGTGCTCTGGATTACAACTTGAGGGTCGATATGCAGTATGAGTTAAAAGAAATGCAAAAACGTCTAGGTATAATTTTTATTTTTGTAACACATGATCAAGAAGAAGCGCTTGGACTGAGTGATGAAATTATTGTCATGGACCGAGGTAATATCGTCCAAACAGGTTCACCTAAAGATATATATGATGAACCACTCAATCGTTATGTTGCAGATTTTATTGGGGAATCCAATATAGTAAGAGGTACGATGATTAGAGATAGAGTGGTAAGTATTTATGGGCGCTCATATGACTGCATTGATGGTGGGATTAAACCTAATACAAGTGTAGATGTCATGATTAGACCTGAGGATATTTACTTTGGAGAACACAATAAAGGTAAACTTAATGTCACGGTAGACTCAGTACTTTTTAAAGGTGTCCACTATGAGATCTGTTGCCTTGACGAAGATGGTTATGAGTGGGTGATGCACTCCACGAAGAATGCTTTATTAGGGAGTAAGATTTCTTTAAATTTTGCTAAGGAAGATATCCATATTATGATTCCAGGTGAAGATGAAGAGAACTTTATAGAGAGACTGGAATCTTTTCAAGGTGAGGACGAATGAAAAAGTTATTGCTGATTCCATATGCGCTATGGATGCTAATTTTTGTTGTCTTTCCCTTGTTGCTCATGGCTGCTTATAGTTTTATAGATTTATCCGGCAATATCACTTTGAACAACTATGCATCCTTTTTTTCAAGTAATTATATACAGATGACCTTATCGTCATTTTGGTATGCATTTTTAATCACGTTATTCACCCTGATCGTAAGTTATCCACTTGCACTAGCTTTAAATGCAACAAAACGTAAGACAATATGGCTGCTGATCATTATCTTACCTACCTGGATAAACCTACTACTAAAGACCTATGCATTCATCGGGATTTTTGGGAAAAACGGTATCTTAAATGACATTTTTGCTGTATTTAATATCGATGAAATACAGTTACTATTTAGCGACACAGCATTTATTATTGTCAGTGTTTATATTTTCTTACCCTTTATGCTTCTACCATTATTCAATGCAATAAGTGGTATCGATAATAATTTATTAAATGCCGCTAAAGACCTCGGTGCAACACGTGTACAAGTATTTAGTAAAATTATCCTACCGTTAACAGCTGATGGCATAAAAGCAGGCATACAAGTTGTGTTTATACCTTCTTTGAGTCTGTTTATGATTACAAGGCTAATTACAGGTAACAAGGTAATTACTTTAGGAACTGCAATTGAACAACAATTCTTAACAAATGAGAATTGGGGAATGGGTTCCACAATCGGTATATTTCTAGTGATATTTATGCTCTTAATCATGGTGATAACGAGTGGAAAGTCTGATAATCGGGTGATGAAACTATGAAAAAGATTGCGAATATTTTCTTGCTTGTCTCGATATTATTATTGTACTTTCCGATATTCTACCTGATGTTTTACTCATTTAATAGTGCAGGTAATATGAGTCACTTTGACGGCTTTACGCTTAATTATTATAAATCAGTACTCACAGATTCGAGGATGCTTGTCATCATACTAAATACGATTGCTGTTGCCTTAATCTCTAGTAGTATAGCGACTTTAATCGGACTATGTGGTGCTTTGTACCTGTACAATATAAAAGAAAAAAGTAGGAAAATGCTACTTGCTGTTAATAATGTCATGATTGTATCGCCTGACGTTATTATTGGTGCGTCATTGTTAATTCTTTTTACATTAGCTGGGATGAGTTTAGGTTCAGTGAGTGTAATTTTAGCGCATATTGCATTTTCAGTACCGATAACAGTTATATTAATTCTCCCGAAATTATATAGCATGAATCCATCTTTAGTTGATGCAGCAAAAGACCTTGGTGCAGATACAAAGACGACGATTATAAAGGTTATCATTCCATATATTAAACCCGGTATTATTGCAGGATTTTTTATGGCACTGACTTATTCCTTAGATGATTTTGCAGTTACATTTTTTGTAACGGGTAGTGGATTTTCACTCTTATCAGTTGAGGTATACTCAATGGCACGTAGAGGTATTACGCTTGAAATTAATGCAATCTCTACTATTGTATTTGTCGTTGTTTTCACATGTGTCTTTATCTATTATTTAATCAGTAAAAGACAAGAAAAGTTGAGAGGTAGGGTCTAATGAAAACATTTATAACGCTAATAATCTTACCGCTTGCAATAGGGCTATTACTTTTAGTGTCAACGAACTTTACAGATGATGCCGATAGTTCATCAAATAATACTATTCATGTTTACAACTGGGGTGAGTACATCGACCCTGAACTATTAGATAAATTTTATGAAGAGACAGGTATAAAGGTAATCTATGAAACATTTGATTCCAACGAAGCGATGATGGTGAAGGTCAATCAAGGTGGTACAAATTACGATGTGGTATTTCCAAGTGAATACGCAGTAGAGAAAATGATTAAAGATGATATGTTGATGCCGATAGATTACGAACAGCTAAATAACGATGACAATATTGACCCAGATATTATTGAACGATTAGCGCCCGGTCTAAGTGATTATACTGTTCCTTATTTTTATGGCACTGTAGGTATTCTATATAACGAAGAAGCTGTGTCTGATTTAGATTTAACCACTTGGAACACATTATGGGATGATGATTTAGAAAATGACATACTCATGATAGATGGGGCTCGTGAAGCGATTGGTATGTCTTTAAATAGTATGGGGCAGTCTTTAAATGAAACTGACCGAGATGTTCTTAACTCGGCACAGCAAAAACTTTTTGAATTAGCACCAAACATTCGAGGTGTTGTTGGTGATGAAATTTCATCTATGATGGCTGAAGATGAAGCAAGTTTAGCAGTTGTATGGAGTGGTATGGCTAAAGATACCATGGCCGAAAATGAGAATTTAAATTATATAGTACCCGACGAGGGTTCTAATCTGTGGTTTGATGGTATGGCAATTCCTAAAAATGCTAATAATCCTGAAGGTGCACATCGTTTTATCGATTTTCTTTTAGAAGAAGAAATTGCGGCAACTAATACAGAGTGGGTGGGCTACTCCACGCCTAATGAAGCTGCTTTAGCAATGATGGATGATGACACACAAAATGATGAGCGCTTTTATCCGGATGAAGCAGCCCTAGACTCATTAGAGATGTACAGAGATTTAGGCTCTGAAATGATTAGTTATTATAATGAACTTTTTTTAGAATTTAAAATGAAGCTTGATTAACTTTAGTCTTTAGTGGGTATGAACAATACAAAGACATTTTAGGAGGATTACTATGGCAAAGGAGTATGTACAAACTGTAAAACCAGCTAGCCGTATCGCTGAAAGAATTTTTGGATGGCTAGGATGGCTTATCTTACTTGCTATTGCAGCAGGACTACTGTTTTTTTCTTTAGTTTATATGAACGATCAGGCAACAATTGATCAATTTACATCACAGATGGAAACTGAGTTAGCGAATTATGATTTACAAGGGACTGATCCACAAGCATTAATTGATGCTACTGTTGATACCCTAGGTAATTTCTGGGCGATTGCTTTATATCTAGCCTTACCTTTAATAGTCGCTATTCTTGGTCTAGTGAATATGAAACGTAGAATTCTAGCTGGTATTCTCTTACTTATTGCAGCAATATTAGCAGCACCATTATTTGTTACATTAATTTCATCACTATTCTTTGTAATTGCAGCTATTCTATTGTTCGCTAGAAAAGATACTGTAATCAAACATGAAGCTACTCCAGAGAGAGAAAGTGCGCTAGATAATAACTACCGAGATCGTCAAGCTGTCAGACATGAAGATGAAGATGTTAAACGCTATGAAAATGAATCGGATAACTCAGGCTATGTCGATGAGACAACCTCAAATGATGATATTGAAAGTACTCGTAAATTCGATCGTATAGATGAGTCAGATTATCAACAAAATGACACAAGAGAACATCCAACGATAGATAAAGAGTATGATTATAATAATGAAAGTAAGTTAGATGATTTTGATGATATCGATAGGGAAGACCCGTCACAAACAAGACGAAATAATGTAGATCGAAGAAATAGAGAATAGAATTTTACAGAAAACCAATCCTAGTATGTGCTGGGATTGGTTATTTTTATGTGTAAATTTATACTTAAAGGCAAGAGGATTGTAAACGATAACAATGCTATAAAATCAAATGATTTAAAAATAAAAGTGTAAATATAGTTATCAGAATTTAATAAATAATCAATTATTATCATTCTAAAACTCATAATTTTCTGATATGATACCTTTTATAACTGAATCATATCGCCATGGAGGTCATCATTTGAATACATTAATTCGTTTTAGCACATTTATAGGAAATACTTTTGCAGTATGGGTCATCATATTTGCAATCTTAGCTTTTGTCGTACCTGGTGGTTTTCAATGGATTTCACCGTACATAAATATCCTGCTTGGTATCATTATGTTTGGTATGGGTTTAACCTTAAAATTTAAAGATTTCAAGCAAGTCATCACAGCACCTAAAGAGGTCATTACTTTGGTTGTTGCACAATATACAATCATGCCACTCATTGCAGTTGGACTTGTCTATTTATTCCAATTACCTGCTGAAATTGCGATTGGGGTTATATTGGTTGGTTGTTCACCAGGTGGAACATCATCAAATGTTATGACATATCTTGCCAAAGGAAATATGGCTTTATCGGTAACTGCAACAACTGTTTCTACGTTGTTAGCGCCGATTATAACACCGTCATTGACTCTCTTACTCGCGAGTGCATGGTTACCAGTGTCATTTTCCTCAATGTTTGTTTCTATAATACAAATTGTCTTACTACCCATTGCCCTAGGTATATTAGTGCAGTATCTACTTGGTAATAAAGTAGAAAAAGCAATAGGTATACTCCCACTGATTTCTGTTATCGGTATTATTGGAGTGTTATCAG
Source organism: Jeotgalicoccus sp. S0W5 (assembly GCF_011634875.1). Lineage (NCBI taxonomy): Bacteria > Bacillati > Bacillota > Bacilli > Caryophanales > Staphylococcaceae > Jeotgalicoccus > Jeotgalicoccus sp. S0W5. The sequence goes on along the minus strand of NZ_SIRQ01000018.1, from coordinate 19,143 downwards.
CAGTGGTGTCTAACAACGTAGAAAACATTATCAGCTCAGGCTTGTTAATTTTTGGCGTTGTTATCTTGCATAACTTATTAGGTTATTTAGTTGGCTTTCTACTAGGTAGAGTTTTACGTTTTGACTTAAGTGACACTAAAACTGTATCTATAGAAGTTGGCATGCAAAACTCAGGATTAGCAGCGACACTTGCAACAACACACTTTTCTCCAATTTCAGCTGTACCGGGTGCACTATTTAGCGTATGGCACAATATATCAGGTTCACTCGTAGCAAACTGGATGAGTAAGATGAAGCAGAATCCACAAGATAGTAAACAGGAGAATAATATGTCAGAAGAAAACTTAAATAATATTAAGAATTAATAAGGTGGGGCTAATATGACAGATAAGAAAGATATCAGAATCAGATCACATGTTTATTCAGAAAGTAATGTAAAAGCACCCAACAGAGCGATGTTAAGAGCAGTTGGTTTTACTGATGAAAGTTTTGAAAAACCACAAATTGGTGTCGTTAGTAATTGGGCAGAAACGACACCGTGTAACATTCACTTGAATGATCTTGCGAAATTTGCCAAGGAGGGTGTTGCAGAAGCCGGCGGTGTGCCAATTCAATTTAATACGATTACAGTCGCAGATGGTATTGCAATGGGGACACCTGGTATGCGTTTCTCCCTACCGTCCCGTGACATTATTGCTGATTCAATTGAAACAATGGTTCAGGGTCAGAACTTTGATTCTTTTGTTGCAATTGGAGGGTGCGATAAAAATATGCCAGGTTGTGCAATTGCAATTGCGAATACTAATATCCCAGCAGTCTTTGTCTATGGTGGTACAATTGCACCTGGACGTCATAAGGGTAAAGATATAGACTTAGTATCTGTGTTTGAAGGTATCGGTAAATGGAATAACGGTGACGTCACAGATGATCAGTTAAAACGTGTAGAATGTTCTGCTTGTCCTGGACCAGGAGCTTGTGGTGGGATGTACACTGCAAACACAATGGCAGCTGCAATTGAAGCTATGGGGTTAAGTTTACCAGGGTCTGCTTCAAATCCTGCGGTAACTAAAGAAAAGGAACAAGATGTATATGAAGCTGGTAAGGCGGTAATGAATTTACTTGAAAAAGGTATCTACCCGAGAGATATCTTAACGCGTGAGGCTTTTGAAAATGCGATTACTGTCGTTTTAGCACTTGGTGGTTCTACAAACGCTATTCTTCACTTACTTGCGATTGCACATGCTGCTGAAGTAGATTTAACAATTGAAGATTTCAACACTTTCCAAGAGAAAGTTCCCCATCTTGCTGACTTAAAACCATCTGGCAAATATGTATTCCAAGACTTATTTAAAGTCGGTGGTGTTCATGGAGTAATGAAATATCTTTATGATAGAGGATATATCCACGGTGATTGCTTAACAGTAACTGGAAAGACTGTCGCTGAAAACCTGAGTGAAGTAGAAGATCTAACACCTGGTCAAGATGTGATTATGCCTTTAGAGAATCCTAAGCGTAAAGACGGGCCACTTATCGTACTAAAAGGTAACCTAGCAACTGAAGGTGCTGTTGCCAAAGTATCCGGGGTAAAAGTACGACGTCACGTGGGCCCTGCAAAAGTTTACGATACAGAACAAGAGGCGATTGAAGCTGTTATGGCCAATGAAGTCGTTAAAGGTGACGTTGTAATCGTCCGCTACGTTGGTCCTAAAGGTGGTCCAGGTATGCCAGAAATGCTTTCATTATCTAGCTTAATTGTTGGTAAGGGACTCGGCGAAGATGTTGCGCTCTTAACGGACGGACGCTTTAGTGGAGGAACCCACGGCTTAGTCGTCGGACATATTGCACCAGAAGCACAAGATGGAGGGAATGTTGCTTTAATTAAAACAGGTGACATCATAACAATCGATCAAGATAAAAAAGAACTGTCCTTCGATGTATCTGATGAAGAACTGAGTCAACGTCGTGCAGCTTTAATTTTACCACCATTGTTCTCTAAGGGTGTGCTAGGTAAATATGCACATATCGTATCGTCGTCATCTAAAGGGGCAATTACTGACTTCTTTAATAGAGATGATCTAGCAGGTAAAAACTAATTTTATAAAACTTAAAAAATATCACTGCTACTAGACGTTTGTTGTCTAGTAGCAGTTTTTTATAGTCCAGCAGAGCATTATAATTTGGTGTAAACATACACAAAAACTTTTAAAATTTTAAAATATTGATATAACAATGTTGTAAACGATTTCATTTTCAGAAATGTTAGATAATTTAAAATTATCTGGATTTAGCAGTTGCTTTTACTAATTTAACGGGTTATTATACATTCATTAAGAAATTTAAATAGTCTAATAATTCAAAATTAAAAACAAAGCGTTGAAGGGAACGTCGAAGCTGAAGTGTACTTCACAGAGATCGGATGGTTGGTGGAAATCCGAAATACCGCAGTTTTGATTCTCATCCCTGAGTGCCCGGCTGAAAAGCAGTAGGCTGGGACGGGTTAAAACTCGTTATTTATTTTAACTAGTCATTTTGGCTAGTTTCAAAGGCATATATCTTAAGGTATATGTAAAGTTGGGTGGTACCGTGGAAATCTCTTTTCTCCCCAAGATTGTCGTTATGACACTCTTAGGAGAAAAGAGATTTTTTATTTTAAGTTTATGCTATAAGGAGGAAAACAATATGAAAGTTGAAGTTGAACGTGCCGAAGAAGTGATGACGAATATAAAAACAGGGGCAGACCTACTTGTCGAAGCACTCGCTGAACAGAATGTTGATACAGTGTTTGGTTACCCTGGTGGTGCAGTCTTACCAATCTACGATGCTTTATATCGCCAGGAGCGTTCATTTAAACACATTCTTTGTAGACATGAACAAGGCTTAATACATGCAGCGGAAGGTTATGCAAGAGTAAGTGGTGAGCCTGGTGTTGTTATCGCAACGAGTGGACCAGGTGCTACTAACCTTATAACAGGTATTACGGATGCCATGATGGATTCATTACCGATTGTCGTTTTCACTGGTCAAGTATCAACGAAAGTAATCGGTACAGATGCCTTTCAAGAAGCGGATATCATCGGCTTAACGACACCCATCACTAAACATAATTATCAAGTAACTGATGTAAAAGACTTAAAACGGACAGTAAAAGAAGCCTTTCATATCGCATCTACTGGTAGACCAGGTCCAGTAGTTGTAGATATACCGAAAAATATTTCAGAAGCAGCTGTAGAAAGTGATTATCCAAGTGACATCCGTTTACCAGGTTATCAACCGACAACAAAGCCAAACCCTTTACAGATTAACCGTTTGATGGATGCCTTAGAAAAGGCTGAAAGGCCAGTAGTCTTAACAGGTGCAGGTGTTCAATTTGCTAAAGCCTCAGATCAATTGAAAGAATTCGTTAAGCAGTACAACTTACCAGTAGTATCGACTTTACTCGGTCTTGGAGTGTTTGAAGCAGATGATGACCACTTTCTTGGAATGGCAGGAATGCATGGAACATACACTGCTAATATGGCAATCCATGAATCAGATTTACTCATCAACATCGGAGCCCGATTCGATGATAGGTTAACTGGTAAGATTTCAGACTTTGCCCCTCATGCCAAGGTCGCACATATTGATATAGATCCTGCTGAAATTGGTAAAAACATTGAAACACAAATACCAGTTGTTGCAGATGCTAAGGAAGCTTTGGAGATGATGAACAAAGAATCCTTTGAAATGAAAAACACAGATGCTTGGATGCAGTTAATCGCTAGAAATAAGAGTGAGTATCCACTCTGGTACGACGAAGATAGAGATTTACTATCACCGCAAAAATTTATCGAAGATATTTATAAGGCGACGAATGGTCAAGCAATCGTGACAACAGATGTTGGACAGCATCAAATGTGGAGCGCACAGTTTTATCAGTTTAATCAACCAAACCATTTTGTTACTTCGGGTGGCCTTGGCACGATGGGCTTCGGATTACCCGCAGCAATTGGCGCTCAGCTCGCGCGTCCAGATAAGAAAGTAGTTGCAATCGTTGGTGACGGTGGTTTCCAGATGACGATGCAAGAATTAGCAACCTTAAAACAATACAATCTACCAGTTAAGGTTGTCATCGTTAATAATGAAGCGTTAGGAATGGTTAGACAGTGGCAAGAAGCGTTCTATGATGAGCGATATTCTGAGTCATTGATGCAGACTAATCCTGATTTTGTAAAACTTGGTGAGAGCTTCTCAATAAAGTCTTATCGCTTTACTAAGAGTGATGAAGTATCAAATGAATTATATAAAGCTCTAAGCTCTGATGAACCTGTATTAATCGATGCAAGAGTAGAAAAACTGGATCTTGTTTGCCCGATGGTACCTGCAGGTAAAGGGAATCATGAAATGATAGGAGTGAAAAAATGAGAAGAGTGATCACTTTAACCGTTCAAAACTCCAGTGGGGTTTTAAACAGAATTACAGGCATGTTATCAAAAAGAGGATTTAACATCGAAAGTATCACTGTAGGTGCATCAGAAAGTGAAGGTATATCTAAAATGACAATTGTCGTCGATATGCTAAATGATAAAAGTGCAGAGCAATTAACAAAACAATTGCACAAGCAAATTGATGTACTGAAAGTTGATGACATAACTGAATCGAAAATAGTTGCGAGAGAACTTGCCTTAATCAAGGTGGGTACAAATAATACTTCAAGGGCAGAGATTCAAAGCATTATTGAGCCTTTTAGGGCCAGGGTACTTGATGTCTCGAAAAACTCATTAATCATCGAAGTCACCGGGAAGCCTGATAAGGTGGATGCTTTAATTGAACTCTTAACACCATATGGATTAAAAGATTTATCACGTACAGGTGTCACAGCCTTCAGACGTGGGCAGCAAAAGCATATTCAGGATTTAAAAACACTTAGTGTTTAATCAAATAAATTATATATATAAAAGGGAGTTATTATTATGACTAAAGTTTACTATGACAAAGATATCAACAATGAAGTATTACAAGGAAAAACAGTAGCGATTGTGGGCTATGGATCACAAGGACATGCTCACGCTCAAAACCTTAGAGACAGTGGTCATAATGTAATTATCGGACTTCGTCAAGGTAACTCATTTGAAAGAGCTAAGGAAGATGGTTTCGACGTAAAAGCTGTTAGCGAAGCAGTTAAAGAAGCAGATATCACAATGGTACTTTTACCAGATGAGGGTCAACCAAAAGTATATGAAGATGAAATTAAAGATAACTTAAAAGAAAATAGTGCCTTGGCATTTGCTCATGGATTCAATATTCATTTTAACCAAATCGTACCTCCAGACAATATCGATGTATTCTTAGTTGCACCGAAAGGACCAGGTCACTTAGTCCGCCGTACATTCCAAGAAGAAGCGGGTGTGCCAGCTTTATACGGTGTATTCCAGGATGTGACAGGTCAGGCGAGTGAAGTTGCTAAGGCTTATGCAAGTGGTATCGGTGCCGCTAGAGCCGGTGTATTAGAAACTTCTTTCCAAGAGGAAACTGAGACAGATCTATTCGGAGAACAAGCTGTATTATGTGGAGGATTAACATCATTAGTAAAAGCGGGTTTTGAAACTCTAACCGAAGCGGGCTATCAGCCTGAAGTTGCTTACTTTGAATGTCTTCATGAATTAAAGCTAATTGTTGACCTTATGTATGAAGGTGGTCTTGAAAATATGCGTTATTCAATTTCTGATACAGCGCAGTGGGGTGACTTCGTAAGTGGACCTAGAGTAATCAATGAAGAAACGAAAGAACGTATGGGTGAAGTGCTTAAAGAAATTCAAAATGGACAATTTGCTAAAGGTTGGATCTTAGAAAACCAAGCAGGCAGACCACAATATAACGCAATCAACAATAGTGAATACAAGCACCCAATTACAGAAGTAGGGCAAAACCTAAGAGAACTTATGCCATTTGTCCAAAATCCAATTAGATAAAAAACACTGAAGAGAGGAAGTTCGTTATGACTGATATTACTGACATTAAAATTTTTGATACTACACTTAGAGACGGAGAACAATCTCCTGGAGTGAACTTAAATAAAGAAGAAAAACTGGAGATTGCAAAACAATTAGAACGACTCGGAGTTGATGTCATAGAAGCGGGTTTTCCTGCCTCTTCAGTAGGTGATTTTCAAGCAGTGAAACTCATAGCCGACACAGTAAAAAATTCTACTGTAACCGCACTTGCAAGAGCAAAGAAAAGTGACATCGACCGAGCTTATGAGGCATTGAAGAATGCTGAGAGATCAAAGCTTCATGTATTCTTGGCTACAAGCCCCATTCACAGGGAATTCAAACTCAAAAAAACACAACAAGAAGTGCTTGAGACCTCTGTAGAGATGGTAAAATATGCGAAGACATTATTTGATGAAGTGGAGTGGTCTGCAGAAGATGCTTCAAGAACAGAACTCCCGTTCCTCGCTGAAATTATAGAAGCTGTAATTGATGCGGGTGCGACAATCATTAACTTACCAGATACAGTTGGGTATTCGACTCCAAAAGAATACGGCGAAATGTTTAAATACGTGAGTGAAAATGTACCGAACATAGAAAAGGCTATTTTATCTACGCATTGTCATAACGATTTAGGTATGGCAGTTGCAAATTCTATTGCAGGCATCGAAAACGGTGCACGTCAGATTGAAGTTTCAATTAATGGTATTGGTGAAAGAGCAGGCAATGCAGCATTAGAGGAAATTGCAGTCGCACTTCATATTCGATCGGATGCATACAATTTTAAGACGAATCTTGTATTAAATGAGATTAAACGTTCCAGCGATATTGTTGCTAAATTAACTGGTATGTCAGTTCAGCCAAATAAAGCAATCATCGGTCGAAATGCTTATGCACATGAGGCTGGAATACACCAAGATGGTATGTTGAAGAATTCTGAAACATATGAAATTATTTCACCAGCTCTAGTGGGTGTGTCAGCAGAATCTGCAAACACGCTCTTCCTAGGTAAACATTCTGGACGCCATGCTTTTAAAGATAAAGTGAAGTCGTTCAAAATTGAATTGACTGAAGATGAACTTACTGAAGCTTTTAATAACTTCAAGGTTCTAACGGACCATAAAAAAGAAGTAACAGATGATGATATCTATGCAATTATAATGGAGATTAAAACTGATGCAGCAAATCTTGAACGCTACACGTTAAATAATTTTCAAGTTAACTATGAACAGGATGGACAGACGAGAGCGAGTATAGTCGTTACGACACCTAAAAATGAAGAAACGACACATGAAGTTACAGGAAAAGGTAGCGTTGAAGTGCTTTATGAAGCAATACAAGGCATTTTAAGTGAACAGACTAACCTCCTAGATTATCAATTGTCTTCAGTAGGTGGAGGCAAAGATGCACTCGCCGAGGCAAGAGTTCAGATTAATGTTAATGGTAACCGATTCTCTGGTCGAGGGACTGCTCAAGATGTGTTAGAAGCATCAGCAAATGCTTACTTTAATGCAGTAAATCGCTATTTAATGAGTGAAAAAGCAAATAATCAAATTGAGACGGTTCAATCGTAGAAGGAGCGTATAAAGTGAAAAAACATATAGCACTACTTCCTGGCGATGGTATTGGACCAGAAATAATGGCAGCTGCGAAAAAGGTCATAACTGCAATATCAGAGAGAGAACAAATTCAATTAACAACGTCAGAACATGACATAGGAGGCAGCGCCATAGATAATCATGGCGCGCCACTACCAGAATCAACAATTAATGCTTGTGAACAAAGTGACGCAATCCTACTCGGTGCGGTTGGTGGACCTAAATGGGCCGACAGTACTTTAAGGCCGGAACAAGGTCTTTTACAAATCAGAAAACATTTTAATCTCTATGCAAATCTCAGACCCGTTGCAATTTTTGATGCACTATTACATGCCTCACCACTAAAAGAAAGCATTGTGACTAATAGTGATTTGATGATAGTTAGAGAACTGACAGGTGGACTGTACTTTGGTCAACCTAGTGAACGTCGCGATGGTGGAAATAGTGTCGTGGATTCTCTAACGTACACCAGACAAGAGATGGTTAGAATTATAGATACCGCCTTTAAAACTGCTTTGGCAAGATCAAAAAAACTAACATCCGTGGATAAGGCGAATGTTTTAGAATCGAGTAGAATGTGGAGAGAAATTGTTGAAGAAGTCAGTCAGAACTATCCTGAAGTGGATGTTCATCATGAACTTGTTGATGCAGCAGCAATGAAATTAATCACTAATCCAACATCCTTTGATGTGATTGTTACAGAAAATTTATTTGGTGATATTTTAAGTGATGAAGCCTCTGTCATTACAGGTTCTCTAGGGGTTTTACCATCGGCGAGTTTAAATGAAAATGACTTTGGTCTTTACGAACCGATTCATGGTTCAGCGCCGGATATTGCAGGTACAAATAAGGCAAATCCGATCGGCATGATTCTTTCTGTTGCTATGATGCTTAAATATTCTTTTGGCTTACATGAGCCGGCTAAAAATATAGAAGACGCAGTAGATAGAGTGCTGAACGATGGTTATGTAACGACAGATTTGAAAATTGAAGATGCGACAGTTTTATCCACTACGGAAATGACAGAAAAAATAATTAGCTACCTAAAATAAAGTAAAGGAGAAGGTTAACATGGCAAAACAGAAAACAATCATCGAAAAAATCTGGGAAAGACATATCGTTCATGAAGAAGAAGGAAAGCCGGATTTATTATATATTGATCAACATCTCATCCATGAAGTGACTTCACCTCAAGCTTTTGAAGGGTTAAGGCTAAATAATAGGAAAGTACGACGTCCGGACCTTACTTTTGCAACTATGGATCACAACGTGCCTACAAAAGATAGAGAGAATCCCCAAGATGAAATCGCTCAAAAGCAAATGGATGCTTTAAAGAAAAACTGTGCTGATTTTGGTATTAAATTGGCGGATATGTATCACCCAGATCAAGGGATTGTTCATGTCATTGGGCCACAACTTGGTTTAACACAACCAGGGAAAACGATCGTTTGTGGAGACTCTCATACGTCAACACATGGTGCCTTTGGTGCCTTAGCCTTTGGTATTGGTACAAGTGAAGTAGAGCACGTATTTGCTACCCAAACATTAAATCAATCAAAACCAAAAACGATGAATGTTAAAGTGGTTGGCGATCTTGGGGTAGGCGTAACTGCTAAGGATTTAATTCTAGCAATCATCTCTAAATTTGGTGTCGATTTTGGTAATGGTCATGTTGTTGAGTATACTGGCCAAGCGGTTCGTAACCTCACAATGGAAGGTCGTATGACTGTATGTAATATGTCCATTGAAGGTGGGGCAAGAGCGGGTCTGATTTCACCAGATCAGACGACAATTGACTTTTTAAGAGGGCGTCGCTACGTACCAAAAGATGAAGCGGAGTTTGATCTACTTGCAAAAGACTGGTTAAGTTTAGCAACAGACGAAGGTGCAGTATATGATACGACACTTGAAATAGATGCCAGTCAAATCGAACCTCAAGTCTCATGGGGGACTAACCCAAGCATGGTTGTACCGATTAGTGCAACCACACCGTCAATTAGTGAGTCAAAAGATCAAGATGGTACCAAGCGTGCACTGGAGTATATGGGACTTGAAGAAAATACGGCGATTACTGACATAGAAATCGACCACGTCTTCATCGGTTCTTGTACTAACTCTAGAGTGCTTGACCTACAACGTGCAGCAGACATCATCAAAGGAAACAAAGTTAAAGAAGGTGTCAAAGCGATTGTGGTACCAGGATCCTTCCTTGTTAAACAAGAAGCAGAGGCACTTGGTATTGATAAGGTATTTATTGAAGCGGGATTTGAATGGAGAAATGCAGGATGTAGTGCTTGCCTTGGAATGAATGATGACCAAGTCCCAGCTGGTGGTCGTTGTGCTTCTAGTTCAAATCGTAACTTTGAAGGCCGTCAGGGTAATGGTGCAAGAACACATCTTGTCAGCCCTGAAATGGCAGCAGCAGCAGCGATTAACGGACGCTTTGTAGATGTCAGACAATATCAACATAAAGTAATGGCGTAAGGAGGAGGAGAATAATGGAGGCAATTTCATATCATAGTGGGAAAGTGTATCCTCTAAATCGTTCGAATGTCGATACCGATCAAATTATTCCAAAGCAGTTTTTAAAACGTATTGAACGTACAGGTTTTGGAGAATTTGTATTTCATAATTGGCGATTCCACGATGACGGTACTAAAAGAACTGATTTCAATATGGATGACCCAGAGTTTGACGGTGCTTCTGTACTAATTGCAGGAGATAATTTTGGATGTGGTTCTTCAAGAGAACATGCACCTTGGGCATTGTTGGACTATGGCTATAAAGTCATTATTGCACCGAGTTTTGCCGATATCTTTTATTCAAACGCTTTTAAAAACGGCATGATATTAATAAAGCTAGGGGAAGAAAAAGTAAACGAATGGCAAGGTAAAGCTTTAGATGGAACATTTACTTTAGATGTAGATTTAGAAAATCAAACAATTAAAACTTCAGATAGTGAAGTAATTGAATTCGACATACCAGCCTATCATAAAGAAAAATTAATTAATGGTTGGGATGATATTTCACTTACTTTACTAAATGAAGATAAAATAAATCAATATGAGGAGCGTGGTTCTTTGGGAATTCGTTAAATGGTTACTTAGTCAGAGATGCTATGGAATACTTGCGAGGAAGTGTGCACAAAACACCTGTTATTACGTCACAAACGACAAATAGAATGACAGGTAAAAACGTATATATGAAGTTAGAGAATCATCAAAAAACGGGTGCGTTTAAGTTCCGCGGCGCATCTTATAAGATATCTAAACTAAACTTAGCTGAAATTGAAGCTGGTGTAGTAACTGCCTCAGCAGGAAACCATGCCCAAGGTGTTGCATTAGCGGCTAAAAAAGTCGGTGCCAAAGCGACAATCTTTATGCCAGAAGGCACGCCAAGTGCTAAAGTAGTGGCGACAAAAGGTTACGGTGCAGATGTTAACCTAGTTGGTCAAAGTTTCCAAGAGGCCTACACAGCTTCTTTAGAGCATAAAAAATTAACGGGTGCGACCTATATACACCCTTTCGACGATTATGACATTATGGCGGGGCAAGGCACAATTGGTTTTGAATTCTTAGAAGATATACCAGAACTCGATACTATCGTTGTTCCGATTGGTGGTGGTGGTTTAATCAGTGGGATTGCTGTAGCGGCAAAAGCGATTAAGCCATCTATTAAAATCATTGGTGTACAAGCAGCAAATGCACCTTCAATGTTTAAGTCTTATTACACAAAAGATGATCATGTCATGCTTTCCTCAGCTTCAACTATTGCAGAAGGAATTGCAGTTAAAGCCCCAGGAATGCTGACCCAACAAGTTGTAAGAGACTATGTTGATGAAATATACTGCGTTTCTGAAAGTCAGATTGCGAATGCGATGATTTATCTCTTAGAGCGTACGAAATCATTGGTTGAAGGTGCAGGTGCATCTGCACTCGCAGCGCTCTTAGCATATGGAGACAAGATTGACTCAACACACACTGGTGTAATCGTGAGTGGTGGAAATTTAGACCTAGCTAAAATGGCTGAAATTCAAACCTTAGCAGCTTCATGTGACCACACATCAGTAGAAAAAGAACGAATCTCATTGACCTAAATTATGAATCTATTAAAAAGGGACAATCTCGATATCGAGATTGTCCCTTTTTAAGCTTTAATATGTCTAAAATGAAAACTATAAAGATTAATCTACATTATAAAAAGGTAGTAAATGCTTCATTACCTTTTCAAGGTCTTTAATGAAGGCCTCATCACTTTCAAATGCTTTGTCACCGGGTTTATATACTTTACCGACTAAGAATTCGCCTTTTTTAACGTCTCTTAGACGAATGAGTCCTGCTTCTAATTCTTCTTCGCTAAGCTTATTTAGTGGCGTTTTTTCTGGCTTCATATGATCGAGTGATATCTGGTATGTTCTAGGAAGTTTGTCGAATTTATCTATATTTTTCAACCAATTTTTAGCCAGACTTTCCTTATCTTTAGATTCATATATAATACCGTACATACAAAATGCATGATCTTGATAAAGTCCGATTTGAAAATGTGGCATCATTTTATATCCTCTTGGATTGGTACTAAATGCAACCCAAGTGTCATCTGGTGGGTTTGTCGTTCTCCGTGCATGTTTTGCGACGTGAGCGATTGTTTCATCACCAGTTAATTCAGTTAAATAATTTTCAAAATACTCACCTAAATTTTCTAATTTAGGTCGTGTCTGTTCGATTAGTTCTCCCATTCGATTATCGAGGCCATCGATTTTAAATACATCAAAGTCAGCTTGTGTAAATGCGTATTTCATCTATATGTGTTCTCCTTTCAAAAGGTCTCTCTTATGATAAAATAAAGATGCACGGCAATCAAATAATTGAGGTGTCTTTCATGGATATATATGACTTTGGTAAAGGCTTAATTGTAGAAGCTGGTAGTTTTATCGAAAAACATATGTTGGAAAGCTTTCATATAGATAGTAAATCAAATCCAAATGACCTAGTAACCGATGTTGATAAAGAAACTGAGAACTTTATATATAATCAAATTTTAGAACATTTCCCAGAACACAGAATAGTAGGTGAAGAGGGACATGGTGAAGATATTAACGATGATGAAGGGGTTATTTGGATTGTCGATCCGATCGACGGCACTTTAAATTTCGTTCATCAAGCTGAGCATTTTGCCATTTCAATTGGTGTATTCATTGATGGTAAACCTTATTGTGGATTGATCTATGATTGCATGAAACACGACTTATATCATGCTAAATTCGGTGAAGGTGCTTATTTAAATGATGAACCATTACACCGAGCAAAAAATGAACCATTAAACAGTTCTTTGATAGCAGTAAATCCTAAACGAATCTTAGGAGAGGCAACAAGAGACTCATTTTTCAATATTATGGCGGAGTCAAGAAGTGTACGATCATACGGTTCTGCAGCTCTAGAATTTGCGATGTTAGCCAAAGGACAAATCTCAGCGCTCTTGTTCTTTAGATTGTACCCTTGGGATTATGCAGGCGGCATTATTCTTACTAATGAACTAGGCTATATCTCAAGTGATATTTACGGCGCATCATTACCGCTATTTAATTCAACAAGTGTAATCAGTGGTAACCCTAAAATTCACGAGGAAATTTTACAGTATTTTAAAGACGATAAGGCCCTCCATGAGTATCACGATAACTTTCATAACTTATAGTGATAGTGTTGTCCATATTTTGATTCCTTATAAAACAAAGACGTAATGTATTTTAAGAGCGTGTATTTACTGAGTGGTAATCCGATATGAGTCTTTACCTCCTTTTTTGAAAAAGAGAGTGAGATGTTTGTTGTGGAAAGCGTAGTGAAATAGTCAACGATGAGTGCTTTAAGATTATGAATTGTATGGCAAGCTGAACAGATTACTAGTTTGCTACTGAGCGTCGAGAGATTAAAGTTGTGGCAATCTGTACATTTTAAACCATGTTTGAATTCTCTATGGCGTGCAGCCGGTAGATTAAGGGGAGTCTTTACTTTGTTAAATCCGGCTGCAAGTGCTTTTTTCTAATGACTGCACTATGTTCTATGGCTCTTAAATAGAAGGGTAAGTTTTTTAAGGAAAGGAAGTTCTCACTAGGGCGTCTGTTTAACTTAAATGTTTCATTTAATACGACATGTTTAACGATGATAGGACGCTGATAATTGCCTTCATCAATTAAGGTTTCCTTAAATTTCTCATAGATTGATATAGATCTGTTAAGATCATAGACTGGCTCGTGGGCTTGATTAACTAATATATTGAATGGATTAATATAATGTTCACCAGAGAAATCATGGAGTATAAATAAGTAATAGCAGTATTCTGTTGCGAGTAGCACATTTATAAGTTCATGTTGTGAACCAATGTAGATTTCAGAGTGCCAGTGAACCTCAATATTTGTTAAATCAATCTTTCTTAAATACAAATCGAAGTGTTCTTCAAGAAGTTCCATTTTTTGCAAGGCTTCGTACTCTTCAGTTTCGTCGTTGTTAAAGGGTAGTCTGTTATAAAGAAATTCGTAAACCTTCAATTTTTCATTTTTGGGTTTCATAGATAGTCTCCTTATTGATGATAAGGCCATTATTAATTTTTTAGAAATTGTCGTCAAAAGACAATAATTTAAAAAATGCAAAAAAATATAACAGTTTTAGCAGAATTTCGGTATAAATTCTTAAAACTGTTATGTTTTGAACACAATTTTATAAAATTAGTATTAAAACCAACCATTTTCACGATATTTCTTTTTTAATGTAAAGCCGACGCCAAAAATACCAATGAAAATCAGCACTGACAAGATTGCCATTATAACCATTTCTTCAGCTATAAAAACAGAAAATGCAACCATGGTTGCCACTGCTAAGCAGGCAAGTATAAAAAATATAGATTTAGATTTCTTTTTCTCCATTTGAAACGTAGCCCCTAAATTTTTGTCTTATTTAAAATTATATCATAAAAAAATTGCATGAGAATATATTCAGATATGTAAATTATATGATATAATGTTACGGTTATAAAGTAACTCTATATACGAAGGGAAAATCCTCTTGATGAACCTGAGAGAAAATGTAAGAAATATTGCAATTATCGCACACGTAGACCACGGAAAAACGACTCTAGTAGATCAGCTATTAAAACAATCAGGAATCTTCCGTGAAAATGAACATGTAGAAGAACGCGCTATGGACTCAAATGATATTGAGCGTGAGCGTGGAATCACAATACTTGCTAAGAATACAGCAATTGACTATAACGGTACACGTATCAACATCTTAGATACCCCAGGACACGCCGATTTCGGTGGTGAAGTTGAACGTATTATGAAGATGGTTGATGGTGTCATTTTAGTTGTAGATGCTTATGAAGGTACAATGCCTCAGACGCGTTTCGTACTTAAAAAAGCTTTAGAACAAAACTTAAAACCAGTTGTTGTAGTAAATAAAATTGATAAACCGAGTGCACGTCCGAATGAAGTCGTTGACGATGTGTTAGAACTATTTATCGAGCTTGATGCAAATGACGACCAGTTGGAGTTCCCAGTTGTATATGCATCAGCTATGAACGGGACTGCAAGTCTTGAATCTGATAAGCAAGATGAAAACATGCAATCTATCTATGACACAATTATCGATTATGTACCAGCGCCTATAGACAATAGTGATGAACCCTTACAATTCCAAGTTGCGCTACTGGACTATAACGAATATGTTGGACGTATTGGTGTAGGTAGAGTTTTCAGGGGAACAATTGAGGTCGGCCAAACCGTATCACTACTTAAAATCGATGGTTCGATTAAGAACTTCCGTGTCACTAAGATCTTTGGCTTCTTAGGTTTAAACCGTGTAGAGGTTAACAGTGCCAAAGCTGGTGATTTAATTGCAATCAGTGGAATGGAAGACATCAACGTTGGTGAGACAATTACACCTGTAGATGCCCAAGAAGCATTGCCGGTCTTAAGAATTGATGAACCGACCTTGCAAATGACTTTCTCTGTAAATAACTCACCATTTGCAGGTAGAGAAGGTAAACATGTTACAGCTAGAAAAATTGAAGAACGTCTTGAACTTGAATTAGAAACTGACGTTTCACTACGCGTTGATCCAACTGATCGTCCAGATTCATGGAGAGTTTCGGGACGTGGTGAACTACACTTATCCATTTTAGTTGAGAATCTTCGCCGTGAAGGCTATGAATTACAAGTGTCTAAACCTGAAGTCATTCACCGTGAAATAGATGGGGTAACATGTGAACCGTTTGAACGTGTACAAATAGATGTGCCAGATTCAAATACAGGTAGCATTATTGAGTCCATGGGTGAAAGAAAAGGTGAAATGTTAGACATGGCGTCAACTGGTAACGGCCAGACACGCTTAGTATTTATGATTCCTGCTCGTGGTTTAATTGGTTACAGAACTGAATTTATGTCTATGACAAGTGGATATGGTATAATGAACCATACATTTGAGGATTACCGTCCAGCAGTTAAAGGACGCATCGGTGGTAGAAGAAATGGTGTACTTGTATCAATAGATAAAGGTGCAGCAAGTACTTATGCAATCTTAGCTTTAGAAGGTCGAGGTACAAACTTTACTGAACCTGGAACTGAAGTTTATGAAGGTATGATCGTAGGGGAAAACTCTCGTGAAAATGATCTTGCAGTAAACATTACTAAAGTTAAAGCAGCGAATAACATTCGTTCAGCGACTAAAGAACAAACTTCAACAATGAAGAAACCAAGAACTTTAACGCTTGAGGAAGCACTAGAATATATTAACGACGATGAGCTTGTTGAAGTTACACCAGAATCAATCCGTATGCGTAAAAAAATTCTTGAAAAAAATGCACGTGAAAAAGCGAATAAGAAGAGTAATTAATTATCTGAAGTGGAGTGAGGCAGTTGTTAAACCAACTCATTCTCCTAAACGCATCGGATGTTAGTAACGTCCAAGAGAGATTAACGTTTTTCGGGAGATTATATGGTCTGGATTCAAATCCTGATACTGGAATGTGGTACTTGTTAATCACAATATTTGTACTTTGTGCGATTGTTTATCACTTAGGCTTCGCACGTAAAGTAAAATGGTGGCAAACCATTGTGATCTATATTTTGATGTTTATTGGTGTCATCTTTTTAACATTCTTCGGTGCCTTTTACCCGGTAGCGGAATGTCTGATTGTGATTGCAATCATTCTAGCGGGTTATCGTTACAGACTGCATAAGGAAAGAAAAGCAGGTAAAATTGCATCGCCAAAAAACCCGCCAGGGCAATAAAAGAAGCTCGGACATTTGTCCGAGCTTCTTTTATTATTCGAATTCGATGCCTGTAACATGTGATAGTTTTGCCTGTTGGTTACCATTAGTTACAACTAGTAGGTCAAACATACTGTCGTCATAAAGTCGTTTCCCCTCGTTTGAAAAATGAGCATAGAAGCTATGACGATCCTTGTAGTCTAACTGAGTCGTGCCGTCTTTATGTATGAAGTTGATTTTTGCATCTTCTCCATTGTGCGGTTCAGTGTATTCAAGGAAAGGCTTAAGACAAATGACGAAAGAACTATCCAATAATTCTCTTTTTTTATATTTTTTCTCTGATTTTAAAGTTGGGGGTTTCGTTTCACCTTCAATAATTTGTCGGTTCCATTCTGTCTGATCCTGAAAGGTGATTTCTTCACTATCCGCATCATTTTTAAGTAGTTCTTCTAACTTAATCTTTCTATCATCAAAAATCCACGTTGATGGATCTAGTGTAATTTGAAACTTAATATTTCCCTTTAATTGAATAATCATAATTAATCGCTCCCTCTATTAAAAAAGTATAGCAAAGATTGTAGAAAAATTATAGAATGAATAGTATACATCATGATACTCGCTTACATATCTGCTTGATTTTTTTAAGGTCTTGAGATAAACTTTTATGAAGAGTAATTGAGGGGGGAACCGCGTGTCTGAAGTAAAACAAATGAGCAAAAATGCTTATGACCAGTTAGATAAGGACGCCGACAGAATTCTTCAGCTGATTGAAGTTCAGATGGAAAACTTAACGATGCCGCAGTGTCCTGTGTTTGAAGAAGTTCTTGACACTCAGATGTTTGGCCTATCGAAAGAAATAAACTTTGCTGTTAGATTAGGCTTAGTTGACGCACAAGACGGACGTGCTATTTTAGATCACCTAGAAGTAGAAGTATCTAAGGTACACGAAGCATATATGGAAAGAGAAAAAAACCAAGTCTAAAGAAAATTTCTTTAGACTTTTTTAAATGAGGGACCAGCCCAGATGAAGTACATAAAAAACTTTATCAACTACGTGAAGTCATATTCTAAGTATGTTGATTTTTTAATAATAATCGCTTATGTTGCCCTATCTTTAATTGGTCTGGTGATGGTCTATAGCGCAAGCATGGTACCTGCTGAGATGAATGAAGGTAGTTCAACTTTTTACTATTATAGGCACCTCGCATTTTTAATACTCGGTTTTATTATTGTATTTTTCATGACGTATTTTATGAGTGGAAATTTCTTTAAAATGAAGGGTGTCCAAATACTCATGATAACAATAATTGTTATACTTCTACTTCTAACTATGGTTATTGGTACTGAGGTAAATGGACAGCGAAATTGGATACGATTTGGACCATTCGGTTTACAGTCATCTGAGTTCTTTAAAGTAATTTCTATTTTATATCTCGCGTATATATATTCAAGACGTGAAAAACGCTTAGGCAGTGCGAATGAATCTAGTACTGGCCCCTTAATTTTTATATTAGCAATTTCTGGACTTGTCATCATCAATGATACGGGAACATGGTTGGTTATTGCAGCCATTATTATCAGTACATTTATGTATTTAAGAATACCGTTTAAATTTATTTTTAGAGCTGGACTTGCAATCGGCGGTGCCTTATTAGTTGGTGGCGGGATAATGTATTTGATTAACGGGCAAATTCTGTCTAATTATCAAATGCAGAGAATCGAAACATTTTTACATCCATTTAGTGATCCAGCAGGTAGTGGCTATCAGCTGACAAATTCATTGATGGCAATATCTAACGGTGGCATTTTTGGGACAGGTATCGGTAGCGGTGTTATTAAACTTGGTTATTTACCTGAACCACACACAGACTTCATAATGGCTGTAATTGCTGAAGAGTTAGGATTGGTCGGTGTACTGCTGATTGTCGGTCTATATCTAGTAATCATTATTAAAGCGATGTCCTATGCTAGACGGTCAACTGACACATTTTACCAAATTGTATGTGTTGGGGTCGCGATGTATATTACCATGCAAGTGTTTATAAACGTCGGTGGTATTTCTAAGATTATTCCACTGACGGGTGTCCCATTACCATTGTTAAGTTACGGTGGGTCATCATTCTTAAGTGTATCTATAGCAATTGGTCTATTAGTCATTGCAGCAAAACATGTAAAATCTGCTGAAATTGAATTAAAAGGTCGTTAAATATAAAAGAACTTTTAACCGGATGTTGCTCAATTTGAGTGACATCCGGTTTTTTTAGTGACTTCAGTCGGTTGAGCACGTAGACGTGCGAAACAAATAAACCACACGCTATGC
>NZ_SIRQ01000017.1:0-3537 GCF_011634875.1 Jeotgalicoccus sp. S0W5 | reverse complement strand
TCATACAGAAGACTCCTTTTTGTTAAAATTATACTATAAATTCAACTTTGCAACAGAACCTTTTAACCTCTAATGAAGGCATTCCTTTTTTATATGTAAACAAGTATTTAAAGTTTTTAGATACTATAAATAGATCACCAAATACTATAAAATCCTATGCTTATAGATTTGACCTGGTACCTCCTAAGTCTACAGATTTTTTATTTCATCTGTAAACTTAGGAGGTACCAGGTCAAGGTAATAATCGATGGGAATTTTGCTTTTTCAATAAATATGCGTAATTCTTTTTTTGCATGTTTGGTACCTAAACCAATTAACATAACAGGTTTTTTACTATTTTCAATCAGTTTTGCTGCATCTTGAATAGACTCAACTGATGGTTTCTTTGGTGCAGGTGGCTCCTTATCTATTTTTTTATCTGTATGGTCGTCAATTTTTTGAGTTAATAAATCATTTGGTAATACAAGCACAGCTACACCCTTTTTGGCATATGCAGTACGAATTGCTTCATTTACTGTTTCAAAGATAGTTTCCGGTTCCTTAATCTGTTTATTATAGACAGCAACATCTTTGAACAATTCCGTAAGATTTGTTTCTTGAAATGCTTTTGTACCGAGAACATCACTGTCAGATTGACCAGCTAATATTAATTGAGGGATGTTGTCCAGTTTTGCATCATACATTCCATTTATTAAGTGGATAGCTCCAGGGCCCCCGATACTTAATGCCACACCGATTTTACCAGTCAGTTTTGTGAAACTGGAGGCGGCCAGACTTGCTACTTCTTCATGTCTAACATGATAAAAATCAATTTCATCTTCTACAACTTTTAATCCATCAACGACCGCATCAATGGAATCTCCTGGAATTCCGTATACATGATCAATATCCCATGCTTTCAAGGCTGAGATTAATGCGTGATTTGCTTTGATTTTTTTAGGCATACATACATTTACTCCTTTATTTTTCTTGATTTAGTGTGCCAATTTGCGTATTCAATTATGCATCAAGGGATTAACGTGCACTACCGTTATTTAAAATTACTTCAACAAGGAATTAATAGAATAATGTGATGATAAAAGGCAAAAATATTGAGCTTAAAACGGCAGTGAGTATCATACCAATTGAACTAAAAGCACCAGACTCTAAATCCAGTTCAAGTGCTTTTGCGGTACCAAAGGCGTGGGATGCATTACCATAAGTTAATCCTTTGGCAATTGAGCTTTGGAAGTTACCTATCTTTATTAAAGAAGAACCTAATATGCTCCCTATTAATCCGGTTGCTATAATAAAGATAATGCTAAGTGTTTCTAATCCTCCCATTTGGTGGGATACTTGAATTCCAACTGCTGTCGTAATGGAACGCGGCAGCAATGTAACAATCATTTGTTTTGAAAATCCAAATAAATTCATAACGAAATAGATAATGATAAAATTAAGTAAAATACCAAATACCACACTGGTCATTATGACTTTAAGATTACGCATTATCATATGTCGATATTTATATAATGGGTAAGCTAGACATACAACGGTACAGTCTAAAAATTTGGAAATCCATTGGCCGCCAATCATATAATCTTTATAATCAAGGCCGCATATAATTAAAATGAAGATGATTGCCAGTGATGCAATCAGTGCCGGGTTCAGTATGGAATAGTTGAATTTGTTCTGGATATAGCGTGCAATGACATACATACATATTGTTAAAATAACCATCATAAAGCCCGTTAAAATCATGGTGAATCATGCTTTTCGTTAGGTGTCCATTTTTGCACCATTTTTTCGGCCAAATAACCAGATGCTAACGCAACAATACATGTACCTAATATGATTAAAGCGATAAATATTAAGTAATTAAGGTTGATTTGTTCAATGATGTTCATACCTCCAACTATAGAGGGAATGAAAAAGAGAGCCATTGTACCTAATAATATATTAGCCCCTTCTTGAACCCATCTTTCAGGTATCACTTTGAATTGAAGTAATAAAAAGAAAGTCGCTAACCCTACAATACTTCCGGCAATTGGTATGTGTAACACACTTTGTATCTTATTACCTAACGCGGTGATTAAAAATATTATGGAAATCTGTGACAGAATTCTAAAAAACTTAAATAACATTCGGCTTCATTCCTTATTGTCTTTTGCTTCTAAAAAATCCTTAATTCTTCCTCCCTCGTTTTGTTTACATACTCATTATAAGACGGAACATGTTATTACAAAAATAGTGGTTTGTCATAATAGATATTACGTTTATCTATGTAAGCGATATCTTCTATTTTGAATCCAGCTGTTTTTGCATAAAGTGAAGCCATTCTTTAGTGACAAAATTCATGTATTTATTGTTTTTCCATATCACACCAAGTTGCCATACAATAGATGGCGACTCGATACTAACGCTTCGAACATCGTCACTTAGCATTTCAATAATACTTTTAGGAAGGATACCAATACCAATTTGTGCAATAATCATTTGTTCAATAGAATTCCACTGAGAAATTTTCGAAACAATATGAGGTATAAAGCCCGCGCGTTTACAAGAGTCAGTTATTATGTCGTTCAGATAAAAATTTTCGTTAAATAATATAAAGCCTTCATTTTCTAGTTGTATTAAAGACACTTTTTCTTTATCTGCTAAAGGGTGATTTTTATTTACAACAAGTTTTAATTCTTCTTCGTAAAATGGAAAGGATTGAAAAAGACGATCATCAACAGGTAAAGCAGTAATTCCAACATCGAGTTCATCAATTTGAATACTTTGCTCTATTGTTTTTCCACCATTTTCGATAAGCTCATAAGTGATATTGGGATAGCAATTATGAAAATCGGCTAAAATTTTTATGAGTTTCTTAACATTCATAATTGGAGAAAGACCAATTTTGAGATGTCCAGTTTTAACCCCAAGTAAATTATCCATCACAACTGGTAAGTCTTTGTATAAATTTACAATTTCATTACATTGTTCAAAAAAGATTTTACCTGCATCTGTTAGTTTTAAACTTTTTTTGCTTCGATCAAATAAAATTAATTGCAATTCATCCTCTAAGTTTTTAATCGTTTTACTGATAGTAGGTTGGGCGATAAATAGTTTTTCCGATGCTTTAGTCATACTTCCTTGTTTTACAACTTCAACAAAATAGACCATGTGTTGTATATCCATATTATTCCTCCTGTGTTTCAGATGCTTAATGAAGATATTATCATAAAGTAAACAGGTTATGAATGGCATGGTAAATCCCTATAATTTAGGTCATCTAAATTAGTGGCGCTAGGAGACTTCCAATTTTACACTCTGGTGATACGATAGTGATTTAGCGATTAGTGAAGCCTTGGGTTACAATTAGAGTATTCAACCGATGTTATTGGGGAAGTCCTTGATGAATAAGCGTAACAAAATGATCTATGAGGCAACTTTGGCTTCAACTGATGAAATAATTTGTGGACGTAACTTGTTTGCCAAGTAATACTCATAATTCGGTTCTGTTGCAAAGTAAAAAAATATAGCTAACCACTAATTTATCATGTCAGTGTTCGC
>NZ_SIRQ01000016.1:0-533 GCF_011634875.1 Jeotgalicoccus sp. S0W5 | reverse complement strand
TCAGGGACCACGGGGACACCCAAAGGAGTTCAAATTATTCATTCTAATATTAGTCGCCTAGTAAAAGGTACGGACTATGTAGATTTTAATGCGCCACACATATATTTACAGTTATCTCCAATATCATTTGATGCTTCTACTTTTGAAATTTGGGGAAGCTTATTAAATGGAAATAAAATGATTATAATTGAGTCGAATCGTCCTACACTTGATGAAATATCCCAGAAGTTAGAAACTGAAAATGTTACGATTCTATTTTTGACAACCGCATTATTTAACCTAATGGTTGATCATCATCCAAGTTCATTACAAAATTTGAGGCAGCTACTGATGGGAGGGGAAGCAGTTTCTGTTCACCATGTCAAAAAAGCCCTCTCACTTAAAAAATTCACATTGACACACGTGTATGGACCTACTGAGAATACGACATTTTCTACTTATTTTAATGTACCGGGAGAGTGGAAGGAACAAAGCACAGTGCCAATCGGTAAACCAATCAATAACACCAAAGCATATATTCTGAATACTGATTT
>NZ_SIRQ01000014.1:0-63774 GCF_011634875.1 Jeotgalicoccus sp. S0W5 | reverse complement strand
GATTCTCTTCTTCTTCCGTCAACATGTTTATCTCACTGATGCTTCTCTCCGGATTCTTAAGTATGAACATTATTAAGTTTACAAACCTAGTAATCAACTGGTTAATCTCAATTTTATTAAATAGTTCCACTCTATAATCTATACTCAATACAAGTTCGTTTTTATGAGTATAATTTTTAATATGAAAGTTTAATTCATTAAAATCATACCCGCTAAATATTTCTTTAAATTCAGCTTCCATTTCTTGATATTCAAAGCCAATATTAAATAGCTGGTTAATATTATGCCCATCCACTCTTAAATCTTGAATTAATCTATTATATGGATAGCGTTGATGTCTCATAATTTTTCTTTGCTTCTTATTAATCGAGCTAATAAATTCTTTAATATCTAATTCATTATTTAATTTCATTCTAAAAGGGACAGTACTTACAAACATGCCTATTGCTTTTTTTTCGTAAGATTTACGGTTTGCAAAAAAAGTTCCAATTACTAAATCTTCAACTTTCTTTGTGCGTGAAAAGTAAAGAAACAGAGAAGACATGAAAAGAGTATACATACTAACTTTATTTTCTTCGCAAAAAATTTCAATTGCTTTTTTAGTTTCTTTTGTGAAAAGAAACTCTTCTCTTTTTGCAGATAAGTTGTTTGTATATAATTTTTGCGAATCGCTTATTAAATAGTCAGGAATATTTTTAAATTCTTCATCCCAAAAATCTTTATCTTTTTTAAATCTAGAAGATTCATTATATTGTTTTTCAGAATCAATATAATCTTCTATAGAGTAATTATCGATATAATCACTACTAGAGTTTTGAATTAATTGTTTGTAAATACTGACAATAGTTGGGATCAACACATCGATAGATACTCCGTCAATAATTGCATGATGAGCTTTAATGAGTAGGAAAGAAGTATGATTAGAAGTAACAATAGAAAATTCATAAAGGGGCTTATTAAAAAGGGGAAAAGGTTTTTTGGCATATTGTTCAACCCAATGCTCAATCTGTTCTTCGCTATAGTTTAGTAATTCATAGACATCAATATTTTTATTGGGATAGTAGTCAGAAATATATTGGCGTAACTCACTTTTTTCATTTTTAAAAAATTGGATTCTCATCATCTCATTTTCATTAACAAAATGGTTTATGGAATCTTGCATAGCTTTTACATCAATATTATGAACTTCTGTCTTTACAATAATATTGGGCGCTCCTGTATCAGGTGACAATAAGTCAGAAAACAATATTCTATTTTGAGCATCATTAGTTCGATAAATTTTTTTCATAATTTAATCTACTCCTATTGTTAATATACGTTTAATGCGATCTTTGATAACATGAAATTATAAAAATCTTATATCTTACGTAAAGGAACAGGGGATGTTTAAATGAAAATTTTTCTCGTCAAAAAACCAGATACATTATCAGATGTTAAATTATTAAAAATTTTAGAGTCCTCTACTATAGATTCTAATAGAAAACTAAAGTTATTTAAAAATAGAAATGAAGCGATTAGACGTTTAATAAGTTCTTTGTTAATACGCAGAATCATTAGGGATGAGTTAAATATACCGGAAACCAATATTACTTTTACTTACAATAAATATGGGAAACCTTTTCTTAATGAAAGTGATTTTTTTCACTTTAATATTTCTCATTCTGGCGATTGGATTGTTTGTGTCATAGATAAGCATGAAATTGGTGTTGATATTGAAAAAATTCAGCCCATCGATTTAGATATAGCTAAGGAGTTTTTTTCGTCTCAAGAATATAATTATATAATGAGTAAACCCTTCAATGAGAGAACTTACGCCTTTTATGAAATATGGACTCTTAAAGAATCTTATCTAAAGACAATTGGAAAGGGATTATCTATTCCTCTAAAATCGTTTACGATAAAGAAAGAAAATGATAAGTTTAGCCTTGACAATAATAATAATTATAATTTTCTTAACATGAACATAGAAAAAGATTATATTTTATCAATTTGTATGAATTCCAATAGTGTAAATTTTAGTGTGGATTTTGAAAAAAATTACATAGAATATACTAGTTTAATAAAATAAAAGCATTCTATGTATAGCTACACTTACTTTACAACCCTCCTTATAAAAAGTGAAACTAAACACTTTCAATTACATAGTACCTAATAATGTAATGAATGTAAATAAAAGTGAGGGAAAATTCGAATTATTTCGCAAAGATAAATTGACTCTTGCTCACTAGCGCAGAAACATTCATTATTAGGGAATTATCAATCTGTAAGAGTTCCAATGATTATAATGAAATTCTTTTGTTTATAATTTAATATAGTTTTTGATTAAACATACTGCTACTTATCCTTGACAATTTTTTGAATATACTATATTTTAAGGTTAAGTACGATAAAAATGAATTCATTAATGAGGACGAGTAAGCATAAGTATTGTTCTACAGAGAGTTGGTGAATTGCTGAAAACCAAAGTTCAAATTATGCTGAATATCACCTCCTAAAGAAGAAAAACGATTAATGTCGGTTTTTCAAAAGTCCTTTACTAAAAGGATTACACAGGATACTAATAAGAATGAGTGCTGGTTTAATGTCTAAAATGGCAATTCCAGAATCAGGGTGGTAACACGGGTTAGATCTCGTCCCTATTAAATAGGGATGAGATCTTATTTTATTACAAACAATTTTTGTTGGATTAAATTAAAACGAAGCAGAATAAATTTGAATTTAAGAATATCATCAGCGAAACAGAAACAATTCTATTATTTTGAGGAGTGAAATTATGGAAAAAGTAAACCCAAATGAAAGTCCCTTACAACGAGAAAATAGAATTAAAGCTTTGTGGGATAAAGAAAAAACTTTTGATAAATCTATTTCTAATCGTGAAGGCAATGAAACGTTCGTTTTTTATGAAGGTCCGCCTACTGCAAATGGACTACCTCATGCTGGCCATGTTTTAGGACGTGTTATTAAAGATTTCATCGCACGATACAAAACAATGCAGGGATATCAGGTTATCCGAAAAGCAGGTTGGGACACACATGGTCTTCCAGTAGAGTTAGGTGTAGAAAAGAAAATAGGTATCTCTGGAAAAAAAGAAATTGAAGACTTTGGCGTAGAGAATTTCATTGAGGAATGTAAAAAAAGTGTCTTTGATTTTGAGCGTCAGTGGCGTGTTTTTACTGAAGCTATTGGTTATTGGATTGATATGGATAATCCATATATAACACTAGATAATCGATATATAGAAAGCGTTTGGTACATTCTTGCTTCAATTCACAAAAAAAACTTATTGCAACGTGGACACCGCGTTACACCTTATTGTCCAAGTTGCCAAACGTCTTTAAGCTCTCATGAAGTAGCTCAAGGATATAAAGATGTGAAAGATTTATCTGTTACAACTAAGTTTAAAATTGCAGGTACAGAAAATGAATACTTCCTAGGCTGGACCACAACCCCTTGGACTTTACCAGCAAACGTTGCACTTGCCGTTCATAAAGATCTGGAGTATGTAAAAGTTAGACAAGGAAATGAGGTGTATATTGTCGCTCTAAAACTCATTAATGATGTACTAGATGGAGAATACGAAATCATCAGTAAACATAAAGGGAATGAGTTTCTAGACCTAGCTTATCATCCTCCTTTTGATTACTTAAACCTTAATCGAGGACATATAATAATTTCAGCTGATTTTGTTAACGATGAAAGCGGTACTGGCATTGTTCATCTTGCACCGGCGCATGGTGAGGATGACTATGAGGCAATTAAAGTAAACGAACTTGACTTTGTAAATGTAGTTGATCATGAAGGGTGCTACACTAAAGATTTTCCACCTTTATCTGGTAAGTTTGCAAAGGAAAGTGACGTTGCTATTATTAAAATGTTAGCGGATACGAACCTATTATTTTCTAAAGAAAAGTATGAACATAGCTACCCACACTGCTGGCGCTGTGACTCTCCACTTATTTATTATGCGATGGAAGGATGGTTTATCAAAGCAACCTCAATCAAAGAGACTATCCTTCGTAATAATGAATCAATCACTTGGCATCCAGAACATATGAAACACGGTAGGTTTGGAAAATTTCTCGAAAATATGGTCGATTGGAATTTGGGTCGTAATCGATACTGGGGGACACCACTGAATATTTGGATTTGTAAAAATTGTGATCATCAATATGCACCTCAAAGTATACAGGACCTCAAAAATCATGCTAGTCATGCTATTCCTGAGGACTTGGAACTTCATAAACCATATGTAGATAAAATCAACCTTACTTGTCCAGAGTGTCAAGGGGAAATGGAAAGGACAAAAGAAGTTATCGACGTATGGTTCGATAGTGGCGCAATGCCTTTTGCACAGTATCATTATCCTTTTGAAAATAGAACATTATTTGAAAAGCAATTTCCTGCAGATGTCGTTGTAGAAGGAGTCGACCAGACAAGAGGCTGGTTCTACAGTCTTCTAGTGGTGTCTTCGTTATTTACAGGGAAACCATCTTATAAACGAGTACTTTCTCTAGGTCATATTCTTGATGAAGACGGTCGTAAAATGTCTAAAAGTAAAGGTAACGTAATTAATCCAATTGATCTTGTAGAACAATATGGTGCTGATGCACTTCGTTGGTCACTACTTGCTGATAGTGCTCCTTGGAATAATAAACGTTTTTCTGCTAATACTGTCAGTCAAGCAAAATCAAAAATGATTGATACCCTAGTCAATACTCATTCATTCTACACACTTTATGCAGAAATAGATCAATTTTATCCTGAAGAATATAGCCTAGCAGAAAAATCTTTACTAGATGAGTGGGTGTTATCAAGACTTCATACTGTTATTGAAAAAGTCGATAAATACCTAGAAAACTATGATTTCACTGCTGCCGCAAGAGAACTTGCTATTTTCGTAGATCAGGTGAGCAACTGGTATATCCGCCGGTCACGTGACCGCTTTTGGAGCGAAGGTATGAATTCTGATAAAATATCTGCTTATCATACACTTCATAAGGTGTTAACCACAGTGAGTAGAATGCTAGCACCCTTTACGCCCTTCATTAGTGAAGATATCTATAGCAATCTAACTGGTCAAAGTGTACATCTTGCTGACTTCCCTGAAGCTAATAAATCAATGGTAAAACAGGAGCTCGAACACGAGATGGAAGGTGTCCTTCAAGTTGTAGAACTTGCCCGACGTGCTCGAAACGCTTCTAACATTAAAACTAAGCAACCTCTGTCTGAATTAACCATTGTAGGGGATACTCGCTATATAGATTCTCTAGTAAAATATAGCTATATTATTGAAGATGAAATTAATATTAAAAAAGTACACTTTCAAGAAGATGTAGGTGAAGCCATTCAGTTTGAAATTAAATTAAATTTTCCGACTGCTGGTCCTAAACTTGGCAAGCAAGTTGGAGCTGTTCAAAATTCACTAAGTAAACTGTCTTCTGAACAAGCAAAAAATGTTGTTGAAAAAGGCTCTTATAAATTTGAAAATCAAGAAGGAGAGTATATTGAAATTGAAAAAGAGGATTTAAGAATCACACAAATAAGTCAAGAAGGAGTGGATATGGCCTCTAATGAGGTATTTACTGTTCTTCTAAACACCGAAATTAGTGATGATCTTTATAAAGAAGGTCTTATTCGGGAACTTATTCGAGCAGTTCAACAATATCGTAAAGAATTAAACTTACCTGTGGAACAGA
Source organism: Jeotgalicoccus sp. S0W5 (assembly GCF_011634875.1). NCBI lineage: Bacteria > Bacillati > Bacillota > Bacilli > Caryophanales > Staphylococcaceae > Jeotgalicoccus > Jeotgalicoccus sp. S0W5. The sequence goes on along the minus strand of NZ_SIRQ01000014.1, from coordinate 58,078 downwards.
GGGTGAATCTCACATTTCATTTAACTGATTCATTTAAACTTGCTGTTGAAAAATATAAGGACCTTTTAGAACGTAATCTGTTAATTAAAAGTATAGATTTTGAGAAAATGAAAAATATGAAATATGTAAAAGTTGAAGATGAAACAGTAGGTATTAAAGTCGAAATTTAATAAATAACAATTACAATATAATTATTTTTTTAATAATTTATAAAGATGGGTTGTCCTTAAACAACCCATCTTTTATATAAATTTATTTAAAGTTCAGAATGATAAGGTTAATAATAGACCCAACTGAAAAAATATTTGGATTTTTTGAAATAATATTTAGGATCTTTGGCAATTTTGAAGTTTTCCGATTGAAAGATATGATAGGGGGAATTGTCACTCACCTATTATCACCAAAGAGATATGCTTATGACTCTCAAGTATTGAATCTAAATCTTTTGATAGTCATCATCAATTACATGATGATTGAAAGACAAAAATAATCCACAACAAATGATTAGTCCGTGCGTTAAGAAATATTCGAAAAAGATGTAAACTTTAGCGAGTTACCGTCTCACTGTAACTACTAAACTAACCTCATAATTTTCCTCAATTAAAATTAAACAGTGATATTATTAGCTATAAATATTAGCCATTATTATTAACCAGCTGACTCTCTAAATGTCAAGATGAATTAATTAATATTTAATCACTTCTTTTATATTCCCAACTGACAAATATTCAGTTGGGAATTATTTTTTGAAAAATTTCTTCAAATCTCTGGCAATTTCAAAGTTTCTCCCGTTGAAGGATATGAAAGGGGAGATCATCGCCCACCTTTGCAGTATTGTGAAGGGAGATGACGTGCATAATAGAACCCAATCGTACCGAATGGCAAATACGCTGTGCATTTAATGCCTTCTGTAAACGTGTCCTAAAACATGCTGCTATTGACATCTACAATGAGCGGCGTCGACAACAGTCTAAAGAAAGAACTTTTTCTGAATTGACACCCCAAGAAACGCATCAACTTTATTCTATAGATCATTATGGTGAAGACAATACAGAAGATTTTCAACTCGCAGACAAGAGAATTACGACACATTTACTTGCAGAAGCGATGCATACACTACCAGAGGAAAAGCGCAAGACGGTCCTCTTATACTATTTTCTACAAAAATCTGATATGGAAATTAGTCAACAGCTTAAGGTACCACGCAGCACTGTGCAGTATCGACGGACAAGCGCGCTAGAACGGTTGAAACGATTTTTGGAGGTACATGCAGATGAATGGGATGAATAAAATAAACACTCAAAATGATGAACGTGGTTTGTTGCCATATCCGATTATTTTAGCTGCAAACGCGGGCGAAGCCGAAGCAATGAGCATTGTCATACAACACTATGACTCTTATATTGCCAGTCTATCCATGCGAAAATTACAAGATGAATACGGCAATAGTTATTGGGACATGGATGAAGAAATGCGAGGTCGTTTACGATCTAAACTGATGCAGTCTGTTTTGGCTTTCAAGATATAAATCAAACATGAATTACATTCCCCCTTTCATGATAGACCATTGTACTTTGACAAACCTGTGTGGAAGATAACCCCACATTGTATATCAAAAAAATCAGATACGTTCTATTGATGTTGAGCCACCTGATGCTTGCGCCATGACTTTTTATAGAAACGAGCGATGAACAAGAAATCTGATGTCATTGTGGTGAATGACTGGCGAAGAAGCATCAATATATATAATGATACTCCCCTACCGTCATGGTTCGAGCGTTCAAAGCGTCGCAGACCATAAGTGGGGCTGGAAGAACTACTTGCAGGGGTGAGACTCCCGTGGGCTGTACCCGCAGCCGTCTGATTTTTTGATTTTAGATTCATCTAAAGCTTATAAAGTGATTAATTAAAATACAATCGCCTCAAGACTTCAAAATGACCAATTAAAAACCATAATGAAGGTGATTTAATGTATAGAGATACCCATTATCCATTTTTATTAACACGAGAACAAGCTTCCCACTTCTTAGGCATTGACCCGAAATCTTTTGATAAGTATATTCGATCTCATAACGATTTAAAGCGTTTCATGATTGGAAAACAAGAACGATTCACTGTGGAGGAATTGGTCTATTTCGTTAAGAAGTATTCAGTTGCCTGAATTTATTTGTTGATAGATCAGTAAAATCATTCTAAGATAAACATGTATTCATTTTGCTGTCTATCAACTTTCTGAAAGGAAAATGATAAATGGCAAGTATTCAAAAAAGAGGCAAGTCTTGGCGAGCGACCGTCTCACTTTATAAGCACAGTAAACATGATAGAATCACGAAAACTTTCAATACAAAAAAAGAAGCAACGTTATGGACACTACAAACTGAATTAGCCAAAGGCAATGGGAAACAACTTGCAAAAAGAACTACTACATTTGCAGACTTTTTTGAGGATTGGCTTTATATCGTCAAAAAGAATGATATCAAGGAAACAACTTTCCAAAACTATGTCAGAACGCTTGCGGTTATTCGAAGTTTATTTGGAGATATTAAGTTGCAAGATTTAAATGATATTGTCGTGCAAGGGAAAATTGATGAATATGCGAAAACACATTCCCGCAAGACAACCCATGAAGTTCTACTCAAAATTAGAACTGCTCTACGTGATGCATATGCCCGTGGATATATTACAAATGATTTTGCACATTTAGTTAAAACCCGGGGAGAAAATCCGCCAAAAAGGAATAAAGCTTTATCCATCACAGATTTTAAAAAGCTGCGTAAATATGTTCTTGACCATACTGATGATGAATTTAATGTCCTGGTATTGGTTGCTTTAGAAACTGGTATGAGACGAGGAGAACTGCTCGCAATCCAACCTGACAGTCTGTTTGAATATGGTATTAAAGTCAGACATTCTATCAGCCCTACTTCTGAAGATATATCATTAAAAACAGATAATTCAAGAAGAGATGTCTCAATCAATAAAGAAGTATATGATATTTTGAAAAATATCGAAGCAAAAGAAAATGGATTCATTTTCAATTTCGATGGTTTCAAACAATCCGAACGTTTAGCCAGTTTATTGAAAAAATTAGATATTGAAAAAACTACATTTCATGGATTACGAGATACTCACGCCTCATTTTTGTTTGCTCAGGATATCGATATTTCTTATGTATCAAAGCGACTTGGACATATTAATATTCAAACAACGCAGAATTACTATCTCGAATTAATGCCAGAAAAAAGACACCAGCAAGATGCTGATGCCTTAAATCTACTCAATGCATTATAAGATTAACGTTAATTTGCACCAACTTGCACCAAAAATTGCTTGCAAACGTTGATATATCAACAAGTCTATTAACGTTTTGAGAACTGTGGAGAACGACGAGCCTTTTTAAGACCTGGTTTCTTACGTTCTTTCATACGTGGGTCACGTGTTAATAGTCCAGCTCTTTTCAGTGCTGAACGGTGTTCTGGATCTGCTTCTAGTAAAGCTCTTGCAATACCGTGACGGATTGCTTGTGCTTGACCAGTAAATCCACCACCGTGAACATTTACTAATACATCATAGTTACCTGCAGTTTCAGTTACTGCAAATGGTTGACTTAAATCTAAGATTAAACTTTCAAATGGAAGATATTCTCTCATGTCGCGTCCGTTTACTGTTACGTTACCTTCACCTGGTACTAAACGTACGCGTGCTACTGAATGCTTACGACGACCAGTTCCTAAATATTCTACTTTAGCCAAATGTTTTCCCTCCTAATCCTTAACCACGTAACTCGTAGTTTTCAGGTTGTTGTGCTACGTGTGGGTGATCTGCTCCACCGTATACGAATAATTTCTTACCTTGCTTACGTCCAAGTGGATTCTTAGGAAGCATTCCTTTGATAGAAGTTTCCAATAATCTCACAGGGTTGTTCTCTCTTAATTCACCAGCTGTAACAGATTTGATTCCACCTACGTGACCTGAATGTCTGTAGTAGATCTTTTGTGATTCTTTTTTACCAGTTAATTCGATTTCACCAGCATTGATGATGATTACATAGTCACCAGTATCAACGTGTGGTGTGAATGTTGGTTTATGTTTTCCGCGTAATAATGTAGCAACTTCTGTAGAAAGACGGCCGAGTGTTTTACCAGCTGCATCTACAACGAACCATTTACGCTCGATGTTTGACTCATTAGCCATAAACGTTTGACGCATATTATTTCCTCCTAAATCCATTCTATATTTCGTGTTTTTTTAATAGTCGTTTTTGTCTTTTTATATTCATAATCTTAAAAGGTTCCGGGGCCTTATAATCATGGATGGATATAAAAATGTACCGTTAGTTATTATATAATTATCCACCAACAAAGTCAATATGATTGATAGATTTTATATGTCTTCATACCAGACTTTTTCCAAATATAGTCCTTCTGCCGGTGCGGTTTTTGGAATGATTGTTCGATCTTTCGCCTTCAGCATATTCAAAGTATCCGCTTCTCTTTTACCCTTACCGACTTCAAGTAGATAGGCCACGATGATTCTGACCATATTATATAGAAAACCAGTGCCAGTAATGACGATATCAATGCCGTCTGTTGTTTCTTCGATGTCGAGTTGTTTAATCTCTCTTACCTTATTTTTAATCTCCGCTTTCGCACTGGAGAATGTGGTGAAGTCATGCACTCCAACAAAGGGTGCTGCTGCATCTCTAATCTTTTCTAAACTTAAGGTATCCATACAATGGGTCTTCAACCCTGCATAGAAAGGGTTCTTATTGCCAGTATAAATTTTGTAGCGATAGGTTTTTCCCTTGGCATTAAATCTCGAATGAAAGTCGTCATCAACGATATCTACTTTTTTAATATAAATATCGTCTGGCATAGATCTATTCAAAATAAATTGCCACTTATCTCGTGGTAAATCGATTGTCGTATCAAAGTGAATATATTGATCTATGGCATGCACACCACTATCGGTTCTAGAAGCACCGTGTAGTCTAGTATGTGTCTTATGCATGCGTTTGAGTTGTTTTTCTATAGTGCCTTGGACCGTACGGTAATCATGTTGATACTGAAAACCACTAAAGTTTTGACCGTTATAAGAAATGTTTGCTCTTACTCTCATTTTATTCACTGCCTTACCCATAATAATATCAATCCTAATATTAAGAGAATAATAATGGCGACCGTATCTTTTAACTGCCAATTTAATACTCTGTAGTGTGTTCGTCCTTCTTCACCCTTGTAGCCTCTCACTTCCATAGCAATTGCCATCTCATCTGCACGTTTAAAGGCAGACATGAATAAGGGAATGAATATCGGCACTAAGGCTGTGATTCTTGATTTTAGACTTCCCGTCATAAAAGTAGACCCACGGGCACTTTGTGCTTTAATGATTTTCTCTGTTTCATCCATTAGAGTTGGAATGAAACGTAATGAGATGGACATCATCATGGCGATTTCATGAACAGGTATCTTAACTGCTTTTAACGGTTTACATAGTTTTTCTATAGCATCTGTTAATTCTATTGGACTCGTCGTTAAGGTCATCAGTGTAGTGATAACCACTAGTAGAGCAAGTCGAATTGTAATATAAATCCCGGTAATCAGACCGTTGGATTCTATCGTAAAGAAGCCACCGTCAACAAGTATAGTACCACCCTTGGTTAAGAATATATGCATTAAGAAGGTGAATATCAACAGTATCAAAACGAGTTTTAAACCATTGAAGAGGAAGCGAACTGATAAGCCGGCAAGTTTAGTCACAGCCAGTACAAAAAGTATGAGTATGCCGTATCCTAGCCAATCTTTTGCAAAGAATACAATAATCATAAAAAGAATAACTGAAATCAACTTAGCCCTAGGATCTAAGCGGTGAATCACACTCTCACCAGGAATATACCGACCAAGTAACATTGAACTAAGCATGACTATCCCTCCACTCTTTATAGAGAGAAATAAAGTCCTTAGTATTTAAAGGGATTTCTTTAAGATATACCCCTTTTTTCTCGAGGTCCTTAGTCAATCTAATAATATGTGGTATTTCAAGATTGTAAGCTGTCATAAAGCTTTCATCGGTTAAAATATCTGTCGTTTTTCCTTCTCTAACTAGTTCTCCTTGATCCATCACCTTAACGGCATCTGTATACTCTAATACATCATCCATATCGTGCGTTATCAAAATAACAGTCACATCAATCTTGTTGAAGACATCGTTAAATAATCGCATTGTCTCATCATGACTCACCGGGTCTAGGCCGGCTGTAGGTTCATCTAAAATTAGAATATCTGGTTCCATAGAGAGAATTCCCGCAATCGCTACTTTTCTCATCTGTCCACCAGATAATTCAAACGGACTACGCTCATAGAGTGTTTCTGGTACGCGGAGGAGTTCTAAGTATTGAAGTGCCTTTTCTCTTGCTTCTTCTTCACTCGCTCCCATATTCATCGGTCCAAACATGACATCTTTTAAGACTGTACTTTCAAACAATTGATGCTCCGGAAACTGAAACACCATACCCACTTTCATTTTAGCTTCATGAATTACCTTTTGCTTGGTCTTCTTAGAAAGCTTAATGCCATCAACATTTAAGTCACCTGTTGTCGGTAAAATCAAACCATTCATTGTTTGAATTAAAGTCGACTTACCACTACCTGTATGACCAATTAATCCATAGAACTTACCTTTTTCAAAAGACGTTTCAATCTGTTTTAAAGCTCTGAACTCAAATGGGGATTTCGGATTATATACTACACTCACTTTATGAAAATCTATAATCATAGGCGGTCCACCAACATTTCATGCGTCAGGTAAGTCCCATCTAAAAGTGCTTCTGATAGTTCCATTGTATAAGGCACCTTCAGGTTGCTTTCTTTTAGCAGCTCTTTGTCCCTGTAGATTTCATCAATGCTACCCTCAGCAACTGCTTTTCCTTGGTTCATAACAACGACCTTGTCACTTCTATAAATTTCAGTCAGATCATGGGTGATATATATAATGGTCGTCTCCAACCGTTCATGTAAATCACAAAGTATGCTCAGCACTTCTTGTCTGCCTTTTGGATCTAACATAGAAGTTGCCTCATCAAGGATGAGGACCTCAGGTTTCATAGCCAAGGCTCCCGCGATCGCAATTCTTTGTTTTTGACCACCTGATAAACGATGTGGTTCATGTTTTTTAAAATCAAGCATGTCAACTAACTTTAAGGCATAGTCTGTTCGTTCAATCATTTCTTCTCTTTCTATGCCCATATTCTCTAAACCAAAAGCGACATCATCTTCCACTGTCGCACCAACAAATTGATTATCAGGATTCTGAAACACAATTGCAAAACGACTACGCAAGTCTTTCATATTATCATTATTTAACTGTTTACCATCTATATATATGTTGCCTTCATAGGACTCTGTAATCCCCATCAGGACTTTAACAAGCGAACTTTTACCAGAACCATTATGCCCGATAATCGATGTCCACTTTCCTTTTTCAAAGTTAATGGAGATATGATCAAGAGCATATGCTTCTTCTTCTCTATACTTAAAAGCGACATTCTCTAGTTTAATCATATCTCCACTCCTTTAAAAATTTATGTAAAAAAAGCGCGTACCCTGCAATAAGAGTCGCGCACTGATTATTTACTGCAGGATACGTCGAGCTAGACGAAAGAGCCCTGATGGGCTCATCATCATAACACTCACTCTGCTTTTAAGAATTTACGCTTCTTCAGTTGTAACTGGAGCGCCTTCTACGAATTCAATAATTACAAGTTCAGCTCCGTCACCGCGACGGCTACCAAGTTTCTTAATGCTTGTATAACCACCTTGACGATCAGCAAAACGTGGAGCGATATCTTCAAATAACTTTTGAAGTGCATAACTTGTTGAACCATCTTCATTGATGATTTCTACGTTGCGTACAGTTTGACCAGCACGTCTTTTAGCTGCTAAGTCGCCTTTTTTACCAAGTGTAACAAGACGGTCAGCTAATTTACGAAGTTCTTTAGCACGGTCTTCAGTTGTAGTGATTCTTTCACTAACGATTAAAGACGTCGCTAAGTCGCGTAACATTGATTTTCTTTGGTCAGATGTACGTCCAAGTTTTCTGTAACCCATTATTTCTCCTCCTTTATGACTAGTCTTCTTTCTGTAGACCTAAGCCTAAGTCTTCAAGTTTAAATTTAACTTCTTCAAGTGACTTACGTCCTAAGTTACGTACTTTCATCATATCAGCTTCTGTTTTATCAGTGAGTTCCTGAACAGAGTTGATACCAGCACGTTTTAGACAGTTGTATGAGCGTACTGACAAGTCAAGCTCTTCAATTGACATCTCAAGTACTTTTTCTTTCTGATTTTCTTCTTTTTCGATCATGATTTCAGCATTTTGAGCTTCATCAGTCAGACCAACAAAGATGTTTAAGTGTTCAGTTAGAATTTTAGCACCTAATGATACAGCTTCTTGAGGCGTAATTGAACCATCTGTCCATACGTCTAAAGTAAGTTTATCGAAGTTTGTACTTTGTCCTACACGTGTATTTTCAACCGTATAATTCGCACGTTCTATCGGTGTGTAGATAGAGTCGATTGGAATTACACCAATTGGCATGTCAGCTTTATTGTTGCCATCTGCAAGTGTGTAACCTCTACCACTATCAGCAGTCATGCGTAATTTCAAGCTTCCACCTTTAGATACTGTTGCAATCTTAAGATCTCTGTTTAAAATTTCAACATCACTATCATGAGTGATATCAGCTGCAGTAACGACACCTTCACCGCTGAAATCAATTTCTAAAGTTTTCTCATCTTCAGAGTAGATTTTCAGTGCCAGGCTCTTGATGTTGGTAATAATTGTAGTCACGTCTTCAACAACATTGTCGATTGTCGAAAACTCATGAAGTACATTTTCTATTTCAATCGTCTTAACTGCCGCACCTGGTAATGATGATAAAAGAATGCGACGCAAGGAGTTCCCAAGTGTTGTTCCATAACCTCTTTCCAAAGGTTCTACAACAAACTTACCAAACTTAGAATCTTCCGATACTTCTACTGTCTCAATTCTAGGTTTCTCGATTTCGATCATGTGTAACATATCCTCCCTTTAAACGCCGAAAATATTAGAAAATTATATTGTTCCCAACTACTTAAGCGATTAAATAATTATTATACACGGCGGCGTTTAGGTGGACGGCAACCATTGTGTGGAACTGGAGTTACGTCTTTAATAGCTGTAATCTCAAGACCAGCAGATTGAAGTGCTCTGATTGCTGCTTCACGTCCCGCACCAGGACCTTTTACTGTAACTTCTACAGTTTTAAGACCGTGTTCCATCGCTGCTTTAGATGCTGTTTCAGAAGCCATTTGTGCTGCGAAAGGTGTAGATTTTTTAGAACCTTTAAAACCTAAGGCACCAGCAGATGACCATGATAAGGCATTACCGAACTCGTCAGTGATTGTTACGATTGTATTATTAAATGTTGAACGGATATGTGCAATTCCTGCTTCGACATTCTTTTTCACTCTGCGTTTACGACTAGTTTGTTTGCGAGCCATTTGTTATCCTCCTTTACTAAAGTAAGCTATTTATTTCTTCTTGTTCGCTACTGTTTTGATTGGTCCTTTACGTGTTCTTGCATTGTTTTTAGTCTTTTGACCATTAACAGGCAAGCCACGACGGTGACGCATACCTTTGTATGATCCAATTTCCATTAAGCGTTTAACGTTAAGGTTTGTTTCACGGCGTAAGTCACCTTCAACTTTGTAACCATCAACGACTTCACGGATCTTGTTTAATTCATCTTCAGTAAGGTCTTTAACACGAGTACTTTCATCAACTGAAGCTTCAGCTAAAATTTTAGCAGCTGTGCTTGGTCCAATACCGTATACGTAAGTTAAAGAAATTACAACACGTTTGTCACGTGGTACGTCAACTCCTGCAATACGAGCCATATTTTTGCACCTCCAAATTATATATTAACCTTGTTTTTGTTTGTGTTTAGGGTTTTCACAGATTACCATTACTTTTCCTTTTCTGCGGATAACTTTACATTTCTCACAGATAGGTTTAACTGATGGTCTTACTTTCATGTTTTTTACCTCCTTAGAATATGGAGTCTCTTATTTAAAACGATAAGTGATTCTGCCACGTGTTAAGTCATATGGTGACATTTCAACTGTTACCTTATCACCAGGAAGTATGCGTATATAGTTCATACGAATTTTACCTGATACATGAGCTAAGATCTCATGACCATTTTCTAATTCTACTTTGAACATTGCATTTGGTAAAGTATCAAGCACTGTACCTTCCAGTTCAATTACATCTTGTTTACTCACTTTTTATCCTCCTTATACAGCATTTCAATTCCGTATTCGAAATTTGCTCTAGGTGACGATTCACTACGTCTAATAACGACTCACTCGTATACATATAGACAATAAACATTCACCTAAAGGCTGCGAAGGTGAATATCTCTATAAGTCATTAAGAATTTCATCGATTTCCTCGAATACTTCTTCTATATCTTTTGAGCCATCTACAGTAGACAGAACTCCAAGTTCTTTATAGAAATCTAAAAGCGGTGCTGTTTGTTTAACATTAACTTCAAGACGGTTCTGAACAGTTTCAGGATTATCATCTTCGCGTTGGTAAAGTTTACCGCCATCTAAATCACAGATACCCTCTGTTTTAGGTGGGTTAAACACGAGGTGATAAGTTGCTCCGCAAGTTTCACAGATGCGTCTACCTGTCAGTCTATTCATTAACTCTTCTTCAGGCACCTCGACGTAAATCGTTTGGTCGATCTGAGAACCTAACTCTTCCATAATCTTATTAAGGGCTTCAGCTTGTTCAACAGTTCTTGGGAAACCATCTAACAAGAAGCCACCTTTAGCATCACTTTGAGATAGGCGCTCTTTGACGATACCGATTGTTACTTCGTCAGGAACAAGTTCACCTTGATCCATAAATTCTTTAGCTTGTTTCCCTAAATCCGTCTCGTTTTTAATAGCGAGTCGGAACATGTCTCCCGTAGAGATATGAGGAATTGAATGTTTCTTAATTATCTTGGCAGCTTGAGTGCCTTTACCGGCACCTGGCAAGCCCATAATAATAATATTCATCTATATTTCCTCCTGCTTATCTGCGCTTTCTAAATCCACGATATTCCCTCTGATTCGCTTGTGCTTCGAGTTGTTTCATCGTTTCAAGTGCAACACCGATAACGATGAGTAGACTTGTACCGCCGATTTGAATCGCTTGTGGTAAATCCATAAACTTAGTAATCAACAGTGGCAAGATTGAAATACCTGCTAGGAATAATGAGCCAACAAATACTAATCTATATAGTACTGAAGTGATATAATCCTGAGTATTTTTACCCGGTCGGATACCCGGAATATAGCTACCTTGTTTTTTCAAGTTGTCAGCCATTTTCTCTGGGTTCACTTGCACAAATGAATAGAAGTAAGCAAATGCAATAATTAGAACAACGTAAAAGATCATTCCTACCCAATCAGATGGGTCAGCAAATCTTGCGACAGTCTGTGCCCAGTTAGCATCTGGGAAGAATAGTGTTAACGTCTGTGGCATCATTAAGAATGCCATGGCAAAGATTACCGGGATAACACCTGCTGGATTCACTTTCAATGGTAAGAAAGTTGCTTGTGGTGCAAGCTGTGAACCTGCATTTCTTTGACCTTTTGCGTACTGAATTGGGATTTTACGAATTGCTTGTAAGATAAACACCGCAAAGGCTGTGAGTAATAATAGGAATATTACTAAACCTGCAATTTGCAGAACCGCCATTGTCGTATCCGATGTGCCAGTAAATCTAGACTGGAACAATTGAATCAATGAACTTGGTAAAGCACCAAGTATCCCCGCAAAGATAATGATTGAAATACCATTACCTACACCGTGAGATGTGATTAACTCACCCATCCATAAAAGGAAGGCAGTTCCTGTTGTTAAGATTAATGCGATCAGCAAGTACGATCCAATGTTGTTATTTTCAATAAGTGCGCCTCCGAACATTTGGTTAAATGCGAAAGACATACCAATTGCTTGAATAAAAGCTAAAACGATCGTGAAATACCTTGTAAACTGAGCAAGTTTCTTACGGCCAACTTCGCCCTGTCTTGCCCACTCAGCAAACTTTGGCACTATATCCATCTGTAACAACTGAGTAACAATTGATGCTGTGATATACGGCATAATCCCCATTGCGAGAATAGAGAAGTTACTCAGCGCGCCACCACCGAACGTATTCATTAAGTCCAGGACGCCTCCACTAGAAGCACCCGTGTCAAATACGCTAGGGTCAACGCCTGGAACAGGAATATAAGTTCCTATCTTAAAGATAATCAGCATGGCCAAAGTAAAAAGTATCTTATTACGTATTTCTTTAATTTTAAAGAAATTCGATATCTTGCCGATCATTAGATCACCTCATGAGTTCCGCCTTGTTGCTCAATAGCTTCTTTAGCTGAACTAGAAAATTTGTGCGCTTTTACAGTTAATTTCTTATCAAGGCTACCGTTACCAAGAATTTTAATTCCAGCTTTTTCATTTTTAACAAGACCTGTCTCAACTAAGAGTTCAGGTGTTACTTCTGTACCATTGTCGAAACGGTTTAGTGAATCAACATTGACAACTGCGTATTCTTTACGGTTAATGTTTGTAAAACCGCGTTTAGGAATACTACGGAATAATGGTAATTGACCACCTTCGAAAGTAAGGCTCACTTTACCACCAGAACGTGATTTTTGTCCGTTGTGACCACGACCAGATGTCTTACCGTTACCTGATGACATACCGCGCCCTACTCTGTTACGTTTGTTACGCGCGCCTTCAACTGGTTTAAGTTCGTGTAATTTCATCTTCGCACCTCCTATATCATTTTATCATTAAATTTCTTCTACTGTAACTAAATGACTAACTTTGGCAATCTGACCTCTAAGTTGAGGTGTATCTTCGTGTTCAACAGTTTGATGCATTTTCTTAATACCTAATGACGCAACTGTTTGTCTTTGAGTTTCAGGTTTACCAATAATACTTTTAGTGAGGGTAACTTTCACTTTTGCCATTGACTATTCCCTCCTTAGTTTAGAATCTCTTCTACAGTTTTATCTCTAAGCTTAGCCACTTCTTTAACATCTTTAAGTTCAGTTAAGCCTGTAAGTGTTGCACGAACAACGTTAATTGGTGTATTCGCACCTAATGACTTGCTTAGGATGTCAGTAACACCTGCAAGTTCAAGTACGGCACGTACTGGACCACCAGCGATAACCCCTGTACCAGGAGCAGCAGGTTTCATGAATACGTTACCTGATGAGAAACGACCTTTAATTTCGTGTGGAATTGTACCGTTAACGATAGGTACTTCAATAAGATCTTTCTTCGCAGCTTCGATTGCTTTTTTAATTGCTTCAGGTACCTCTTGGGCTTTACCTGTACCGAAACCTACGCGACCTTTTCTGTCACCAACTACTACTAAAGCTGAGAAACGGAAACGACGTCCACCTTTAACAACTTTTGCGATACGGTTGATTGTCACAACGCGCTCTTCAAATTCTTGTACTTTCTCTTCTTTCTTGTAAGCCATGTTTATTGTCCCTCCTTTTTTATTAGAAATCCAGTCCGTTTTCACGTGCTGCATCAGCTAATGCTTTCACACGTCCATGATATAAATATCCACCACGGTCAAATACTACTTTTTCGAAACCTTTGTCTTTTGCACGAGTTGCAATAAGAGCACCGACTTCTTTAGCTGCTTCCACGTTAGAACCTAGTTCACCTTTGAACTCTGGATCTTGTGTAGATGCGCTTGCAAGTGTAATTTGCGCAGTGTCATCAATTAATTGAGCATAGATATGCTTGTTTGAACGATAAACATTTAAACGTGGTCTTTCAGTTGTGCCTGAAAGCATGTTACGCACGCGGCCATGTCTTTTTTGACGAACTTTATTCTTGTCAATTTTCGCGATCATTGATGGTCACTCCTCACTTATTTATTATTTACCAGTTTTACCTTCTTTACGGCGAACAAGTTCACCTTTATAGCGAATACCTTTACCTTTATAAGGTTCTGGTGGACGTACACTACGGATGTTTGAAGCTAAAGCTCCAACTTCCTCTTTATTAATACCTTCGATTTTGATGTTAGTGTTACCTTCTACAGAAATCTGAAGGTTTTCACCTGTTTCAAACTCAACAGGGTGAGATAAACCAACGTTTAATGAAAGTTTATTACCTTGCATTTGTGCACGATAACCAACTCCGATTAGTTCAAGTTCTTTTACAAAACCTTGTGAAACACCTTCAACCATGTTGTTGATAAGTGCACGAGTAGTACCGTGTACTGTACGGTGTTCTTTAGAATCACTTGGGCGTACTACTTCTAGTGTAGTATCTTCAAGATTGTATGTCATTTCTTCATTGAATGTGTTAACTAGTTCACCTTTAGGGCCTTTAACAGTAATAGTATTACCCTTGATGTCGATAGTTACATCACTTGGAATGTCAATAAGACGTTTACCAACACGACTCATTACTTTGCACCTCCTATAATATTAATTACCAAACGTATGCGAGAACTTCCCCGCCAAGATTTCTTTTACGTGCTTCTTTGTCTGTAAGCACACCTTCTGAAGTAGAGATAAGCGCAATTCCAAGACCGTTAAGTACTCTTGGTAACTCTTCTCTCTTAGCATAAACACGTAGTCCAGGTTTAGAAATACGTTTTAAACCAGTGATAACGCGTTCGCTATCGTTTGAGTATTTCATGAATACGCGGATAATACCTTGCTTATCATCCTCGATAAATTCTACGTTTTTTACAAAACCTTCAGTTTTTAAGATACCTGCAATTTCTTTCTTAATGTTTGATGCAGGGATTTCTAAAGTTTCATGTCTAACAATGTTCGCATTTCTAATGCGTGTTAGCATATCTGCAATTGGATCTGACACTGTCATTTAAGTTGCCTCCTTTCGAATAATGTTTCTTACCAGCTTGCTTTTTTAACGCCAGGAATTTGCCCTTTGTAAGCAAGTTCTCGGAAACAGATACGGCAAAGCTTGAATTTACGAATTACTGAGTGTGGACGTCCACATCTTTCACAACGTGTATATTCTCTAACTTTGAATTTTTGTTCTTTTTGCTGTTTAGCAATCATTGATTTTTTAGCCACTATTTCGCCTCCTTAGATCTTACTTTTGGAACGGCATACCGAATTGTGTTAGCAGTTCACGAGCTTCTTCGTCCGTGTTAGCTGTTGTTACAATTACAATATCCATACCGCGTACTTTTGATACTTTATCGTAGTCAATTTCAGGGAAGATAAGCTGTTCTTTAACACCTAGCGTGTAGTTTCCGCGGCCATCAAATGCCTTTTTAGAAATACCTCTAAAGTCTCTTACACGTGGAAGTGAAACCGAGATTAATTTGTCTAGGAATTCATACATTCTTTCTCCACGTAGTGTTACTTTAGCACCGATCGGCATACCTTCACGAAGACGGAAAGTAGCGATAGATTTTTTTGCTTTAGTGATAACTGGTTTTTGACCTGTGATTGCAGTTAATTCCTCAACAGCTGTGTCGAGTACTTTTGCGTTTTGCACAGCGTCACCAACACCCATATTAACAACGATTTTTTCGATTTTTGGTGCTTGCATTACAGAAGTGTAATTAAATTTATTTACTAATTCTTGTTTAATTGTTTCATTGTATCTATCTTTTAAACGTGCCATTTATGTGACCTCCTTCCGTTTGAACCTTATTTAATTTCTTTACCTGATTTCACAGCGATCTTCACTTTTTTACCATCTTTGATTTCATGACGGATACGAGTGCGTTCACCTGATTCAGGGTCAACGTGCATAACGTTAGAAACATGAATTGGCGCTTCTACCTCTAGAATCCCACCTTCTGGGTTCATTTGAGATGGCTTCTGGTGTTTCTTAACGATGTTTACATTTTCAACAATGACACGGTCTTCTCCAGGAATTGCTTTTAATACATTCCCTTTTTTACCTTTGTCTTTCCCGCTGATTACAATGACTTGGTCACCTGTTTTTACGTGCATAGTTGTCGCACCTCCTTCGGATTAAGATTATAGTACTTCTGGTGCTAATGAGATAATCTTCATGAAGTTACCTTCGCGAAGTTCACGAGCAACTGGTCCGAAAATACGAGTACCTCTTGGACCTTTATCATCACGGATGATTACGCATGCGTTCTCATCGAATTTAATATATGAACCATCTTCACGACGGATACCTGTTTTTGTTCTAACGATGACAGCTTTTACAACTTCACCTTTTTTGACAACACCACCTGGTGTTGCATTTTTAACAGTTGCAACAATTACGTCACCGATGTTAGCTGTTTTACGACCAGTACCACCAAGTACTTTGATTGTAAGTACTTCACGAGCACCAGAGTTGTCAGCAACTTTTAAGCGGCTTTCTGACTGAATCATGCGTGATTCCCTCCTTCTGTTTCAAGTATTATATAATTACAGACTCTTTAACGATTTCAACAAGACGGAATCGTTTAGTCGCTGATAATGGACGTGTAGCCTCAATTCTTACGATGTCGCCCATTTTCGCTGTATTGTTTTGGTCATGTGCTTTGTATTTCTTAGAATATCTAACACGTTTACCGATGATCGGGTGTTTTTTGTAAGTTTCAACGAGTACCGTTACTGTTTTATCCATTTTGTCGGATACTACGCGGCCCTGGAGAACTTTACGTTCGTTTTTCTCTTCCACGATTTGGACCTCCTCTAATTATTGATTCGCTTGTGCTTCTGCAATCTCTCTTTCACGAACCGTCGTTTTCATTCTAGCGATAGTTTTTCTAACTTCTTTGATACGAGCAGTGTTCTCTAGCTGACCTGTAGCTAGCTGAAAGCGCAGATTGAAAAGTTCTTCTTTCAATTCTTTGACATTTGATTCAATTTCAGAATTCGTTAAATCACGGATTTCTTTAGCTTTCATTCGTATCACCACCTAATTCTTCACGTTTAACGATCTTAGTTTTAACTGGAAGTTTGTGGCTCGCAAGACGAAGTGCTTCTTTAGCAACCTCTTCTTGAACACCTGCAACTTCAAACATAATACGGCCTGGTTTTACAACTGCAATCCATCCTTCGATTGCCCCTTTACCAGATCCCATACGTACTTCTAAAGGTTTCTTTGTATATGGCGTGTGCGGGAAGATGTTGATCCATACTTTACCGCCACGTTTCATGTAACGTGTCATTGCAATACGCGCTGACTCAATTTGTCTTGCAGTAATCCAAGATGTTGTTGTAGCTTGTAGCCCGTATTCACCAAAACTTACTTGATTTCCGCCTTTTGAACGTCCTTTAGTATCCGGACGGTGCTGACGACGGTATTTTACTCTTTTTGGTAATAACATTCCAATTTTCCTCCTTACTTATTTATTATTCTTTGTAGGAAGAACTTCTCCACGGTAGATCCATACTTTGACACCTAGTTTACCGTAAGTAGTGTCTGCTTCTTCGTGTGCGTAGTCAATGTCTGCACGAAGTG
Organism: Jeotgalicoccus sp. S0W5; assembly: GCF_011634875.1. Classification (NCBI taxonomy): domain Bacteria; kingdom Bacillati; phylum Bacillota; class Bacilli; order Caryophanales; family Staphylococcaceae; genus Jeotgalicoccus; species Jeotgalicoccus sp. S0W5. The sequence goes on along the minus strand of NZ_SIRQ01000014.1, from coordinate 40,534 downwards.
TATGAAGTGGAACTGTTCCTTCACTGTAGCCTTCAGCACGTGCGATATCTGCACCGCCTAAACGCCCTGATACTTGAGTTTTGATTCCTTTAGCGCCAGATTTGATTGCTCTTTGTAGCGCTTGTTTTTGTGCTCTTCTGAATGAAACACGGTTTTCTAATTGACGTGCAATGTTTTCAGCAACAAGTTTAGCATCCATATCAACTTTCTTGATTTCAATAACATTGATATGAACTTTCTTGCCAGTTAGGTTAGTTAGAGCTGTACGAGTTTTGTTGATCTCGCTACCACCTTTACCGATTACCATACCTGGTTTACCTGTGTGCAATGCAATGTTAACTCGGTTTGCAGCACGTTCGATTTCTACTTTAGAAATTGATGCATCTTTGAGATTAGTCTCGATATATTTACGAATCTTTAAGTCTTCGTGTAATAGAGTTGAGAAATTTTTGTCAGCGTACCAGTTTGCTTCCCAGTCACGGATGACACCTACACGAAACCCAATTGGATTTATCTTTTGGCCCAAGTTAATTACCTCCTTATATTATTAAGCGTTCTCTACTTCTTGATTTTCTTCAGTATCTACTTCATCAGCATATTCTTTTACAACTACAGTGATATGACTAGTGCGCTTGTTGATCTTAGAAGCACGGCCTTGAGCACGTGGACGGAATCTTTTAAGCGTTGGTCCTTCATCTGCAAAGATTTCAGAAATATACAAGTTATCGATATCCATATCGTAGTTATGTTCTGCGTTAGCAACTGCAGATTTAACTAATTTCTCCACTACCGGTGAAGATCTCTTGTTTGTAAGTTTTAAGATTGAGATCGCTTCTCCAACTTCTTTACCTCTTACTAAGTCAGCAATAAGACGTACTTTACGTGGTGCGATTCTCACAGTTCTAGCAACAGCTTTTGATTGCATGAGTCTTTCCTCCTTTACCGCATATGGTTAGTGTTTATCTTCTTGTTTTCTTGTCGTCAGCTGCGTGACCTTTAAACGTTCTTGTTGGTGCGAATTCACCAAGTTTGTGGCCAACCATATCTTCTGTGATGTACACAGGTACATGTTTACGTCCGTCGTATACTGCAATTGTATGTCCGATAAAGTTCGGGAATACTGTTGAACGGCGTGACCATGTTTTAATTACACTTTTTTTGTTACCTTCGTTTTGAGCCTCAACCTTGTTCATAAGGTGTTGGTCGACGAAAGGTCCTTTTTTAAGACTGCGTGCCATGTAGGCGCCTCCTTCCAATAATGCGTGCGGAGTAAATCCGCACACTTAACTCATTTATTTTTTACGTCCTCTAACGATTAATTTGTTAGAACGGTTCTTACCTTTACGAGTTTTCTTACCAAGCGTAGGTTTACCCCAAGGTGAAACTGGAGATGGACGACCGATTGGTGCTCTACCTTCACCACCACCGTGTGGGTGGTCGTTAGGGTTCATTACAGAACCACGTACTGTAGGGCGTTTACCTTTCCATCTAGAACGTCCGGCTTTACCAACGTTAACAAGTTCGTGTTGCTCGTTACCAACTTGACCGATTGTTGCACGGCAATCAAGTAGGATCATACGTACTTCACCTGAAGTTAATTTAACTAGTGCATATTTACCTTCTTTACCTAGTAACTGTGCACTTGCACCTGCAGAGCGAGCGATTTGACCGCCGGCACCTGGTTTAAGTTCAATGTTGTGAATTGTAGTACCCATTGGGATATCAGAAAGTACTAATGTGTTACCTACTTTAATATCCGCATCAGCACCACTCATAAGTTCAGTACCAACTTTAAGTCCTTTTGGTGCAAGAATGTATCTCTTTTCACCATCTGCATAAGCAACTAACGCAATGTTAGCTGAACGGTTTGGATCGTACTCTATCGTTTTAACTTTTGCAGGAATTCCATCTTTATTACGTTTGAAGTCAATAATTCTATAATGACGTTTGTGTCCGCCTGCTTGGTGACGCACTGTGATTTTACCTTGGTTGTTGCGTCCCGCTTTTTTCGGAAGCGGCTGTAATAATGAACGTTCAGGAGTCGTTGAAGTGATTTCAGCGAAATCTAAACCAGTCATATTACGACGACCATTCGTGGTAGGCTTATATTTTTTAATTGCCATCCTCGTTATACCTCCTTAATGGTATGTGCTTATATTTATTAGAAGATTTCGATTGAACCTTCTTTAAGTTTTACAATCGCTTTTCTTCTTCTGTTTGTATAGCCTTCGTAACGGCCCATACGTTTTTTCTTAGGTTTAACATTCATAATGTTAACTTTATCTACTGTTACATCGAAGATTTCTTCAATCGCGTGTTTAACTTGTGTTTTGTTCGCTCTGACGTCTACATCAAATGTGTATTTGTCTTCTGACATTAAGTCAGCAGAACGCTCAGTAATTACTGGGCGCTTGATAATGTCGCGTGCATCCATTATACAAGTACCTCCTCTGCTTTTTTGATTGCTCCTTCAGTGAAAATCACATGGTTAGCAGATAGGATATCTAGTACGTTAAGACTAGCTGGAGTTAACACTTTAACACCAGGGATGTTACGTGCTGATTTTTCAACAACTTCGTCTTTAGTATCAAGTACTAGAAGTACTTTCTTAGCAGCACCAAGGTTTTCAAGAACTTTTACGAATTCTTTAGTTTTTGGCGCTTCCATTGCTAGGCTATCTACCACTTGGAATACTTCTTCATTCACTTTAGCTGAAAGTGCTGAACGAAGTGCAAGTTTTCTCATTTTCTTAGGCATGCTGTAACCATACGATCTTTTAGTTGGTCCGAATACTACACCACCACCACGGAATTGTGGCGCACGGATTGTACCTTGACGTGCATTACCAGTACCTTTTTGTCTAAATGGTTTTTTACCACCACCGCGAACTGCAGAGCGGTTTTTTACAGCATGATTACCTTGTCTTAATGAAGCTCTTTGTAAGTTAACTGCTTCAAAAAGTACGTGTTGGTTTGGCTCAATACCAAAAATGTCTTGGTTTAATTCAATAGAACTCACTTTAGTTCCTTCTTTTGATAAAACATCGATTGCCATGTGTTTATCCTCCCTTCCTTATTACTTATTACCTTTTTTAATTGATGATGAGATTTTTACAAAGCTCTTTCTAGGGCCAGGTACGTTACCTTTGATAAGAATAACGTTTTTGTCAGCGTCAACGCGTACAATCTCAAGATTTTGCATTGTGATTGTTTTACCACCAGTTTGTCCAGGTAATTTTTTACCTTTAAATACTCTTGACGGGCTCGCAGCCATCGCCATAGCACCTGATTTTCTGTGGTAGCGTGAACCGTGGCTCATTGGTCCGCGTGCAAAGCCGTGACGTTTAATAGAACCTTGGAAACCTTTACCTTTAGAAGTTCCCGTCACGTCTACAAAATCACCTGTCTCAAATGTATCAACAGTGACTTCTTGACCTACGTTGAATTCGTCTACGTTTAAGTTCTTGAATTCACGTACGAAGCGCTTAGGAGCAGCACCTGATGCTTTAGCGTGGCCTGCTTCTGCTTTGTTTGCATACTTGTTACTTCTTGCTTTCGCGTTATATTCGCGTTTGTCATCAAAACCGATTTGAATCGCGTTATAACCGTCTGTTTCTTCTGTTTTCTTCTGAACTACTACGTTACCAGCAGCTTCTACTACTGTTACAGGGATTAATTCTCCGTTTTCACCGAAAACTTGAGTCATCCCAATTTTTCTACCTAAGATTCCTTTGGTCATCGAAAGTCGCACCTCCTATAATTTATAACTTGATTTCGATGTCTACACCTGATGGTAAGTTTAAGCCCATCAGAGCATCAACTGTTTTTGGTGTAGGGTTTAAAATGTCGATAAGACGTTTGTGTGTACGTTGCTCGAATTGTTCACGAGAATCTTTGTACTTGTGTACCGCACGGATAATCGTGTAAACAGTTCTTTCAGTTGGTAACGGAATTGGTCCTGATACATCTGCACCTGAACGTTTAGCCGTTTCTACGATTTTTTCTGCTGATTGATCCAGCACTCTGTGATCGTACGCTTTCAAACGAATACGAATTTTTTGTTTTGCCATTATTTATACCTCCTTATGGTCGTCATCCTATTATGGTAGACTCTCTCAGCGAAAATTTTCTCACGCATCAGCCATGGCAATGCGGCCGGGTGTGTCAGTAACCTCTCGCGTCATCGATGTGTGATGTGCATGAAATCAGCACTTCACTTATAAAGGACACATTGGTGTCCACTCAAGTCCAACGTTAGATATAATACAGCAAAATAGCGAAGAAATCAATAGTATTCTAGAGATTTCTTCGCTATTTTAATTAATTATATCTTTTCTTCTATAGTAAGTACTATTAGTTCTAGTTTATAAAGACAAAGTACAGTATGAATACCACGAAAAGTCCATACATAATCGGGTCAATCTCTTTACGTCTACCTGCCATAATCATCGTAATTGGGTAGAAGATAAAACCAACCGCAATACCTGTCGCTATACTATAGGTTAACGGCATCATGAAGACAGTTAGAAAGGCAGGTACCGCAAGTTCAAAACGTCCCCAGCTAATTTTAGATAAGTTAGAAGCCATTAATATTCCTACTATTATAAGTGCAGGTGCAGTGACTTCCGATGTGAAAGTAACGATGAGCGGTGAGAAGAATATCGCTGCTAAGAATAGCACACCTGTCACGACTGCTGCAAATCCACTTCTCGCTCCGGCTGCAACACCTGCTGTTGACTCAACATAAGATGTTGTCGTCGATGTCCCAAATACTGCGCCAGTAATCGTCGCAAAGGCATCTGCTAGTAGAGCTTTTGAAGCACGTGGCAACTTATTGTCTTTAATTAGGTTAGCTTGTGAAGCGACTCCAACAAGTGTGCCTGCTGTATCGAAGAAATCAACAAATAGAAACGTTAAAACGACAATTAGAAATTGAACGTTTAATATTGAGTCTAAATTCATAAAGCCTTCAAAAGCTGCACCAAATGTCGGTGCCACACTTGGTACTGAACCGACAATTGCATTAGGCATTGGAACAATTCCTACTATAACACCGATGATCGCTGTAACAATCATACCGAAAAATATTGCTGCAGGCACTTTCTTTGTCATAAGTATAACTGTAATCACTAGACCAACAAAAGTGAGGATGACCCCACCATCCTGTATATTACCTAAACTAATTAAAGTTGCATCGTCATTCGCAATAATTCCGGATGACTGAAGACCAACGAATGTTATGAAGAATCCAATCCCCGCGGAAACAGCCATCTTCATCTCCATCGGAATAGAGTTAATTATGTATTCTCTCAGCCCGGTTAAAGTTAAAATTACAAAGATCAATCCTGAGAATAAAACTCCCGTCAAGGCAGTTTGCCAAGGAATGCCCATTGTTAAGACTACTGTAAAGGCGAAGAATGCGTTCAGTCCCATCCCCGGTGCAAGTGCGATTGGATATTTCGCAATAATCCCCATGAATAAGCAACCGACAAAGGCTGCTAAACAAGTGGCAACAAAGACCGCATTAATATCCATCTTCATGTCATCCGGTACACCTTCAACACCCTGAAGAGAAAGGATCGAAGGATTGACTGCTAAGACATAAGCCATTGAAAGGAAGGTCGTTAGCCCTCCGATTATTTCTTTCTTAAAGTTTGTGCCTAGCTCATCAAACATAAAAAACTTTTTCATAACTGACTCCAATCCATTATAGATTATTTTAATTGCAAGATTTTCGGATCATTATATCCGATGAATCGTATGAGCATCTCTCTTGTATATGGGAAAAACATATTGATTAACTTACCGTAAAACAAGACGATTAAAATCGTACCTATAAATACTGGACCACCCAAAAGTAAACCGATAATCGCAACGACTAATTCTATTAAGAATCTCGCTCGGTCCATTCTCAAATTAAATTTCCACACGAGTATCATCATCAATGAGTCCCTAGGACCAGCTCCAAGGTTCGGCGTAATGTAAAAAGCAGTGCCGAATGAAGCGACAAAAACCCCGAGAGTAAAGTAGACTGCTTGAACTGGCCATGAAGCCACATCAGGTAAGAGCCAAACAAAGAAATCAATAAATGCTCCCATAACCACTAAGTTGACATAGACACCACCTTTTGGTAATTTCCTAACCAAAATTGATGTGGTAATCACGATGGCGATCCCGACAATAACTGACCATGATCCAAAGGTGAGGCCGAGTGACTGCCAGAGCCCAAAATGTAATACATCCCAGGGTGATAAACCCATCACAAAACCCTTAACTTGTAGGGCAACGCCCAGGGACATAATCAACAGTCCCACGAAATAAAACAAGCAACGTTTTATAAAGCTTTCGGACAAGTTACCACTCCTAATATTCCAAGTTATTCTTTAAGCTTCCCGTTAAATACATATATATTATACACCTCATTACAGAAAAATCCATGAAAATCCGTACATTTATCAATAAAAACGTTTTATTGTTTGTTAAAATGTTATTTTTGATTTCTCTTCACATTCAAGTAATTATTATTATGATATGATATGAGTTAAGTTTAGGTGGTGGTAAAATGGACTTAGAAAGTAAGTTACAAGAGCTCAAGTATGAGTACGTACATTTACAAGGTGACCTAGAAAAAATTGAATCTACAGGTCATCCGACTAAAAAAATGACCGACCGACTTGCTGCACTTGAAAAAGAAATAAAAGAAGTAAGACAAGCTATTAAAAATCAATAAGTCAGGATGCGTGTATATAGATGAAACAATTGATATCCGTCATTATGATTATACAATTTTTGATTTACTTCGGCTTTAGTATGATCATCCCTGTTATACCGGAACTCGTTAACCAACTTGGTGTCAGCACTTTACATATGGGACTCTTGCTTGCCATATATTCCTTGGCGAGCTTCTTATCTGCACCTTTTTTCGGCCGCTTATCGGATAAAATAGGTCGACGTCCATTATTAATTGGCGGCTTATCTACATTTGCATTTAGCTTCTTAATATTTGGGTTGTTCATCGACAACTTACCTATTTTATATATAAGTAGAATTATCGGTGGTGCCGCTTCAGGGGCGTTATACACTGCGACGACCAGTATGGTAGCAGACATTACAACAAGAGAAGAACGTACGAAATACATGGGCTTAATCGGTATGTGCATCGGCTTTGGCTTTATCTTTGGTCCTGGGGTTGGCGGCTTATTAGCAGGCATTAGTTTGAGTTTCACTTACTATATGACGACAGTGGTTATACTTGGCGCCCTAGTATTTAGCTTGATTAAAGTACCTGAGACATATAAAAGACAAACTAATGTGGCACCTAAGAAAATCGGTCTCACGATTGATTACTTTACTCAACCCATTGGTATTCTTTTGGTCGGCACATTTTTCGTTATGTTCTTCATGAGCGGAATGGAGAGTACCTTCCAACTACTTGGTCAAGAAAGAATAAATATTACACCGACAGAGATGGGTGTCCTGTTTTTCATCGGGGGTATATTTAACGCCCTAACTCAAGGTGTATTTATTAGAAGGATTAAAGACGGCGACGAAAAAATGCCGATGGTAATCGGTCAAGTCATGGCAGTAGTCGCATTTATAATGTTGCCATTCATGACTGGCCTAGTTTACGCGGGAATTTGCATTGTCTTATTAATGACAGGCAATGCCCTTGTTAAAACATTGATGACGTCATTGATCACAAAAGAAGCATCTCAAGATGATATGGGTAGAGTGACTGCAACGACCTACTCTTTAGATAGTTTAGGAAGAATTTGTGGCCCTCTTGTGTTTAATGCACTATTCCTATTCACACCAGGAATACCATTCTACTTCGGTGCTTTAATGACAATATTCTCAACACACTTTATTTTTCAATATTATAAGAAGAGAAGGAGACTGGCATGATTCTCTTATCCATACTCATCGTTTTAATCTACATCGTAGTCAGCGCGGCAACAATTCTAACCTTTCGTTCTAAAACTTTAGACATTGCACGCCTATTTTCAGGGTTAGCATTTTTAATCATGATCATTACAACATCGATGTCCTTAGACGGTAGTGATATTTACCTGACAATTGCCTTAGCGATTTGTATTGTTTTAAGTGTAGAAATAACTGCTTTTAAGGAAAAACAAGGTGATCAAAAGAACTTATTTTTAATTCACGCTTTTACACTAACTATGACACTTGTGTTGATTATAATGTTAATTACACTTTAGGGAGATAAATTATGAGACGCGTTATTTTAATACTGCTGATAATCATTCAAATCTTATTCTTTATTAATTATTCTATTAATGATGGTATTATTTTTTATAATATCTATATTTGGTTTACCTTATCAGCCCTTTCAGTCATTACGGGTATTAGAGCCTTTCGCTCTGAACCTAATTTGAACGAAAGTCGACAAATACATTCGTACTTCTCCCTATCATTAATTATTATTTCTATATCTTCTATCTTGTTCATTGTGTATATTGCAATAATGCAACCTTACTATTTATAAAATAACTAAAAGCTGAGTGCGCACCTTATCATGGTGCACGCTCAGCTTTTTATTATCGACGGAGTATTTTTCCGATTTGCATCTTCGCTTTTTGAAATAATGGAACCATAGATTCGGATAGGGTGTAAAGAGGTTTATTAATGACATAATCAAATTCTCCGATTTTGTCAGATACTTCTGTTCCCCAAACCTTTTTAAACTGCCATAAGCCGAAGTGTTCATCATCCTTATCGGGTGATACTGATACACCACCAAAGTCATAGCTTTTAGCACCATGTTCTCTCGCATATTGCATCATGTGCCACTGCATGTGGTGATTCGGTAGGTATTCTCGGTACTCATTAGATGAAGCCCCGTATAAGTAATAGGCTTTTCGTCCGGCTAAAGCAAGCAATGCGCCGGATAATAAGACCCCATCAGGGTGCGTACTTCTGATTTCTTTCATATCCGATAGTTGGCTATTCAACTTTTCTAGTCGGTTGTTTAAGTTTTCTAGCTGGTTATTTCTTTTCTGGTCATCTTTTATTTTGTTAGCTTTCGACGTTTCCTTATGCACTTTTTCAATCGCCGCTTCTGTTGATAGAATCGCTTCTTGAGGTAATAGCTTCACTAAAAATAATTCCATGTGACCCGCTGGGTTTAAGTGGTCGTATAAGGATTCAAAATATGTGATATCTCTTGTTAAGAAACCATCCCTATCTCCTGTTTCTTTCATAAGCTTCACAAAGTCAGGCAGGTCTTCACGTTTTGCTTTAACAACAGTTGTTCCCGCTTTTAAGGCATTTCTAACCTTGGTGCGGTTATTACGTTCGAAGCTTTGTAAGAGTGTCTTATCATCTACTTCTATGTCAGTGACCATCGTCGTTCTTGGTTGAATTACTTTTTTACTCATACCATCTGTTAAGCCGTGATGTTTAAATCCTAATGTCTCTAAACTTTCAATAATATCTTCATTACCCTCTACTTGGATATCTGGATCAATCTTAATGGTATAAGATTTCTCGTCCTTAGCAATTCGCTTCGCTTCAGCTAAGAGTACTTCAAGGACTTCTCTGTCTCTGTAGTCACAAACAAAACCTCTTGAAACATAACACATTGTAAATGGGGTCTTTGGCACTTTCTTAAACAGGAGCAAGCCTACACCTTCTACTTGCCCATCACGCCCGACGGCAATCCTTCTACTATACCAGCCCGTCAATGTCTTTGTGCCTGCCCATGAGCTTAACTGTAATAGGTCACCATTCGGATGTGACATTACAAATTCATCGTGTGTTTTATCGGTAATATTTAACTTCTCTACCATAGTCTCCACCAATCATTTCTTCATTATTTCTGCTATAATAAGTCCCCAAAGGGAGCGTATAAAAATGAAACAAATCATTCTAATCTTACTTACTGCATTTAATATTTATAGCTTGATCAATATTAATTTAACATATCAACATGATGACCTCATTGCCTTGCTCAGTTCAAGGATTATTTTACTTGCTGTCTCTATTATCTTACCTGTTCTTTTCTTTATAGTCGGTTCATCCAAAAGCATTAAATTACTATCTATTATTTCTATTTTAAGTGGTATTGCTCATTTTGCAATTATCGCTTTAATTTACATTTAATTTCTTAAATATTGTAGCATATTTAACTCAATTGTTCTTTTCAGAGTACCTTTTAGGAGTCGATTATATGAGAGATTTAGGCGTTTATTTCGGAACATTTGCCCCATGTCACGTCGGCCATTTTGAACAAATTGTTCGTGCAAAAAGAGAAAATCATCACGCCGTCATCATCGTTTCAGGTTATGACGGCGATCGAGGCGATAAGATCGGTATGAATGTTGAACACAGAACACGTGCGATGCGTCAACTTGTTAAAAATGATACCAATGTCACTGTCTTACAACTTAATGAGACTGATATCCCGCGTTATCCAGATGGCTGGCAGTCTTGGCTAAAGATGCTTTCTAGCCTAATTAAGAAGACCAAAGATGAACTTGACTTTGATGTACAAAAGCTAACTCTTTACGTTGGAGAAAGCGAATATGTGGAACCACTTGAAAGCTTTTTTACTGACTACTGGCCAGAACTCGACATCAAAATGACTATGGTTGACCGAAAAATTTTAGGAATTAGTGGTACAGAGATTAGAGAGACCCCTATTTTGAACTGGGATTACGTCACACGTCCATTTAGACGTTACTTCGTGCAAAATGTATTAATAACAGGCGCACCTAACAGTGGCAAATCAATGTTGACTGAGGATTTAGCAAGACGGTATTCATCGAGTTATTCACTTGAGTACGCTAAAGAATATTTTAAAACACATCAACTCTTGCCACATGAACTGGATGCGAAAGATTACCATGCAATTGGCATCGGCCAGTTCGACTTAAACCGTGAGCATATACACTCAAGTGCGACGCGTAAGATTTTTTTCGCCGATACAGATGTGATGTATTCGAAAGTCTACAATATGTTAAGCAACCAAGAAGATAAAGCATATGTCAATCAAATATTCGAACATTATATCCAACTTCAAAACTGGGCATTGATATTTATCTTACCTCCAAAGTCACATGCAAATGATGATGAAATTAAGTTTTACAACAAACTACTAGAGGAATTAAAAGCATATAATCTCATGGACCAGGCGGTCATTTTAAATGAAAGTTACCAAGAAAATTACCTCCGTGCACATCAATTATGTGATGAATTACTAGAAGATGGCAAAGATAACTGAATTTTAAATTTATTTTGTTATAATTAATGTTAATCTATCCAAGAATTAGGAGTGGTATTTGTGCAGGAAGAATTGTTATTAACTCCAGGCCCTACGCCTGTTGCTAGACGAACATACCAAGCAATGTCGCAGGGTATTATCCCACATCGCACCCAAGCCTTTAAAGATTTAAGTGTTAGAATTCAGAATCGTCTTCAACCACTATTCGGAACTACTCATCCTGTAGTGATTTTAACCGCTTCAGGTACGAGTGCACTAGAAGCAGCGATGGTCAACTTCGTAGAAGAAGGCGAAAATATCGCCATCATCGTAAGTGGTGTCTTTGGTGGTAAATTCAAGGATATCGCCGAGCGTTATAACTACAATGTCCATGTTTACAATGTTGAATGGGGACGTGCTGTTGACCCTGTGGCATTTAAAGATTTCTTAGCAACCATTGATAATGTATCTGCAGTCTTTACACAGGCATGTGAAACTTCTACTTCTGTACTCCACCCACTGAATGCACTCGGTAAAGTGGTAAAAGATTATAATGCACAAACACTTTTTGTCGTCGATGCAGTGAGTGCCTTAGGCGGTGCGGATATCAATATGAAACGTGACGATATTGACGTCTTAGTCTCGGGCAGTCAAAAAGCATTAATGCTACCACCGGGTCTTGCCTTCGTTGGCATTAACGACCTGTCATATGAAAAATTAAATCAAGCATCAGATAAGCGATATTACCTAGATTTAAGAATGTACTTAAAGTCACTCGAAGATGATTACACACCTCAAACACCAGCAGTGACCTTATATCAAGGTTTGGATGATGTCTTAGAAATGATTGAAGAAGAAGGGTTAGAAGCTATCTTTTCACGTCATAAAAAAATGCAGCAGATGATAAGAAGGGGTGTAGAGGCTTTAGACTTAGAACTATTAGTAGGAGAAGCTGATGCTTCACCCACTGTCACTGCTGTAAAATCGTCACCTGAAGAAATTACCTTAATTAAAGACAGTCTGTTTAATGATTATGGTATATCCGTTGCTGGTGGTCAAAAAGATCTGTCAGGAAAAATCATACGCATCGGACATATGGGCTTTATGTTCCCGAAAGATATGCTAACTATACTCAGCGCCTTAGAAGATATATTAAGTAAACTCAGACAAAAAAACTATTATGGAAAAGCCCTTACTGCCTACGAGGAGAGATGAAATGGTCAAACATAAGGTATTAGTTCTAGACCCAGTGAGCCAAGATGGAATTGAAGAATTAATCGCTCATGATGATTTTATCGTTAGCAGACAAGAAGGATTATCAGAAGCACAGATTATCGATATCATCAGTGACTTTGAAGCGGTCATTGTCCGTAGCCAAACGACCATGACCAAGAGAATCATTCAGCATGCTCAAAAATTAAAGGTGATTGCGCGCGCAGGTGTTGGTGTTGATAACATTGACATTGATGCAGCGACTCGACATGGCATCATTGTTATCAATGCACCTGAAGGTAACACGATATCTGCAACAGAGCATACGATGGCTATGCTCCTTACCATGGCAAGAGACATACCTGAAGCATATAAAGAACTTACATCTGGTATATGGAACCGCGGTGCGCATAAGGGTGTTGAACTCCAAGGTAAAACTCTCGGTATCATTGGCGCAGGTAAAATTGGTTTTGGCGTCGCTCGGCGTGCAAAGAGTTTTGGTATGAAAATAGTGGCGTTTGATCCGTACTTATCAGATGAAAAAGCCAATGATAATGAAATTGAAAAAATGGAAGTGGATGAACTAGCAGCAGTCGCAGATTTCGTCACTGTGCATACGCCACTCACCCCACAAACGAAAAGCCTGATTAACAAAGACTTCTTCAACAAGGTTAAAGATACAGGAATTTATGTAATCAACGTTGCTCGAGGTGGTATTGTAGACGAAGTTGACTTACTAGAAGCACTTGAAGCGGGAATTGTTAACGGGGCCGCCTTGGATGTGTTTGTAACAGAGCCCCCAGATAATACAGCTTTAATAGAACATCGCCGTACAGTGGTAACCCCACACCTCGGTGCCTCTACAGTTGAAGCACAGGAAAAAGTCGCTGTAAGTGTATCAAAAGAGATTATTGAGTACTTCTTAGACAACAAGATCACACATGCTGTCAATGCACCGCGTATTTCTAGTTCTGTAACCGAAGAACTGAGACCATATCTGTCTGTCGTTAAGCATCTCGGACAGTTTGGAATCCAACTCTTAGATGCCCCACCACACGAAGTTAAAATCAAATACTATGGCGACCTTGCAGTTGATGATACGAGTATTCTAACTCGTACTTTTGTCAAACATGTCTTAGAACCGCACTTTGCAGATGAGGTAAATATTATCAATGCACTCTATTATTTAAAAGAACTCGGCGTTACCTATAATATTGAAAAGAATCCTAAGGCTGATGGTTACACTAACTATTTAGAAGTCGAACTCATCAACGATAAAGAACACGTCACTATCGGTTCATCCAGTATCCCAGGATACGGTGAACGCTTGGTAAAACTGAATCAATACTCGATTGACTTCAAGCCAGAATCTCATATCCTAATTATTGAACACACTGACCGACCAGGTATTATCGGTGAACTCGGTGCCTTGTTAGGAGAAGATTTGGTCAATATCGCTTCCATGCAGCTCGCCAGACAAGTACGTGAAGGTGATGCGATGGTGCTCTTCACCCTAGATAATCAAGTACCGGATAAGACGTTAGAGAAAATCAAAGACATTAAAAACATTCATAAAGTGCACACTATTATTTTGGATTAGTAATAAGGTCCATCCGTTTCAGTTAACGGATGGACCTCTTTTCGGTGATAAGTCACTGCTTTTTAACTCACTTATCACCATTATCACTTCTAATGCTCCAGCTCTTTAATTGCTAAAGGGACATCTAATACATTTTCCATAAGGTGGCTCTCTTTTACACCGAGCTCATAAAATGTGTCTTTTATATCTTCTCCAGTTAGACCAGTTAAGGGGCATAAGAATGTCGCACCAATTGCCTTTGCACAGTAAAAGTCTGCAACAGAATCCCCTACAATATATATCTGTTCATCACTAACATTTTTACCGTGAACTGCTTCTTCGAACAATGTATCGTTGTGCATATATAAGCTCCATAGGTAAGAAAATGGATGTGGCTTAGTCAGTGCATGGTCTACCTCGCTCTTCTCCTGTGAGGCCATCACTTCACTTGCCGTAGAAATTCTACGCTGATCAAAGCACTCATCAAGCCCACCTTGTTCGAAAGGGAGCAAAGTTTCTTGTCTTGGTCGTCCAGTTGCCACACCAATGGTATAGCCCGCTTCCTTAAGTTTTTCTAGCATATCAACAATTAACTGAGGATCAACAATCCACTCTTCATCATGAATGAAGCCTGTCTTATCCAATTCTTCTGCAGCCTTCCCTGTATCCGCTTCGACTAAATCACTACCTAAATACCACTCTTGGTATTTATAGTGACCTAAAGACCATAGTGCTCCATACAATTGAAAGCTCCCTTGATCAGAAAAACCTTCTAGCTCACCTGCTTTGTCAATAAGCGCCTGGTAAATATCTTCCTTTGAGTTCAACGTCCCTTTTAAAAAGTCGAGTACTTTTTCTGGACGAACTGTCACGTCGCCTAACATATCGCCAACTTGATTTAAATCGTTCAAGTTCACACCGTGTAGATTTAATTTTTCCTGCTCTAAGATGTCTAAATATATGACAGAAAACGTTATAAACAGCATATCCCAATTGGAGTTTAAGCCCGCTTCTTTAAAGGATTGTAGGATTTTATCGTTAACAAAAATAGTATTACGGATGTCGGCAATCTCTTCATCCGTATATATTGCTTTAAACTTCCTACCGTCTAAATTTAAATAACGCGGATTGTATAATAATTCTTCAACTGTAAGCGCAGATACATCAAAGCATCGTTCTTCGCTTAAGAATACACCGTCAACATCAAATAAAATTGTGGCCATAATACCACTCCAGTTAATTATTTATATTATATTTTTAAGTTTGCCACAGCCTTTGCTAAATGTCGACTGATTTACCAAATTTTCAGGAAACTCAGACCTTTTATCAATTCTTAAATATATGTTTAAAAAAGCTGTCATTTGTAATATGATTAACGTAGATTGTAAACTTTATATTGAGTTTATTAATTTGTGAATAAGAATGTAAAATTATTATAATTTGGAGGACTTTTTATGTCTCTTAGTCCAATGGAAGTTATCTTTATGTTCCTCGGCGGACTCGGTATCTTCTTGTATGGTATTAAACAGATGGGGGACGGTCTTCAAGCCGCCGCAGGTGACAGATTAAGAGAAATCTTAAATCGTATGACTTCTAACCCTATCAAAGGTGTACTTGCTGGTATCATTGTAACTGCCTTAATACAAAGTAGTTCAGGTACAACAGCAATAACAATTGGACTTGTCAGTGCTGGATTTTTAACACTTAGACAAGCCATCGGCATTATCTTAGGGGCAAACATAGGTACGACAATCACAGCATTTATTATTGGTTTAGACGTTGGAGCGTACTCACTTCCAATTTTGGCTTTGGGTTCATTTTTATTATTCTTTTTTAAGAGTAATCAAGTAATCAATATTGGTCGTGTTTTATTTGGTTTTGGTGCCTTATTCTATGGTTTAGAACTCATGGGAGATGGCGTAAAACCACTAGCAGATTTACAATACTTTAAGGACTTAATGCTGGCAATGAGCGATAACTCATTCCTTGGATTAGCAGTTGGTGTCATTCTAACTGTTGTAGTACAAAGTTCTAGTGCGACAATCGCGATTCTGCAAAATTTCTATGCGAATGATCTAATAGATTTACAAGCAGCACTTCCAATACTTCTTGGGGATAATATCGGAACAACAATTACAGCTATATTAGCCGCATTGGTCGGTTCAATTGCCGCCAAACGTGCAGCCATGGTACACGTCATGTTTAATGTAATCGGTGCAACAATATTCATGATACTAATGCCATTCTTTGTTATATACGTGGAGCAACTACAAGGTTTACTTGCTTTAAATAAACCAATGACCATTGCCTTTGCTCATGGGTCATATAACTTTATAAACACATTAATACACATACCGTTTGTTGGTGTTCTTGCTTGGATTGTGATTAAGATTGTTCCAGGTAGAGATTTCTCGGAAGACTTCAAACCTAAACATCTCGACCCACTACTTTTAAAACAATCACCGAATATTGCAATTCAATCAGCACAAAGTGAAATTAAAAACCTAGGTGAACTTGTCCTCAGTACTTTACAAGATGCACGTCGTTATAGTGACAAAGAAGATGCGAAACTTTATAAGCAAATCGAAGACAAGATAAACGTCACATCAACTTTACAAGATAGCATCCGTAATTATTTATTAGACATTACTAAATATGAAGTATCGCAAGAAGATACTGAACGTATCAGTACCTTGCTCGAGATTTCTCGTATTTTAACAAAAGTTTCTACTCAAGCACATAATCTGGCTAACCAATACCATATTAAATACGAAGAAAAAATTGAGTTATCAGATGAAGCTAAAGAAGGACTTGAACATCTTTACAATCACGTATACGAATCATTTACGTTAGCGCTCGATTCAATAGATATATATAACCCACAAACACTTGAACATATCGTTAGATTAAGTCAGAAATCCAATCGTATAGAAAACAAACTTCGTAAAGAGCACATCAAACGCCTATCAAGAGGTGAATGCTCAACTGATGGTGGTATGCTATACGTTGAATTAATTTCTAATCTAGAACGTATTGGTTATAATGCTAGAAATATTTCTGAAACTAACTTAAGTACAGGTGTAGACGAATTCACTGAAGACTTCACAGTTTACGATTAAACTTAATACAGAGACTAAAAAGTCGTAAAATAAACCCACACTTAGAAATAATCTAAGTATGGGTTTATCTGTATTGAGTATATCCTTAATACTGGTCTAGATAGTGCTCTAATTCCCAATCGGATACGTTAGAACGATAACCATCCCATTCTACAAGTTTGTGCTCATAGAAAGCCTTAAAGAGGTGTTCACCAAGTGCTTCTTTAACAAGTTCACTATCACGCATTTCTTTAAGGGCATTATATAGCGTTGATGGTAAATCTTCTACACCGTTCTGAACACGTTCTTCACGAGTTAACTCATATAAATTAAGGTCGATTGGCTCTTGTAATTCCAATTTGTTTTTAATGCCATCTAAACCGGCCTTTAAAATAACTGCTAATGCGAGGTATGGATTCGCTGATGGATCTACAGAACGCACTTCTACACGAGTTGATAAGCCACGTGAAGAAGGAATTCTCATTAATGGTGAGCGATTACGTTTAGACCAAGCAATATAACTTGGTGCTTCGTAGCCAGGTACAAGTCTCTTGTAAGAGTTAACAAGTGGGTTTGTCACTGCAGTGAAGCTTCTGACGTGTTTTAAAACTCCAGCCATAAAGTATTTCATGTCTTGACTCAAGCCATCTTCAGCAGATTCATCAAAGAATGCATTCTCTTTTCCTTTAAACAATGAAACGTTAAAGTGCATCCCGTTACCGTTAATTCCAAATAATGGTTTTGGCATGAATGTCGCATGTAAGTTATGTTTTCTTGCTACTGTTTTTACGACAAGTTTGAATGTTTGGATGTTATCACAGGCAGAAATTGCATCAGCATACTTAAAGTCTATTTCATGCTGACCTTCAGCAACTTCATGATGTGATGCTTCAATATCAAAGCCCATATCCTCTAACTCAATGACAATATCTCTACGGCAGTTTTCACCGGAATCAGTCGGTGCTAAATCAAAGTACCCACCGTGGTCGTTAAGTTCAGTTGTCGGCTTCCCATTTTCATCCAATTTAAATAAAAAGAACTCAGGTTCTGGCCCGAGATTGAAAGATGTATAGCCCATGTCAGTCATTTCTTTAAGTACAGATTTTAAGTTTGTACGAGGATCACCTTCAAATGGCGTTCCGTTAATATTATATACATCACAAATTATGCGTGCCACTTTGTCACCTTTTGACGTCGTCCAGGGGAAAATTGTCCAAGTTGTTAGATCTGGCACAAGATACATATCTGATTCGTGGATACGTGTGAAACCTTCAATTGAAGAGCCGTCGAACATCATTTGGCCATCAAGGGCTTTATCCAATTGACTAAATGGAACCTCAACGTTTTTAATTGTTCCCAAAATATCTGAGAATTGTAGTCGGATAAACCTAACGTTTTCTTCTTTAGCGGCATTGAGAATTTGTTCTCTTGTTATATTTTCCATAACTCACACCCTTTATAAGATTTGGACCAAGGCCCTTAAAAACTCATGTTAAAATGTTACCACAAGTAAATATCAAACGCAATTAGCATATAAAATAAAAGAGAAGGAGTCCCACACTCCTTCTCTAAAATGTTTTAGAAAACACCTAAAATATTTACGATAAATATTAAAAAAATAATCGCTGGCAAAATGTATTTTAACATAAACATCCACGCTAAAAATACACCATAATACTTACCACCCTTAGTTAAATTGAATTGTTCCATTGTCAGGTTTTTATCCATTATATGACCGACAAAAATAGAAGAGAATAAGGCACCAACCGGGAGTAAAATATTAGAGACTAAAAAGTCTGCATTATCAAAAATAGTTCCGGTAAAAAATTGTACATCATTTAGCACACCTTCAGATAGAGCAGAAGGTATACCAATCATAAAGACAACCAATGCATATAAATAAGTGACTTTCTTACGATGTTTTTGATTACCTTTTAATGTATTCGCTACGTTGATCTCAATCATTGAGAACGATGAGGTTAACGTTGCGAATAAGAATGCTATTAAGAACATCAAATAGAAAATAATACCGAACGGAATGGCATTAAAGATTTCTGGTAGGACTATAAAGACTAAACCAGGCCCTTCGACACTTTCCATATTAAATGACGCAATTGCAGGAAAAATCGCTAAACCTACCATGACAGAGACAGCGATATTCATTATCACAATGTATCCTGCAGATTTTGGAAGGCTTTCATCACCTTTTAAATAAGATGAATATGTGATCATCTGTGTGATTCCCACACTCAATGCGAAGAATGATTGACCAAGCGCAAACATTACTGCATTAGCATTTAATTCACCAAAATTTGGTGTTAAGAAATACTTTACACCCTCAAATGCACCAGGGAGGCTAAGAGACCGAATAATAATAAATAAAAATAAAATAAATAGCAAGGGCATCATGATTTTAGAAGCGCGTTCTAAGCCTTTTTGAATCCCTTGTGCAACGACGAAGGCAGTAATAAAGATAAATACGCCTTGCCCTAAGACTGCAAACAATGGATTACTAATAACCTCTCCTAAAAGTGTTCCGTAGTCTTCAACAACATATAAACCGAGTAAATCCATTAAGGCAATGACAAGATAGATTAAAATCCATCCACCAATCACACTGTAAAAGGATAAAAGTACCATTGTACCTAGATGGCCTAACCACCCGAATATTCGTAAGCTTTTCTTACCACTTAAGTATTCAAATCCATCTATTGCATTCCGTCTTGATGCCCGCCCGATGACAAATTCACTTATTAATAACGGCAAACCGATGAGGATGGTAAATAATAGAAAGACAAATAAAAACGCGCCTCCACCATGTTCAGCTGTCATATAAGGGAATCTCCATACCGCTCCGAGACCAATAGCAGAACCTGCTGCAGCAAGGACGAAACCAAGTTTAGAGTTCCAGTTATTCTCTGACAAATTTATACCTCTTTTCAATACTAATGTTGGTATTCTATCATATATGTGAAACAAATAATATAACCAAAAAAGCTGAAAGAGTTAACAACTCTTCCAGCTAGTATACTCATTTTTACTTTAGTTCGGATTGTCTTCTAATTCTGGGATAGATTTCTCTAGATATTGACGGTCTTTATTTGCATTAAAATGATCTGCTTTCTCCATTTTTACATCTGTAACGTAGTCCGGCATTTCTACGAAGCTTTCGTAGATTCCTTTTTCTACTAAGAAGTTACCTTCTGGGAAGTGTGCTCCAATATTACCTTCTTTAATGTCCGCATAACGAACGAATCCTTGGAAGACACCATTCTTGTTGTAAAGTACGACTGCTTCCCCGTTTTCTAAACCTTCTTTACTCGCATCTTTCTCATTAACTAAGACGTCATAACGTCCCATAGCATTGAATGCGTCATTTTCACCGTAGATCATTGCGTTAAATTGTTTACCACGTCTCATCAACAATTTAAACTCTCCAGCTTTCTTATTGTTGTCTGGAATATCCATAGTAATTAAGTTCGCTCTACCATCTGGTGTCGGGCAAACACCGCCTTCACATAACCATGCACCACCGTATTGGTAAACATCTCCAGCTTTCTTAAGATATTGAACACCATCATACTGTGGGTTACCCTTAGCAATTTCATTACGGATATCTTGACCTGATTGGAAATCAATTAGGTGAGATTCTTCCGGTTTAACGCGTTTAGCAAGGTCAACATAGATTTGCCACTCACTTCTAGCTTCAGCAATTCTGTTGCGGTTACCTTCGATTTCTGGTGAGAAGTAAATCATTCTTTCAGTTGATGTAGATAAGCCACCGCCGTCTTGCTCATAACGCGTTTTAGCAGGTAATACAACAACTGCTTCTTTCGCATCAAGTAGCGTAGATGTGTTTAGGATAATATCTTGGTGCACACGAATATCTAGGTTCTCTAAAGCCTTAGCGACGAAGTTTGGATCTGGCATCGTTTCTAAGAAGTTACCACCAGACATGTAGTAAAGTTTAAGTTTTTTCTCATTGTCATCAGGTAGCATTGAGTTTTCAATTGTTACACCAACACTGTCCCCTGGCCATTCTGGAAGTTTGAAGCCCCAAAGGTCTTCAATACGTTTACGGTTTTCATCATTATAATCTCCACCAGGTAAGGAGAATGGATCTGCACCCATTTCACCTGATCCTTGCACTGAAGAGTGTCCACGAAGTGGCATAAGGCCTTTGTTCTTACCACCTAACCAACCACGTAGTAAGGCAAGGTTAGCAACTTGTGAAATATTGTCAGTTGCGTGTTTGTGCATTGTTAGACCAAGCGCCCAAACCATAACACCATTTTTAGCTTGAGCAAGTATGTTTGAAAACTCGATGATTTTCTCTTTAGACACACCAGATGATGCAACAATCTTATCCCAGCTCTGGCTCATCGCATTCTCTTTCATATCCTCATAGTTGTTAACGTGTTCTTTAACGAAATCATGGTTGATTGCTGAACCTGGATTCTGTTCTTCAAGATCAAACCAGTGTTTCATTACACCGTGCATTAAAGCGATGTCTCCACCAATGTTTACTTCGTAGAATTCATCCGCAATTTCTGTACCGAATAAGGCAGATTCAACCACTGAAGGTACCCAATAGTTTTCCATTGCCGGTTCTCTATAAGGGTTAATTACAATAATTTTTGCACCGCGTTTTTTAGCTTCCATCATATATTTAGTTGATACTGGTGAAGCATTTGAAGCCACACTACCCCAGAATACTAATACATCAGTACCTAACCAGTCTTGATAGTTACAAGTTGATGCCCCAACACCAACTGAACGTTTCATTGCTGATTTACTTGGTGAGTGACAGATACGTGATGCGTTATCAATATGATTTGTTTCTAAGTAACGCGCAATTTTTGCAGCGACGTAATAAGACTCGTTTGTAATACCACGACTTGTTAAATAGAACGCATATTGAAGTGGATCTAATTCTTTCATTTTGTCAGCAATCGTATTCATAGCCTCATCCCAAGAAACTCTAATGAATTTACGATCACCTTTACGACGAATCATTGGATAAGGAATACGACCAAGTTCACGTAATTCCGTACTGTCCATCTTGCGTAACTCATCTATGTCCTGGTGTAATATCTCAGGCTTGATTGGCGGTGCTGTATTTAAACGTAGAACGTTAAAACGTGTTGTACACATGTGTGGTCCATTTAAGGTTTGGTCTTGTAAACCAGATACACCTAGTGCACAGCCATCACACACACCTTTTAATATAATATTCTTAGCATAGTTCAAGTTGTCTCTATTTTTCCAAACAATCTTAGCTGTATCTCTCATGTGATGTGGTTTAACTTTTGTTAAACCGAATGGAACAGGACTGACCCATAGTTTAGGA
Source organism: Jeotgalicoccus sp. S0W5 (assembly GCF_011634875.1). Classification (NCBI taxonomy): domain Bacteria; kingdom Bacillati; phylum Bacillota; class Bacilli; order Caryophanales; family Staphylococcaceae; genus Jeotgalicoccus; species Jeotgalicoccus sp. S0W5. The sequence goes on along the minus strand of NZ_SIRQ01000014.1, from coordinate 18,075 downwards.
TCCCAACGCTTAGTCTTGTTTATAGGACCCGGGTGAAGAGTTTTCCCCATGATTACACTCCCTCTATATTATAATAATTCCATTGTACACTATTTTTAATCTTTGCTCAGACCCTGTGCTCATTTTTTACTTTAAGCTTTCTTATATCAAATCTTATAATAATCGAAATGATTAGTGCGACAACGAACATAGCCACAAAGATATAAAGTGACAAGGCATAACTTTGTGTTGCTTCATAGATTTCCGCAACAATAAACGGCCCTGCTAAACCAGCCGCTGCCCATGCTGTTAAAATATAACCATGGATGGCACCAAGCTGTTTCGTTCCAAAAATATCGCCAATGTAAGCAGGAATTGCTGAGAATCCACCACCATAACAAGTAATCATGATGAATAGTAAGATTTGGAATAGTATCCCGTTTGTTGTAAACGGTAAAATTGCGAAAACCCCAATCTGTAACACAAAGAAGATTGTATAAAGATTTGGACGTCCAATATAATCGGAAATAGATGCCCAGATTAAGCGTCCAGCACCGTTGAACACACCCATAATCCCCACCATGACAGCGGCTGCGCCAGCAGAAAGGCCTGCAATTTCAACACCCATTGGGCTCGCAACAGCTAATATAGCAATCCCACATGTGACGTTGATAAAAAGCATAAACCATAAGAAGTAAAAACGCTTAGTTTTTATAGCTTCATTTGCAGTAAGTTGCGCTAAGTCTTTACTCGCTGTTTTTGTTTCTTCTATAACTACACCAGCTGGTACATAACCTTCTGGCGGTTTCTCTAAATAAAGACTCGCAACTAACATAATAACAAAATAAATGGCACCTAAAATAAAGAAGGTATTTGGTATACCTACGGACTCAATAAGAAAACGCATGACTGGACTCGCAATCATCGCAGCAAAACCAAAGCCCATAATTGCCAATCCTGTTGCCATACCACGTCGATCTGGGAACCATTTAACAAGTGTAGACACTGGTGTAATGTAACCAATACCTAGACCTATACCTCCAAGCACTCCGTATCCGACATATAACAACCATAGCATTTATAACTGAATTCCAAAACCTGCTGTAATCATTCCTAAAGCAAAGAACACTGTAGATACTAACCCCGATTTCCTCGGCCCCTTGGCTTCTACAAAATGTCCCATGAAAGCTGCAGATAACCCCAAAAACAAAATAGCAATACTAAAAGTAAACGATACTTGGCTAAGTGACCATCCGATAGATTCTTGTAAAGGCGTTGTAAATACACTCCATGCGTAGACAGAGCCGATTGAGATATGTATTCCCACACCTGCAAGCGCTATCAACCAACGGTTTTTCTTTGTCTCCATTTTTATTCCCCCTGTTTGTTTGACGAAGTTCCGAAAATTGAAATTTCATCTTAGTTGTGATTATATTAAGAAAAACAGATATTTACAATATGTTTCGATTAGGAGAAATTAAAATGGAAATCGTTACTAAAAATACGATAAGACGTTATGACGATGGGAAGTTTACTGAAGTAGAAGATACGATAGCAGAAGAGTTTCCTCTAACGATATATTTAAATGATGTAGAGTTTGCCACTTTAGTATGTTCACCAGATGATTTAGAAGAACTTGTCATCGGTTTCTTAGCTTCAGAAGGTGCACTCAGATCATTTAAAGAAATCGAATCGATGAACATAGATGAGCGAGGTGGCTTTTGCCATGTCAAGATTTCAAGAGAACTCCCTAAAAATTTCGGTGATTTCTCAAAACGTGTAATCGGATCATGCTGCGGTAAAAGTCGTCAGTTCTATTTCCAAGCCGACGTAGAAACTTCTAAATTCTCACTGTCAGATACAAAGATCACACCAGACCAATGCATTAGTTTGATGAAAGAAATGCAGAATGCAAGTACAATTTTTAAGGATACAGGTGGTATCCACAACGCAAGTATCGCTTCACCAGATGGGACGATCATTCATAAAGGTGATATCGGCCGACACAATGCTCTAGATAAGTTATACGGTCACTGTTTACAAAACAACATCTCAGTCAAAGATAAGATCATTGTCTTTAGTGGAAGAATTTCATCAGAAGTACTCACCAAGGCATCTAAAATCGGTGTGGGTATTGTTCTAAGTAAGTCTGCACCAACTGATTTAGCAATCAATCTTGCTAATGATTTAAATATTACCGCTGCAGGCTTTATACGTGGTAGTTCATTTAACGTGTATAGTCATCCTTGGCGCATTGTTGGTGCTGATGATGTAGAGTAAAAGGGTGAGACTTAAGTCTCACCCTTTATTCTATATAGTTATCCTTATCAAGTTCACCGTGCTCTAGACCTAGGGCATTGTAGTGCCCATTCATAAGTTGCGCAATTTTTTCCGCCCAGGCGATATCTGTCGCGTAAAGATGTGTACCTGGATTCTCTGGATTCCATCTCATCCTATATAATGTGTTTTGATTGTTGTTGATATAGTTCTTCCTAATAAATTCTGCCCCACCATCAATGGCACGCGCTGGTGCTGACCAATTCGCTTGCTCGGCATAAGACGATCCTTCTAAAACAGCATCATGGTCAAAAGCCCCGATGCCAAAAAAGTTATAGTAAACCGTATCATTAACTTGGATTCCTGAAGCGAGTTCAGACTGGCCATGACCAGTTTCTAAAGTCGCGTGAGCAATTAAGTATATTGCATTAATTTGATGATTTTGCTCCGCATCATAAAATGCCTGACCTTCTCCCTCTAGGATGCCTTTACCTTCTAGTTCCTCATTTAATTGTTCTACAGTTGCACCAGATAATTCATCTAATCGGAGAAACTGATAATCATTACTATTATTCATGTTCATAGCATTTTTAATATCATTATCATTCGCCTGTTCTGTCGTTTCATCTACAAGTTTTAAGTCAGTTGTATCATTAGAAATTTGCATACTTACCGCTTCTTCAAAGGTATACGTATGTATCTCCTCCTCATCAAACAGTGACGTTTCAGACACTATAAATGCGAATACAAATAGTGCCATGACGATAATCAATAATATAAATGGTATATTCTCTTTTACCCTATCCATGAACGTCCTCCAAAAATAAATGAGACTGACAATGTCAGTCTCATTCTCATGTTATCAGTATATTGTATTATCAGGACCTTAATCAAACAACACTTTTTCAAGTTGCTTTAACTTCTCCTGACTTTCAGCATCAAGAGATTCGATAGTTATGCGATGCTCAAGAAGATCGGTTGCTTCTTCAATAGAAATACCAATCGCTTCACTAATCTGATATGCAGTTAAATTGCCTTTTAAAATGTTAAAATCTGTCTCCATAATATCACCTGTCTTAAAGATTCTAAATTATCAAGAGCTAAACTAGCATACAAAAATCGTACGCACGTCTATATGTGTATTTATGAAGCTCAAGACAAAAACGCTACGTATTAGTGAATTTTTTTTACTAGTAGATTCATTAAACTACATAATTCATTGCTTTTCAAGCTGACTTTATGAATTATTACAAACAGTTTACATTTTTATAGTATCATACCTGCAATAAAACCTGTAATGACAACTGGAATATTTAAAAAGATAAATGTAGGCACACAGGTATCCCATATATGATCATGTTGACCATCAACGTTTAAGCCTGCCGTTGGACCAAGGGTAGAATCAGACGCTGGACTACCTGCATCACCTAGAACACCAGCAGTACCGACAATTGCAATTATCGCTGACATGGACAGACCAAGTTCAGCACCCATCGGGACAAAAATCGCTGCAATGATTGGTAAGGTCGCAAATGATGAACCTATCCCCATCGTCACGACTAGGCCAACAATCATCATACCAAGTACAATAAATGCCTTATTATCTCCAAGTATATCAGAAATACTGTTAACCAGTGGTGTCACATCTCCAGTCTCATTAATGACGCCAGCAAAACCGTTAGCTGCTAACATTACCATTCCAATATACGCCATAATCTTAATGCCGTTGACAAGCTCGGTATCAAGTTCCGACCATTTAAATCTGAATGACAAGAAGAAAATCATAATTCCACCGAGCGCACCAAAGATCATAGAATCAGTATAGAACTGTACAGTAAAGGTAACGATAATAGCAATAATCGCTGTCACAATAGTGCTAGCACTGACTCTTATTTTCTTTGTAGCTAGCTCACTTTCTTTATCTATATACTTACGTGATTTTCTAAAATACCAAGTCGCGATAATTAAACCGAATATAAAACCAGATACTGGTATCAACATATTTGGTGCAACATCTTGAAAGCTGATTTCTACACCTGCATTGCTAAAACTTTTTACGATTGTATTTTGAAAAATTTGTCCGTAACCAAAAGGTACTATCGCATAGGTAAATGTCAAACCGAATGTAAGTACGATTGCTAGCAATCTTCTGTCTATTTCCAATTCATTAAACAAGCTAATTAAAGGTGGAATCAGTATAGGTATAAAGGCAATATGTACAGGAACTAGATTCTGACTCATCATTGCGATAATTAACAAGGCCAATACGATTGAAATTTTCGCAATAACTCTCGCTTTTTTCGTTTGATTACGCTGTAATATAGATAGGATTTTATCTACAAGGATATCGGTAATTCCACTGTATGCTATCAGGGCAGCAAATCCACCGAGTAAGGCGTAACTTAGGGCAATTTCTGAACCTTGAACAATGCCGCCTGTAAACACAGTAATTACTTCATTTAAATTCATACCTGCTATTAAGCCACCGGCTATCGCTCCGATGAATAACGCTAAAATAACGTTAAGCTTACACAGGCTTAAGACCACCATAATTAAGATGGCGATTAAAACTGAGTTCATTCTTTCTCCTCCATAATTTTTTGATAATTTAGATATTGACTACAAATCGCTTTCACTGATACATTGTATATTATTAATTACTGGGAAACGGAAGGTGCATTCCATATGCCTATTAAAATAATTGAAGGCTTACCTGTTAGAAAACAATTGCAACAGGAACAAGTATATACCATAGAATCGTCACGTGCGATATCTCAGGACATTCGTCCACTAAAAATTCTTATCTTAAATTTAATGCCGCTGAAGGAAACAACCGAGCTGCAGTTGTTGCGCCTACTTGGCAACTCTCCCTTACAAGTCGATATCGACTTTTTACATATGTCTACTCACAAAAGTAAAAATACGCCGACCTCATATCTGCAAAAGTATTATAAAACGCATGATGAAATTAAAGATGAACATTTTGATGGCTTAATCGTTACCGGTGCGCCAGTAGAGAAGTTCGATTTCGACAAGGTAGCCTACATCAATGAGCTTAAAAAAGTGGTTGATTGGGCACAATCACATGTCTTTAGTCGCTTCTATATTTGCTGGGGGGCACAATTCGCTTTAAACTATTATCACAATATCGATAAACTTCATTTAGATGAAAAACTTTTCGGCATCTTTGACTATCACAACGTCTTACCTAGCCACCCTTACATTCGTGGTTTTGATGACATCTATCAAGTTCCACAGTCTAGACATACTAAAATAAATGAAAAACAGGTGAGGGCTGTAGATGATTTAGAAATTCTGTCTGAGCATCCGCTTTTTGGACCAGATATTATCACTTCTACTAGTCAAAGAGATTTATTTATTTTCGGTCACTTAGAGTACGACCGTGACACGCTTAAAAAAGAATATGACCGTGACATAGAAGCTGGTGCGGATATTCAGCCACCATATAATTATTACCCGGGTGATAACCCGAAAGAAAAACCAATGTTTCAGTGGCGAAGCCATGGTCATCTACTCTTTAACAATTGGCTTAATGAAACTTATCAAAATACTCTTTATGATCTTTCTAAACTTCATAAGTTAAAATAAGAAACTGCTGCAGCGAACCTGCAGCAGTTTTTGTTAGCATGTTTTTGTAACCTTATTATTTAACGCTTCACTCTGTCTTGTTCTTGAGAGTTCCATGAGGCGTTTAGTGAATTCACGAGCGTATTTATCTAGCGTATGGTCTTTTAGATAAGTTACATTTTTCTCAATGACCTTATCTTCACGTGCTTGATCTAAGACAGGAATATCATTCGCACGCTTATAATCTGCAATTTCCCTTGTTATATTCATTCTTTCTTCAAACAATTTCATAAGTTGGCGGTCAATACGATCGATTTCATTGCGTAACTCTTCATGTCTCCCCATGGTAAACCTCCTCTATTATTTCGTTAAGATAGGACGATCAATTGTTTTACCCTCAAGCTCCAACAGGACATTTATTGACTGCATTAAGTCAGAGAACTCTGCAGGTGTCAGACATTGTTGGCCGTCACTCCAAGCATTCTCTGGATCTTCATGAACTTCGATTTGTAAACCACTTGCACCTGCAACTACTGCAGATTTTGCCATTGAAGGAATAACATATCTTGTACCTGCAGCATGGGATGGATCAACAATAATAGGTAGATGAGATTCCTTTTGTACTACCGGTACAGCTTGAATATCTAATGTATTACGTGTCGCTGTTTCAAATGTTCTGATACCACGTTCAACAAGTACTACATTTTCATTCCCGCCAGCCATGATGTACTCAGCTGACATTAACCATTCTTGAATTGTTGCCGACATTCCACGTTTTAAGTAAATCGGTTTGTTCGTTTGACCTAAGGCTTTAAGTAAATCAAAGTTTTGCATATTTCTCGCACCAATTTGGATGACATCCACCATATCAACGAATGTATCAAGATGGTCTGTACCCATGAGTTCAGAAACGATTGGTAATCCTGTTTCTTTCTTTGCTTCATTTAGAATTTTTAAGCCTTCGACACCAAGCCCCTGGAAACTATATGGTGATGTTCTAGGTTTGAATGCACCACCGCGCAGTGAATTTGCACCTGCTTCTTTAAGTTTAATTGCAAGTTCCACTGTGCTGTCTAGATCTTCAACAGAGCAAGGTCCTGCACACATCATAAAATGATCTGCCCCGACTTTAACACCATTTCCAATATCTATTACACTATCTTCTTCTTTAAAACTTCTGTTCGCTTTCTTATATGGCTTTTGAATTCTGTACACCCCGTCCACAATACTGTATTTTTTAAAATCATTTTCAGAGACTTTGGATGTATCGCCGATTAGACCGATGATTGTTCTTCTTTCACCATCAGAACGGTGCACTCTAAAACCCGCATTTTCTACTGCTGTAACCAATGTCTGAATGTCATTTTCCTTTGCGTCACGTTTTACATGAATAATCATAAATATAGCCTCCTAATAATTTTAAAAATAAAACTGCCACTTAACTTTAAAGATAAGTGGCAGTAGGTATAAAAAAATATATTAGAAGTCCCGACCTCTAGCCACTTATTTTTAAGTAAATGGCTAGACATTACAAAATCTTCAGCCATCATTGATACAAACAATTTGTTTTACGTTTGTACAAATGATGAGTACAAACGGTATCAAAAATAGCTAAAGTAAAGCGTGTTATTTGGTTGTATAATCTTGTGAGTTAACATAATAACCGCTCCTTGTAATGTATTTGATAGTTATTATAGACTCGGCTTTTTCGTTTGTCAAACCAAATCTCAAAATTGATTAAATCTTTACATAATTTAGTCATTTACTGTATAGTCATTAAGATAACAATACTTGGAGGCATATTTATGAACATCGCAATTATTGGTCTAGGAAATATAGGTGGCTCATTTGCCAAATCAATAAGAGCAAGTTTCCCTAACTATAAAATATATGCAATCGATATCGATACGGTTACTCTAGATAAGGCACAATCAATTGGGCTAATTGACGGAGGTTCTGATGATTTCACTGCTATTATACCTAAAGCAGATTTAATTATCTTTTCTGTTTACCCTACCTTACTCAAGAATTTAGTCGAAAGCTACGTCCCATACTTTAAAAATGGTGTTGTCATTACTGATGTGACCGGTGTTAAATCATCTGTAATCAATCAAATTGAACCCCTTTTACCTAAAAGTGCGGACTTCATTTTCGGTCATCCAATGGCAGGTCGTGAGAATCGCGGGCTAGAATTTAGTAGTCGTGAGGTGTTTATTGGCGCAAACTATTTAATTACACCCACTAGTCGGAATCTCGAAGAAAATATAGACTTCCTTAAAAACTTTGTTAAACAACTTGGTTTTGGTAATATATCTGTGATCACACCTGCTTTTCATGATGAGGTGATTGGTTTTACCAGTCAACTCGCGCATGTCATAGCGATTTCTTTAATCAATAGTGATGATACTAACCGCAATACAAAGCAATACACAGGGGACAGTTATAGAGATTTAACACGTATAACAAATATTAACGAAAAACTTTGGCCTGAATTATTTATGATGAATAAAGATCACCTTATTAAACATATTGATAATTTCAAAGTACAACTTGATAAACTGACTCAAGCAATTGAGAATGACGATGTTTCGACCATGGAAAACATGATGGTCGAGAGTACTAAACGCTACATGGATCTCCATGATTTGAATGAAGAGTAAACAAAAAAGGCGAGACCTGAAGTGATCACTTCAGGTCTCGCTTTTTGTTTCTTAGTATACTTTATCCCCGTTGAAAATTGAGTTTTTAACGATGACATAGTCTACATTTCTGATTGATTCTAAATCTTTACCGCCTGCATATGAAATAGATGACTGTAGGTCCTGTTGCATTTCTACTAAAGTGCCTTCAAGTGGCCCTTTATATTCAACGTACATTTTCTTACCTTCAACGTTTTTGTGTTCACCTTTTTGGAACTCTGAAGCTGAACCAAAGTACTCTTTATATTTCTTACCATTTTCTTCGTAAACTACGCCTGGCGATTCTTCGTGGCCAGCAAATAGTGAACCTATCATCACCATTGAAGCACCAAATCTTACTGATTTCGCAATATCTCCATGCGTACGAATCCCACCATCTGCAATAATTGGTTTAGATGCAGCTTTTGCACATAGACGTAGTGCAGCAAGTTGCCAACCACCTGTACCGAATCCAGTCTTAATTTTAGTAATACATACCTTACCTGGTCCAATACCTACTTTAGTTGCGTCTGCACCCGCATTTTCCAATTCACGCACGGCTTCTGGTGTACCGACGTTACCTGCGATTAGGAAAGATTCTGGAATATGTTTCTTAATGTGTTTAATCATATCCATTACACGGTCTGAGTGTCCATGTGCAATATCGATAGTAATATAGTCAGGTACTAAGTTTTCTTCTTTTAATTTAAGCACAAAGTCATATTCTTCAGGCTTGATTCCAACACTAATAGATGAGATCAAATCTCTTTCTTGCATCTTTTTAATAAAATCGATACGTGTCTCTGGGTTAAAACGGTGCATAATATAAAAATAACCATTTTCCGCTAAGTATGTAGCTATATTTTCGTCAATAATTGTTTGCATGTTAGCTGGAACGACTGGTAGTTTAAATGTGTGTTTTCCAAATTGAATCGAAGTGTCACACTCTGATCTGCTGTCAACAATACATTTGTTCGGAATTAACTGTATATCTTCATAATCAAAAACGCTATCCATGATAAATGCTCCTCTAATCCGTATATTAATTACATGATATTATTATCTCGTTCGCCAATAGGGATTATAAGGGATATGAATTATAAAGTCAACGAAAGACGTTGAAATAAAAAAGAACCGAAAATTTTCGGTCCTATCCTTTAAATATACTTGCAAGTTTACCGAAGAAGCCTTTCTTCGGTTCTTCAATTTGTTTTTCTACAGAATCACCATAGTTAAGGTTTTCTGGCTGTGTTTCTTTTTCCTCGTTAGATTGACTCATATCCACACTTGTTTTTGGCCGATCTATTGTGTCATCAGTAGATGGCTCAGGAGGTGCTTCCTCTGATATATGATTTTCCTTAGGTTCAGTTGCCTCAGATTCAGTTTTTGAAACTTCTTCTGTTGAAGTTCTAGTATCTTCAGCTTCCTCTGTTACATTTACTTCTTGTTCTATAGTAGAGTCATCAACTTCTTCCACACCAGGCGCCTCTGTTTTAATCGTTTCAGTTAATGCAGCCGGTTCCTCAGTGACTTCTTCAGATACAGTCGTTTCTGTCCCGTCTTCAGGTACTGTTTCAGATTCTAACTCATCTGCAGTTGAAAGTACCCCATCTTCTTCAAAAGCTGTATATTCAAGCGCTGCACGATCATATTCTTCAAGTCTTTGAACCAGAGTATTGATATTCGTTTTTAATGCTTTGTTTTCATTTTGTATTTCGTCTAATTTCTCTAATACAAGTGAAAACATTCTTGAAATATCGTGGTTCGACATATTAGAAACTTCGTTTGTCTCTTCTGAAGAATCTTCATCGAAACTATTTAAGTTCTCTATAATCTCATCTGCTGCTGAATCCAAAGTATTACCTGGAGATTTAGCAATTCTAATCATTTCCTGGAGGATGCTTACATCCTTTTTAGAGAAGAGTCTACGATTATATTCATCCTTAGCCACTTCATAATTTCTATCCTCAAGTAACCTAACATACTTTCTCACATTCTGATCGGATAACTCGACCATTTCTGTTACTTGTGCGGTTGTATAATATATAACGTTCCGAGACTGGTTCACCGTATCACTCCTGTAGGTTTAATACAATCATTATAACGCCTATCGTTACAAATTTCTAGATGTTTTATAGTGTTGTAACGGCGTTGCACCGTCTCAATTATCGAAATATTCTATTAAAACATTGACTTTGCTAACTACTTTTATATATATTTAATCTATCTTTCAACAAATACATAAGAAGAAAGGGCGTTACATATTGGATACTAAACTTTCACAAATATCATTAAATCCAGACCATACTGGAGCAACAACAAATCCTATTTATTTAGCCACTGCCTATGAACATGAAGGTGTAGGTAAATCAACTGGTTTTGATTATACAAGAACTAAAAACCCTTCAAGATCATTCTTTGAAGAGGCATTTGCTGACTTAGAAGGTGGCTATCAATCATTTGCAACTGCGAGTGGAATGGCCGCTGTTCAACTGTGTTGTAATCTATTCAACAGTGGAGATGAAATATTAGTAAGTTTTGACCTTTATGGCGGCACATTTAGAATTTTTGATTTCTACGAAAGTAAATATAATGTCAAATTCCACTATGTCGATTTTAATGATGAAGCAGCATTAAAAAATCACATAAACAATAATACTCGTGCGTTCTTTATAGAGCCTATTACTAATCCTTCAATGGAAAAAACTGATTTAAAACCTCTATATAAGCTCGCTGAACAACATGAAATTCTCACCATTATCGACAATACATTTTTAACACCTTATCTTTCGCAACCCTTGACTGAAGGTGCAGACATTGTACTTCATTCAGCAACTAAATATATTGGTGGACACAATGATGTATTAGCAGGCGTTGTCACCGTTAAGGATTCAGAATTAGCAGAACAATTATTCCTATATCATAATATGGTTGGTGCAACACTCTCACCAATTGATTCTTTCCTTTTACTTAGAGGGCTTAAAACCCTACATATTCGTATGGATCGCTCAATTGAAAACGCCAAAAAAGTGGCTGCCTATTTTAATGGACATAAGAGTATAAAAGACGTACTTTATGCTGGAACTACAGGCATGCTCAGCTTACGTTTCAATGACAACTATAGCGTCAATAAATTCTTAGAGAATATTGAAGTATGTACTTTTGCAGAAAGTTTAGGTGGAACTGAAACCTTTATCACATTCCCATTCACACAAACCCATGCAGAAATGCCTGATGAGGAAAGATTAAAACGCGGTATCGATGATACTTTAATCCGGTTATCAATTGGTATTGAAAATGCAGATGATATTATTAATGATATCGAACAAGCTTTAGAAAAATCTATAAAATAGAATGCACTATAAAAACCCCTTTCGTTAGCATTATCAACGAAAGGGGTTTTCCTATTCAATTAGCTTAACAAAGCACCTTCTTCATGGCTTTTTAAGCCAAGTGCCTTTGTAGTTCGTTCATTTACTTCTTTAAACAACTCTGGATTTTGGGACAAGGAAGTACCGTAAGTTGGTATCATTTCTTTAATTTTGTCTTCCCAGCCCGGGAACTCTTCTGGGAAGGCTCTACTGATTAAATCAAGCATCGCATCTACACAGACTGAAGCCCCTGGTGATGCACCTAGTAAGGATGCTATCGAACCATCTTCTGATACGATTGTTTCCGTACCAAACATCAATGTACCTTTTCCGTCTTTGTCTGTATCCTTGATAACTTGAACGCGTTGACCAGCAACTACTGTTCTCCAGTCCTTACTTTTGGCATCAGGAATAAATTCTCTTAGCTCTTCGATACGCTCTTCTTGCTTTAATAATACTTGTTGTATTAGATATTTTGTTAATCCCATTTCCTTAGCACCAGCGGATAGCATCGTTAAGACATTATAAGGTTTTACCGATGCAATTAGGTCTAAATATGACCCTGTTTTTAAGAACTTAGGAGAGAAGCCTGCAAATGGTCCAAATAATAGTGAACGTTTACCATCGATGTAGCGTGTATCTAAGTGAGGTACAGACATTGGTGGTGCACCCACTTTCGCTTTACCATACACTTTCGCTTCATGTTTATTGACGATTTCTTCATCTTCACAAACTAAAAACAGGCCACTGACAGGGAATCCACCGATTTTTTTAGACTCTGGTAATTTCGTTTTTTGTAAGAGTGGTAGACTCGCTCCACCTGCACCAATAAATACAAAATCAGCGGTATGAAATTCTAGTCTACCCGTATTTAAATCTTTTACTTTCACTTGCCATTTGCCAGATTCTGTACGTCTTAAATCTTGCACCTCGTGCTTATACTCAACTTCAATACCATCATTTGCTAGGTTATCAAATAATTTTTCTGTTAGACTTCCGAAGTTAATATCCGTTCCGGAGTCAATTTTAGTCACTGCAATTTCTTCAGATGGTTGGCGGCCTTCCATCATTAAAGGCACCCATTTTTTCAATACTTCATGATCATCTGAGATTTCCATACCTTCAAAAAGTGGACTTTCAGTTAACTTGTCGACACGTTTTTTAAGGAATTCAATATTCTTTTCACCTTCAACAAAACTCATATGCGGCACTGTATTTATAAATTCAGATGGCGAAGATAACTTGCCATTTTCTACTAGATAAGACCAGAATTGTTTTGATAGTTGGAACTGTTCATTGATTTTAATTGCTTTTGTTGCATCAATTGTCCCATCCTTCATTTCCGGTGTATAGTTTAGTTCACATAAAGCTGAATGCCCTGTCCCAGCATTATTCCATGCATTTGAACTTTCACTTGCCACAGCATCCAGTTTTTCGAATACCTTGATATTCCATTCAGGTTTTAATTCTTTTAAAAGCGTTCCAAGCGTGGCACTCATAATTCCACCACCGATTAGAACGACATCAGATTTGCTAATAGAAGTAGCCATAATCTTATCTAAGCCCCTTATTCTCTTATTAATTGTTTTATTTATATACAGTATACTCTTTTTACTCAAGTTCTTAAAGTCAAATTACGTAATGCGTTATACTAATTAAAAAATGTGTCATACTAATAAAATATTCAAAAAAGTCACCTGTTTATAACAAACAAGTGACTAAAGAATTTCATTATGAAAGTTGATTGTTAACAAACTGTGCAAATTCATCCGCATCACCTGAAGTGATATTTACCATTGCGATTTTGCCCATACCATCTGGGAATTCTATAATCAGTGAGTCATTCTCAACACTTGCTTTAACGATGTCAGTATAAGCAAACACGCGAGTGTAAGCCTCGCCGTTCATATCAACATTCATAAACATACGTTCATTCGTTGTCATGTACGCTCCCTGGAAATAATTCTGATCTCTCACTTTATATAGTAGAGTCCCCGTTAGTGACGGCCCAAATTTTTCCGTCGGATACAGGTCTGCCTCTGTTAAATTGAGCAAATCCATGTTGTTACCTCCTATATATTATTCAAGATTTTCCAGTTGTTTTTCTGTGCAACGGATAAAAGGTCAGAATCTGGCGAAACAGCAACCGGCTTACCTACAAGTTCTAACATTTTTAAATCTGAAATGCTATCACTATAAGCACGACTGTTTTTCCAGTCAATTTCCTTATTCTTGAAGTGATCTTTTATGATATCAATTTTGCGTTCAGCAAAGACACGCTCAAAACGGGCCTTATAGTCAAGTTTTCCTTTAGTGTTATAGTTTACAGATGACCCCACAATTAAGTCAAAACCTATACCTTTAAAGAGGGCTTCTAATAAAGGAATAAAAGCACCTGATATTAAAACGACATAGTAATTGTCTTGTTTTAACTGTTTAATCTTATCTAGTAAGGGACGACGAAGCTCTTCAGACATAGACCTTGCAACATCAGTGAAGAATTCTTCTATATCAGTCTTTGAATAACCTTTAAAAGAAAGAATATACGACTCAAGCGCTCTTTGTTGCATTTTAATTTTAGGCACTAATTTTAATTTATAACCGAAATATGTAGGTGCAAAATAACGTACAAAACGTTTATAATTCTTTTTATATTTTGGATGACTTCGAAGATGCAAACGCAAAGTTTCGAAGGTTTCATGTGGGTACAATGTGCCATCAAAATCAAATAATGCTACTTTCATGTCGCTTTTGTCCTCTCCCTAAATAGTAATATCTATAGTAAATATTTTAACATAAATGATTTAGGGTATATACTATTATGCAATGACGATTAGGAGGGTAAAAATGGATTTAACAGTATATTTAGCCGGAGAAATTCATTCTAACTGGAGAGATGAAATCGAAACATTATCAAAAGAAAAGAACTTACCATTAACTTTTGTCTCACCACAAACCAACCATGATTTATCTGATGATATTGGTGAAAACATTCTTGGTGAGCAACCAAGTAAGTACTACCGTGATGATGCTGCTTCAAGCATCAATAATTTACGCACACAAGTAATGATGAACAAAGCTGATATTGTTATTGCCCTATTCGGTGAAGAATACAAACAGTGGAATACCGCAATGGATGCAACAACAGCGATTAATCTCGGCAAACCACTCATTCTAGTTCGCCCAGAAAAGCTTATTCATCCTTTAAAAGAAATCTCTCAAAAGGCGAATGTTGTTACAGAAAATGTTCAACAAGCGATGGAAGTTATCGAGTACATCTATAAATAAATTCACTTTTATTAAGCCGCTTCAGCACCTTACCTACGCGGCTTAATTTTTTTAAGTTTTTTTAATACTCCAATTGACGTTGTAAATTTTCCCGATGACCGCTATAATTGGCCCATGTGTCAGATATATTGCTCTTACTAAAATATATTACAAAAGGGGAGATTTATAAGATGATTTTAAATAGTGCATTAAATTCTGGCTTTACATTCTCTGTAGGTTGGCAACATTATCTAATGATTGCCTTATACTTTTTACTTCTTGCAGGGATTGGTTATTATGCGTACAAACAATCCACATCTACAATGGATGAATACACACTTGGTGGCCGCAATATCGGTCCTTGGGTGACTGCATTATCTGCAGGTGCTTCAGACATGTCAGGTTGGATGCTAATGGGACTACCTGGAAGTATGTATGAAGTTGGTATGTCCAGTTTATGGATTGCAATTGGTCTTACTGCCGGTGCATATGTGAACTACATCATTGTTGCACCAAGACTCCGTATCTATTCTGAAGTATCTGAGAACTCGATTACTTTACCTGACTACTTTGAAAATCGTTTTAAAGACGAAAAACATCTCGTAAGAATCATAGCAGGACTAGTTGTTGTTATATTCTTCGCTGTATATACAGCTAGCGGAATGGTGTCAGGAGGTAAACTCTTTGAAAATGCCTTTGATTTACAGTATCATTGGGGACTTTTCATTACAGCTAGTGTCGTCATTATCTATACATTTGTCGGTGGCTATCTAGCAGTTAGTCTAACCGACCTCTTCCAAGGCATAATAATGTTTATAGCCATATTTATGGTTCCTATTGCAACATGGTTAACCCTTACAGGTAATGGGGTTGAGCCTTTTGTAAGATTGGAAGACCTCGGTGCAATAAACGATGTTGATTACATGTCCATCATAAGTGGTGTTTCTTTTATTACTATAATTAGTAATCTAGCTTGGTTTTTCGGTTACTTTGGTCAACCGCACATTATTATACGTTTTATGTCCATTAAAACACATAAATTACTACCTGCTGCACGACGTATTGGTATAACATGGATGGCTATTTCACTAGCAGGCGTTTCACTTGCTGGTCTACTGGGCGTCGTTTTTATAGACCATACTCGGCACTATGTTGAAGATCCTGAAACAATCTTGATTTTAATGAGTCAGGTACTCTTCCATCCTCTTGTTGGTGGTTTCTTCTTAGCCGCTATTCTAGCGGCAATTATGAGTACAATTTCTTCTCAACTATTAGTGACTTCGAGTTCACTTGTACAAGACTTTTATAAAATGATTCGTCACCGTGTATTAAAAGGTAAGGAAACTAAAACAGAAGCTGAACTTGATAAAATTTACGTTGCGATGAGTCGCTTATCAGTAGTTATTGTTTCCCTTGTTGCGATTGTTATTGCATGGGACGATGAATCAGTAATCTTAAGTATAGTAGCCAATGCCTGGGCAGGATTTGGTGCTGCTTTTGGTCCACTCGTTGTAATGTCACTACACTGGAAAGGCATGACTCGCTCTGGTGCAATTGCCGCAATCATTGGTGGTGCCGCTACTGTAATCATTTGGATTGCAGCGGGTACATTTGGTACTGGCTTATATGAAATTATTCCAGGAGTTATCGTTTCAACACTCGCTGGTATAATCGTAAGTAAGATGACTCAGAAGAAAGAACTTAAACCAGAAATTACCCGCGAATTCGAAGAGACTGAACGTATTCTTAAAGGGTAGTAAATACGATTTGTCCATCACTCATTTGTTAATATAATGAGTGATGGTTTTTTATTTAAAAGTCTCTCCCCTTTAAAGATAGAGATATGATAATCTTTAAATGAGGTGGACAAATGACAGAAAAATATTTAAACAGAACATTTATATTGGGTATTGCTTTTACTTTACTTATTGCATTAATCAGTATGGGCTTAGCTCAACTGCCTATTGTACAGAACATTGGTGCTTTAGCTATTGCCTTACTTATCGGTCTAATTTACAGGCAAATATTGGGTTACCCTGAGTCCATTCGCCCAGGCATTACCTTTTCTGCTAAGAAACTCCTAAGAGTAGCGATTGTTTTCTATGGTTTTAAATTAAATTTACAACTTATTATCTCTGAGGGTTGGATTATGCTAGTACTTGGAGCAGGCGTGATTCTCTTATCCTTTTTACTCATGCATGTCTTTAATAAGTTCATGAATACAAATTCATCTATCATGTTCTTGCTTGCTGCAGGGACAGGTATATGTGGTGCTGCCGCTATTTCAGCAGTAAGTTCAATAACCAAAGCAAAAGAAGAAGATACAGCTATTAGTATTGGTTTAATCTCAGTTGTCGGAACAGTTTTCGCCTTAGTTTATACTTTTATTGGGCCAGCTATAAATATGGACAACAGTGTTTATGGTCTATGGAGCGGCTTAAGCTTACATGAAATTGCTCAAGTGGTTCTTGCAGGCGCAACTGGTGGGGATGATGGAATGGCCATGGCCCTATTATCAAAACTAAGTCGAGTATTCTTATTAATTCCAGTCAGCTTTATTATTATGTATGCATTCGCGAAGAGAAATCATACAGATGCAAAAGGAAAAGTTGATATACCTTATTTCTTAGTTTTCTTTTTAGTTGTCACAGTGTTGAACACTTTTATTTACATACCTGATAATATACGAAATATTATTGATCAACTCACTACCTTACTAATGGTTATGGCTATGGTTGGGCTTGGCTTAAGTGTCTCTCTTAAATCTATTAGAGAAAAAGCAATGAAACCACTGATTGCCTTAATTATTGTATCTATTATTTTATCCCTAGTTACTTACTATGTCGCAAGCTTTATAAGTAAGTATCCACCCGTATAACGGGTGGCTTTTTTTCAGCCCTATAAGGGCTCATTCC
>NZ_SIRQ01000013.1:0-43527 GCF_011634875.1 Jeotgalicoccus sp. S0W5 | reverse complement strand
GCCAATGATGACTTAGCTTTTATTCGTTAAAAAGTAAATCCTTGTTAAGTTAACGGGGGGATTAGTAAAAAGAGGGGTTCAGATAAAAAATTCCACACTATTTTCCGATTACCCAAAAGTATAAGGTTCTTTTTACGAAAAATCAGTTTAGGCAAGCACTAAGACATGCCAAAGCAAAGGATCATAATAATTTAACTAAAGAACAGTTCATTTCAATTTTTAACAGCTATAAATTATTTAATTAGGAATGATTAGAAAAAAGCAGCCGTTATGATAGGTGTCCCTACATAACGGCATTTTCTTATTCAGCTGCTGTCACTTTATAAATCTTACCACCATCAGTACTTGTAATTAACGCACCATCTTCAGTGACAAGTACATCACGGAAACGTTCACCTTCGTCAGTTAAGAGTCGTTCTTCTCCTACAATCGTGTCATCTTCAATGACAACACGTACGACATAGTTCGGTGCTAGACCACCAATGAATAGGTTGTTTTCCCATTCAGGAATTGCATCATTATCATAGAATGACATACCACTTGGTGCACTAGTTGGATCCCAATAATATCTCGGTTCAACGAAGCCTTGTGCCTCGTGTTCTGAAATACCTTCATTAATCAATTCACCCGAATATTCGATACCATACGAAACAACTGGCCAACCATAGTTATTACCTGATTCAACAATATTCAGCTCATCCCCAGCTTGAGGACCAAATTCAACAATCCATAAATCTCCTGTTGCAGGGTTAAAATCCACACCTTGAATATTACGGTGTCCATAACTATAAATACCATCTAAAGTATCTTCATCTTCAATAAATGGATTCGTATCCACTGGTTCTCCATCAGGTGTAATATGAATCACTTTACCTAAATAAGCATCTAAATCTTGTGAACGCTCACGAATAGGATCATCTGAACGTTCTCCTGTTGTTAGGAATAAGTTACCATCTTCATCAAAGATGATTCGACCACCATAGTGTAAATCACCGTCATAGGCTGGTTCTGCTTGGAAGATAACTTCAAAATCTTCAAGTACTGTCTCATCCTCAGACAATACACCTTTACCGACAGCTGTTAAGTTGCCATCATCCACTTCTTCAGAAAATGTTAAATATACCTGTCTTGAGTCTTCAAAATCAGGGGCGATAGTCACATCAAGTAGACCACCTTGGCCTTCATTAAACACTTCAGGTGTTCCTTCAATAGGGTCTGAAACAGATCCATCTTCTAAGTTCACAATGAGCAATTCACCTGTATCTCTTTGGGTCACTAGGAGACGGTTTGTAGAAAACTCTTCCATACCCCAAGTGACATCTAGACCATCTACAATCGCTTCGATATCAAGTTCAGTTTCAGTTTCAACTGCAGGTGCTCTTGTTTGCTCAGGAAAGGCAGGTTCGAATTCAGTAACCTTATCTTCTGTTTCTGCTGAAGTTTCACCACTATCTTCTGAATTTTCATCTTCACTTTCTTCAGTTGCAGACTCTGCATCATCGTTTTCTTCTGTAGCAGCATTATCATCAGTAGTTTCCTCAGTTGTCGTGTCAGACTCATCAGTGGAAGCTTCATCTGTACTATTCTCATTGCTACACGAAGCTAGAACTAATACAAAGATTAGCAGTGGTAGGAACAATAATCTCGACCATGGAAATTTCGACATCTTTTTACCTCCCTTCTGTAAATGGATATAATTTCCATATCATAGCTAAAAAGGTAATTGTTTTCATAATGATATTACCATAATTATTCAGAAATTTCAATTAATTTAAGGATGGTAAAGTTTTCTTCTTTGTGGAGTTAAACATGTAGTTTATAATGGATGAGTTAGTTAAATGAAAGTTGGGGTAGCTATGTATTTAGCTTGGAACGAAATTAGAAGAAATAAATTAAAATTCGGATTAATCATCGGTGTCATTGTCATGATTAGTTATTTACTATTCCTTTTGTCTGGTTTAGCCAGCGGATTAATGAATCTTAATAAGGAAGCGATTGATCAGTGGGAAGCTGATGGGATTGTGATTAGTGAAGATGCGAATCAAACAATCCAACAATCTATGATTAATACAGAGGATATCAATAATTTATTTGAAGAACAGGCAGAGCTAAAAGAACTTTCTGTCATTATCTCTAATGAAGAAGTAGAAGAAAATGCCTTTGTGTTCGGCTTAGAAGAAGATTCATTCTTAATGCCTCCTGTTATAGAAGGTGAAGCTGCAGTATCTGAAAATGAAGTGGTTGCAGATTATTCACTGAAAGAAGCTGGATTTAATATAGGAGATGAGTTGAATTTATCCAATAGTGATGAAGTGTTAGAAATGACTGGTTTCACTGATAGTGCTCAGTACCGTGCGTCTTCGTTACTGTTTACGAGTAATGAAACAGTAGAAAAATTAAATCCAATGCTAGGTGAAGACGTAATCAATGCTGTAGTAGTCAAGGATGATAATTTTGAAAATGTGAATGTTGATGATGAACTTGAAGTGCTGGCTATTGATGAATTTGTAGAGAACTTACCAGGATATACACCACAGCAATTAACTTTAAACTTTATGATAATATTCTTATTCATTATCTCATCTGCGGTCATTGGAATTTTCTTATACGTGTTAACTTTACAGAAGACAAGTCTTTTTGGTGTCTTAAAAGCCCAAGGATTTACTAATGGCTATTTAGCCCGTTCTGTTTTAGGACAAACACTGATTGTCGCGTTGATTGGTACGATTATTGGCTTAGGACTTACCTTATTAACTGGTGTATTTCTACCACCAGCAGTACCTATAGAATTCGATTATTTAACCATGGTTATTTATATGGTGGTCTTAATTATTGTCGCCATGCTAGGCAGTCTGTTTTCAGTCATCAGTGTTAGAAAAGTAGATCCATTAAAAGCAATCGGTTAAGAGAGGCGGATAGTATGCTTAAATTCGAAGATGTGAAAAAGACTTTTAAAGATGGGAATCAAAGTATAGAAGCGGTTAAGAAAACCTCGGTTGAATTCGAAAAGGGAAGTTGTATTGCAGTGATTGGGCCATCAGGCTCTGGTAAAAGTACCTTTTTAACTATGGCAGGTGCCTTGCAAACACCAACTGAAGGTGAGGTCATCGTGAATGGACAGAAAATCACAGGTATGAATACAAAGAGTTTAGCTAAGCTCAGAATGGGTGAAATTGGTTTTATACTTCAAGCCAGTAATTTGGTCCCATTTCTTTCTGTCCGACAACAATTTAAACTATTGAAGAAATCTAAAAAAGATGTCATGACTGATGAAGAGCTGGATGAACTG
Source organism: Jeotgalicoccus sp. S0W5 (assembly GCF_011634875.1). Taxonomy (NCBI): domain Bacteria; kingdom Bacillati; phylum Bacillota; class Bacilli; order Caryophanales; family Staphylococcaceae; genus Jeotgalicoccus; species Jeotgalicoccus sp. S0W5. Next base: position 40,238 of record NZ_SIRQ01000013.1, on the reverse strand, counting down.
CTTAATCATTTGTCATTAACTGAAGTGAAAAATCAATTACCTAGTGAAATATCTGGGGGACAAAAACAACGTGTTGCCATAGCCAAAGCCTTATATACGAATCCTAGTATTATTTTAGCCGATGAGCCCACAGCTTCACTTGATACAGAAAATGCGATGAAGGTTATGGAAATATTAAAAGAGCAGACGATGGAAAGAGACAAGACGTGTATCATTGTGACTCACGATGAAAGACTGACCGAATATTGTGATGCAGTATATAAAATGACAGATGGTGTTTTAGAAAAAATAGAATAGTTTATCTGGTATACTTGAGGAAGTAAAAGGAGTGGATTACATGAGACATTACAATATGTCATTAATCATACGAACAAGCACTGAACGTTTATAATAAGAAGTGCTTTATTGAAATATAGGATTCATTTCATAGAGTACTTCTAAAAATTAGGAGGAAATAGAAATGACACAACTAAAAGTTTATGAATTTAATCAAATAAAAAATGACGCCATTGAACTCTATAGAGTGTATCAGACAAATGATATAAAACTGCATCAGACCCATAAGGATATGTTGCTTAGTAAAATTAAAGATGTGCTTGATAATCATAACCTTGATAGCATAGACTTTATCGAGGCAATAGATGACGTGAGATTATCTAGAAAGAGACTAGATTTACATTTAAATAAATTAAAAGCACAGGTTGACGGCTTTGATATACTGAGTGAAGCGGCTATCGGTAAATTGTTTAAAAAGGTAAAGAAATTAAAAACACCGGATTTTGATTTGCTTGATACTAAATCGACTGTATTCCTGGCTTGGAATGATTTATCTACGGATAGAAAGTATTTTATCTATAGAAATCAAAATGATGAGCTTAAAGAGAATTATGGTACGATTTCACGTAAGAAAGTAAAAGGCTTCTGTAAAATATGTAATCAAGAATCCGATGTCTCACTATTTTTAAGTAAATCCAAAACGGGAAATGACGGAACTTATAGTAAAAAAGGCGATTATATTTGTAATGATAGTGCAGTATGTAATCGTAATCTAACAAACATCGATGATTTTTATACATTCATTGAGAGTCTGAAATAATATTGTTAGGTAATAAAGGGAAGGTAACCTGAATAAAGGTTGCCTTCCTGTTTTTTATGGGAATTTTCTTGGTCGATGATTTACTTAGTTGAGAACATTTTATGATAACCTTCTAAATCCCCAAGCTCACCATATTTTTGCATTAAACTCATGGTATTTATGGCACGAGTTAATTTACCTTTTAAAAACGTCTTATTTAAAATTTTCATAAACCAAAGTGGCATAACTTTAACCGGCAGTACTGGATCAAACTTTTTACCATATTGTTCTAAGGCATCTTTAAGAAGTATCGGTTTTTCTCTTCCTGTTACGACATATGTTTGATTGTTAGTCTCTGGTATGCTAAAAGAATCAGTTATATCATTGGCCATTTCTCTAAGTTTCACAATGTGCATAGGATGAGGTTGATTACCGAGTAACATAATTTGTTTACCTTGGACAAATTGTTGTAGTGTGACATCTATAAACCCTGGTTTAAAGATTGTGTTTGGAAGGTTACTTTCTTTTAAATGTTTCTCTACATTAACTTTTGCAGATTCAGATGGGTGATTGGAAAATCTCTCTTCAGCATACATGCCAGAAATATAGACTACTTTTTTAATGCCAACATCTTCGGCAATCTTAAGTACATCGATTACGGCTTCTTCTTCAATGTGTTTAATCGCTTCGGCATCATTCCCAGCATTAACAGCAATAAAGAGGTAGTCGTGATTTTGTAGATGATCTTTTAAGAGTGCGGCATTTATAAGTGAACCTTTGACCAGGTTCGCATTATTTTTTAGAAAGGTGTTTGTATTATTGTGGATTAAAGCTGTAAGCTCATATTTTGATTGTTTAAGAGACTCTGCAACAGCACTACCTATAGTCCCTGTTGCACCAATTATAAATACATTCTCATTCATAGCTTTTTCTCTCCCTAGCTTCTTGTAGACGTTTATTTGCAGATTGTGTGTGCTTACCAACTGCCTCGACACCAAATACTTTTCCTAAACCGAAGTTTGGCATATTAATATAAACATTTTCAGATTGTCCATTTTCGACATTATATGTCTCATGGTAGAAGGCAACAGCATCATTGTCTTTAACTAATTTTAAGAATTTCTTCCATGACTTTAAATGTTTCGGCATTTTTGAATATGCTTGGAGGTTTTCTACTGAATCCCAATACTGAATGAGTATATTCATTCTAGAACGAAAGAACATCTCTGTATTCAGGCAACCGAGTGATGGGTCTTGACTCAACTCTTTCATCATCGGAGGCATCGCTAAGAACACAGGTAACCATTTGTTGACCTTGTACCACTTGTTGATACGCATACCAATCAAAAATATTGTGATATTATCCTGTTGTACTGCAGTATATCGACCTTCGTTGATCATTTACTTTCCTCCTAGCTTATAATTAATTTCTGCTATTTTTCTTTTTGTTTGTCTCCTAATAATCGACCAAATAATGATATAAACAACAATGAAAATAACGAAGAAAATCACTAAAGCTGAGAGTTTAATCGGAAACCATCCCGCAAGTACTGCAAGCGGAAAAAATATGAGTAACATAGTTAAAAAATGTAGGGTTGTTGTTTTTACAATGGTGAGGTCTGTATGAGTGAAAATATAGGTGCCTAAACTAAAGGTGATTCCAATGCATGCCCATACAAGTGCGGCGATCATGACAGTTTGTAATTCGGTAAAATGACTGAAGTAATAATGACCAAAAGTGGATTCGGGTGAAACAGGGTGATACTGACCGTCAGCAAATATTAAAGAAAATATAATAGAAATAACAAGTCCTGAAGATAAGCCAATTAAAATACCCATCAATGCTCTTTTAATAAATTCAACTGCTCCTTAATCTGTTTTAAGTATCGTCTAGAAGAATGAGTGAAATCGTTGTTGGTAAAGATGATTTTGATGATGCCATTTTTACCTAACTCAAGATGGTGAATAAAATCGATGTTGATGACTTCAGATTTTGATATTTGAATAAAATTGTGTGTTGATAAAGCCTCAACCTCAAATAACTTCGCTTGTATTGCATACTTTTTATGGATTGTATATGCATACAGCCTTCTGTCCTCAATTCTGAAACTATAAATATCGAAGAGATCTATGAGGGAAATCTCATCATTATATCGACCCTTTACCTTTTTGGATATACGCTTTGATAGTTCTCTTATTAATGATTGGATTTCAGGACTATCTGATTGAGCGCGGATTTCGACTTCGTCTTTCTTGAGCGATGGATCTCTATTAAAAGTGATTTTCATTCATCTTGTTCCTTTTCTAAGCAAAGTAAACCATGTATGTATTGCAAAAACCACTTGTTTTGTCTAAGTGGTTGATTAGTATGATTAAGTGGTTATATTTACTTATCCATTTCTATAGATAATTAAGGTAAATTGTATGCGGTGGTGATAAGTGTAGTAAAAGAGAGTGACTTATCACTGAAATCAGGGGAAATGGTGATAAGTGAGAGGAGAGTGACTGACTTATCACAACAAAAAGAAATAGCCTAGAAATGTGCTGCAATCACATTTCTAGGCTATTCAAAGATTATATTTATTTAGTTCTCGGTACACCGTAGTGTCCGTCGTTCAATTGATGCCAGAGTCTTTCTGGTAGTTCATGTAAGTCTGCTCTGTCTGGATCAAATTCTGAAGTAATTTCATCTGCGCGTCCATCTTTAATTTTACCAACAAAGTCATGGTCTAGAAGAATACCGCGACCAAGTGCGATGAGTTCTGTATCGCCTGTTTCGAATCCTCTTAGGGCATCTTCTGCTGTGTAAATTGAACCAATTCCAATCAATGGAAGTTTGCCGCCAATCCACTCGTGTAAAAGGTGAAGACGACTTTCTCCACTGTATTTACCTTCACGTGTTTTGGAGTGAATGTCTCCTAGTGAAACATGAAGATAGTCCAGAGGTTTTTGTACTAAAATTTCTAGTAATTCTTTTGTTAATTCCATAGAAATACCTGGTGATTCTGCTTCTTCAGGAGAGAAGCGGTAGCCGATAATGAAGTCTTCATTAGCATATTCTTTTGCAACTGAAACAACTTCATCGATTACAGCAAGTGGGAATTTAAAGTCATCATATTTCCATTCATCAGTACGACGGTTATAGTACGGTGAAACAAATTGATGAATCAGATAGTGGTTGGCACCATGAATCTCAATTCCATCAAATCCTGATTCAATGACGCGGCGTGTCGCTTCACCGAATGCTTTTATAGTTTCATTTATTTCATCAACAGTGATCTCTCTCCCGTGATAATCCTCATCTACCTTGCTAGGGTTATGTGGAGGCTGAGCTTGCATATGAATTTCACTTGGTGCAACAACATCACCGTTTGGTGTTAATGAAGGTAAGGATTTTGCACCGCCGTGGTGAATTTGAACGAGTGCTTGTGCACCATTTTTCTTCATAGCCTGTGCAAGTTTTTTTAAACCGTCAATATCACTGTCAAATGCGACAGAGGGTTGCCCGGTAAATGCTTGACCAATCGGTGTTACATGACTTGCTGCTGAAATAGATAAGCCTACATCCTTAGAACGCTTTTCTATATATTCCAATTCTACATCAGAGATTGTACCATCATCATGTGATGAAACGTGTGTCATTGGTGCAAGTACAAAACGGTTTTTCAGTGTAACCTTATTTGGAAGCGTTAAAGGTTGAAATAACCCTTCATATTTCTTCTCCATAGTAAGAGACCTCCTAAAATATTTAAATCAATCACTTCCATATTATAAGCATAGGCCAATTAGAGGAGAAAATAATCTGCTTGTATATTACTTAGAATAAAAAATAGCACATTGATAATAATATCAACGTGTTACATATCTTATTGGGCAGTCAAGCCACCATCAGCAACAAACTCTGAACCTGTTGAGTAGGATGAATCATCTGAAGCGAGGAAGAGAACAAGTTCAGTAACCTCTTCGGGTTGAGCCACTCTTCTCATAGGAATAAATTTTGAAAATGCTTTGATTTGCTCTGCTGCATCGCCTTGTTTAATCATTGGTGTTTCTATAACACCAGGGTGCACAGAGTTTACACGAATTCCTAGTGGTGCGAGTTGTAAGGCAGCCGCTTTAGAAAAGCCTCTTACTGCAAATTTAGTATCGGTGTAACCGACAGCGCCTCCGACTAGACCATTAATAGATGAGACATTTACGATGGATCCTTTATTAGCTTCTGTCATTGAAGGAACGACAGCTTGTTTCCCTAAAAACACAGAGACTTGGTTAATATCAACGATTCTACGGTAGTCATCTTCTGTCATTTCCATCAAAGGCTTATTGACACTGATTCCAGCATTGTTCACAAGAATATCAATTTGCCCAAATGAATCCTTAGTTTCTTTAACGACCTTATACCGGTCTTCGTTTTAGTCACGTCTTGCTTTACAAATTTTCTGTTTCTCCAAGGTCTTTTTCAAGCGCTCTACCGGCTTCTTCATTAATGTCAGTAAAAATTACTTTAGCACCTTCTTCGACAAAACGTTTCACGTGAGCAGCACCCATACCTTGTGCACCGCCTGTAACAATCGCAACTTTACCTTCTAATCTCATTTTACCTAGCTCTTTTATAATATGATTTATTGGTTTAACTTTTTATATAAGGTGAGCAGTTGTTGTCTTTCATCTTCAGTTAGTTTTAAAAATATTTCTTTTCGTAAAACCTGTCCGCACTCTATCGCTTTTTCTAAAACATCTTGTCCTTTAGCAGTAATTACTAAATATATGATACGGCGATCATTTTCATTTGCTTCACGTTCTACTAATTCTTTCTTAACCAATTTATTCACTAGATGGGTCACGGTAGGTGGTGTGAGTCCCAAGGCTTTTGAAACATCAGACGGACGAGATGGTGCGTTATGTTGTATGAAGGATAAGGTGAGTATATGTGAAACACCTAGGTCTTCATCAAAAATTTTATTCCATCGAATCATCATCTGATTAGTGAACGTATCCATTTGGTGTAGAAGGTCAAATATCTTTTTTTCCGACACAATATTTCCCCCTCAACATACTTTTATAATTGAATAATTAGACGTCTAACTATATTTAACTTAATTATATACCTTGACTGTTTTATAGGCAAATACTAGATTACTGTTCTTATGTTAAGTTATAAATAGATCTCTGCTATAATTTTGATGACATTGTATAGAAAATAAGGAGCATTGATAGATGGTGAAGCGTAACAAGTATAAGGCGATATTTTTAGATATTGATGATACGGTTTTAAATTTCCCGAAATCGAGTGAAGGCGCCTTTAAAGATACATTTAAACACTTCAATTTAGATTTCACTGAAGATCTCTATAAGGTATATTTGGAAATTAATGATGATTTATGGAAACAACAAAAAGAAGAAAAAATAACCGTAAATGATGTTATTAATACGCGTTTTAGCATCTTGAGTGAAAAATTAAACTTAGGTGTAGAACCAAATTTAATAAGAGATCATTTTCAGGCTGGCTTAGGTCGTCAACACTTTTTAGAGGTGAATGCAGACCTCGCTATTAAAGAATTGGCAAAAAGCTATAAGGTATATGCAGCTTCAAATAGTGAACTAAGCATGCAGGAAAATCGATTGAAACTTGCAGGTTTATACGAGTACTTTACAGATCTTTATATCTCTAGTGATATTGGTTATGAGAAGCCGAATGTGAACTTTTTTGAAGAAAGTCTAAGAAGAGCACAGCTCTCACCGAATGAGGTTTTAATGGTTGGAGATAGTCTAATTTCAGATATGTACGGAGCTTATAATGCAAGGATTGATCGTTGTTGGTATAACCCATACAAACTAGAAAAAAGTCATGAAGTACCACTGAATTATGAAGTGAATGATTTAAAAGAGTTGTTTGAATTCTTGTAATGGAGAGATTGAACGAATCATTCAAATTTTATCTATAAAAATGATAAAGTATAGATGATAATTGATTAATGGAGGAGAACATTCATGCAGGATATTAAAGGAAAAGTTGCCTTAATTACTGGAGGCGGTCGTGGCATCGGTCGTGCGACAGCGATTGCACTAGCAAAAGAAGGTGTCCATGTTGGACTCGTTGGTCGCACGCTTGAAAACTTAGAGAATGTTAAGTCAGGACTAGCGGAATATGATATTAAAGTGTCAGTGCAAACTGCAAATGTTGCAGACTTAAATGAAATTACATCAGCAGTAGAAGCAATTAGAAGCGAACTTGGACCAATCGATATTCTACTCAACAATGCTGGTATATCTAAATTTGGTAAATTTATGGAGCTGTCACCAGAAGAGTGGACAAATATTGTTGATGTGAATGTTAAAGGTGTCTACTACACAACAAGAGCAGTCCTACCTGAAATGGTGGAAAGACAGAGTGGAGATATCATTAATATTTCATCAACTGCCGGACAAAAAGGTGGCCCTGTAACAAGTGCTTACTCGGCATCTAAAGCGGCGGTTATCGGCTTAAGTGAATCATTAATGATGGAAGTAAGAAAAGATAATATCCGTGTGGTAACCCTAACACCAAGTACAGTTGCAACTGATATGGCGAAAGAATTGAATTTAACAGATGGCAATCCGGATAAGGTCATGCAAGCAGAAGACCTAGCAGAACTTATCGTTCTACAGTTGAAACTAAATAATCGCGTTGTCTTAAAACACGCAGGTTTATGGTCAAATAATCCATAATATAATAGCTTTCCCTCTAGGATTGATGAAATTATCAGTCCTAGAGGGATTTTTTGTGGGTTGCAGTAACATGAGAGTCAGACGAGTTCGAGAAAATTTAAAATACTCTATTTTACTACCTGAAATAAGGGTATAGTTAGGTTAATGTTAAGTATATACATAACAGGTGTATATTTTATATTAGGGGGGCGCTTATGAAAGTATTGTTACTTATTATGTTTAGCATCACTACCTTAGCAGCTTGTAGTAATCAGAGTGATCAAACTGAAACTACCGAAAGTGAACAAGCAACCGATAATAATACCACTGAATCTAAAGAAGCAGAAAATGATACAGAAACTGATTCAACATCATCTTCCGATGATTATAATAGCGTAGAAGACCAAGAGTCTGACGTTGAAGAATCAGAGAAAGAGACTGAGGAACAAGCAGCCACTGATTTAATAGAGGATAGTGACATAATAGAAGGGTATTGGATTAATTATAGTGGTGTGGATGATGCCCGTAGTCATATGAGTCGTACGGATTTTATTCCCTATGATGCCAGTCAAGACTATACTTTAACAAGCGCAGCATATGTTTCTTATTTTTACGGAGATTCATTTATAAAGACGAATAATTATGGGCATGAAGGGCCATACCTCATAGAGAGTGTACCTGAAGCGGACCAAGTGATTGTTTCATTTGGTGAACCAGAAGCTGATGTTGTGGAGCTGAGAAATGAAGCGGTCGATAATGCAACGGCCGATGCTGAAGAAAGCACAACACCTGATGAATATTTAGGACAAGGAAAGCCTGATATTGAAAATCTCCAAGGTCAGATTATGTTTGGTCAGGATTTCCTAAGTGGAGATGATGTTTTTCCAGGTCAAAGAATCGATGAGCGTGGAAGATTTGTTGATGATGAGGAGTATACTGTTACGGAAGCTTTAGAATATAATTCTAGTAAGGACTACGTTATTACAGCACCAGCGATGATCAGCTATTACAGGGGCAGTCGCTTTATAGAAACAGTGGAAATCAGTACTGCACCTGCTTATCTTCCGGCTGTAGATAATGCGAATTACATTAACATCAGCTTCAATGACGAATACGTTTTAGATTTAAACATGATTGAAGTTGAATAGAAAAAAGCTTGGCCATCTACGAATCGATGACCAAGCTTTTACTTATAGCTATAGTTTATTTACAGGCTCTTCTTTTTCAGTATTTACACCAATATTATTTGAGATGGTTGCACCAACCTTATCCCAGTTCAATAAGTTTTCCATCGCTATTGAGATGATGGTTCCCATTAACAAACCGCTTGATAGTAAGGGTTGAACATAGCCTGGTAGGCTGCTAAATGCTGAGGCAGGTACTGCCATTAGAACCAATCCTAAAAACATTGGTATTGCTGCACGGTAAATATTTAAACTATTAAATTCAACAAGTTTAAACCAATCCCAAGCTGAACCAAAGAGTTGAACATAAGATACAAATAAAACAGCACATCCAACACTTAGAGGTATCATCGTAAAGAATGAACCAATTTGAGGAATGACACCCATAACAAAGAACATCACAGCACCAAAAATGAACGGCATACGGTCATAAATTTTAGTCTGTTGAATAAATCCGATTGAAGAAACAAAAGGTGAGTAAGGTACTAAACCTAAAAAGCCAGGTAAAATTGTCATAATACCAGTAATCGTAAAGGAGTTTCTATAGTCTTTACTCGTTGATGGTGAGTTTGGATAGATTGGATCTGTGCCTTTGATTGAACCATATTGTTTTGATAGATTAAGCATCCCCGTAATAATGACGGTTAATATAATTCCGATATTCCAAGCTGGAGAACCCAGAGGGAAAAGGAATAATTCTAAAGAACTTGATGTGCCTGAAGTGAGTTGAGCATCCTGACCAAATAAAAGGACATAGGATGGCCACCCGATTATAATACCAATTAACATGGCGTATTGTGATAGTTTGTTAGATTCACGAATTGTTAAGACTAAAACAAGTGCAACAATAACAAAAGATAGGATTGCTGGACCTATTTGAATCTCTGTAGGGCCTTCTCCACCACCAAAAGGTAGACCAACCATCCCCTTAAAGAAGCTAATACAAAGTGATACACCAAATAAAAGCATGAACACACCCATCACACTTGGGTTAAATAATTTCTCTAAGTAATAACCAAAACCTGTCAGGCCAATAATTACGGTTAATACACCAGTGATGACTAATCCAACAGCTATACTGCCACCGACTTCAGAGATTGGCATGCCTTGTGAGGCTGCAAGTGTAGATAAGGCAAGTAAGACACCCCACCATAATCCAGAAGGACCGTCCATAATTGGGCGTCTATGGCCGATTAAAGCTTGTAGTAAACAGGCAATCCCGCCTAAAATAAAGGAAAATTGCATGGTGCTGACGATTTCCGCTTGAGATAGATTAAAGGCAGCACCCATGGTAATCGGTACAACGACAGTATTAATGAATATATACATGAGCCACTGTAGACCACCTAACCAGTTATCTAAATTTTTAAGTTGATTGATCATTTCCCAACATCTTCTTTCTTATAATAATCATTATTTATAATATATAGATTTACATAAAATGTCTTTGGTGATAATAGATAAAAAACTCTAGCTTTCTTATCACAAATTATCCAAGGGCATAGTAAAAAATCTAGAAAAGTGTTTAAGAATAAAAACTGATATGCTGTACTAAAAGAGGTGAGTTTTTGAAAATTATTGTCGATGCGGATGCATGTCCAGTCAAAGATATAGTAATCTCTGAAAGTGCCAATAGAAATATTGATGTCACTTTAGTATCAAGTTTATCGCATTTCAGTAATAAGGATTTACAAAGTCACGTCAATCATATCTATGTCGATGCTGGTCGAGATGCAGCAGATTTTAAAATTGTTCAGCTTGTAAAAAAGGGGGATTTGATCATTACCCAAGACTATGGTCTAGCATCCTTATTACTTCCAAAAGGTTGCCGAGTACTCCATCATACTGGTTTTGAGTACAATATAAACAACATGGATCACCTTTTAGAAAGTCGTTATATGGGTGCTATGGTCAGAAAATCGGGTGGGAGAACAAAAGGGCCAAAAGCATTTACAGAAGTAGAAAGACAAGCCTTTAAAGCTCAATTTAACGAGGTTCTCGACCAATACTAAACATACAAAGCATCAAGAATAAGTCGATAGAGGATGAATACTATGAATGAATTTATCTTTATTATATATAACGTCATGCTACCGATAGCAATTATAGTTTTGCTCGGCTACGGCATACAACTTAAACTTAAACTCGACAGAGTGACGCTCGGTAAATTGATGATTAACTACATAATGCCAGTTTTTATTTTTATGAACCTATATCAATCCAATATTGATTTTAGTCTGTTACTTTACGTCATGTTATTCTTATTTCTATTTGCAGGGCTATCATTTATTGTCTCTCAACTGATTGCGACATTTGCTAGTGTAGATCGTGACCACAAGGTGCTCTTTACTAATTCTAGTCTTTTATATAATGCTGGAAATTACGGTGTGCCGGTCAACGACCTAGTTTTTAAAAGTGATCCCTTTGCGATGAGTGTGCAGGTCATTATCATGGTGTTTCAAAACATTATCAGTTATTCCTATGGCATCATTGCTCTAAGCTCAAAAGATACAGGGAAACTAGCGGCCTTACTTGGCTACTTTAAAATGCCAATGTTCTATGGTCTATTGTTTGGACTAGGATTTAATTACTTCAACGTCGAAATAGCAGAGCCCATCATTTCTTCCTTATCTTATGTGAAGGACTCAATGATTGGACTCGTTCTGTTTATACTTGGCACACAAATCGCGGGAATTAAATTTAAAAAGTTACGACCCAGTGCATTTCTCGCTACAGCGGTGAAGCTACTGATTATTCCGGCTATGTCACTTGCACTCTTAATGTTATTTAATGTTGATGGCGTCGTTGCACAGGCAATCTTTATATCGACCGCCTTACCATCATCTGTCAATAGCTCTGTTATTGCTCAGCAATATAGTGATGATCCAGAGTACGCAGCAGAAATTGTCATGATGAGTACAATTTTTAGTGCAGTCACTGTACCGATTATAATATTCATTGCTTTAAATGTATTTTAAAAGTAAAGCAGCTGAATCAATTGATTCAGCTGCTTTCTGACTTATTTATTCTTTTTTACAATGATTTCAATTTCAACTTCTGCACCAAGTGGTAGTTCATATACTGCGACACAAGTACGTGATGGGAAAGGCTCTGAAAACTTAGTCTGATAGACTTCATTCATCGCTTCAAAATTTTTCATTGTAGTAAGGTATACGTTAACTTTAACAACATCTGCTTCAGTAACGCCCTGATCTTTCATTACATCGAACAGGTTGTTAAAAGCCACTTCTGTCTGGCGGGCAATATCTCCCTTTAAATCTTCTTTTAAATCAATGCGATTTTTGGCAGTTTGTCCTGAGAAAAATAGGAGTTCTCCTGCATCAGTGACATGCGAGTATGGACCTGAGCTGCTGACTGTATTTGTATTATATGCTTTTCTTGTCATGAAATGACCTCCTCTATATATTAATATCATCATAGCATTAAGCAGTACAAAATAAGATATCCATTATAGATAAGAAATTGTGAATGCCATTTCTTGCTGTCACTTAGTAAAATACGTGTAAATGTTGGTATGATAGAGAATAATGACAGAAAAATCCTTATCCAAGTTGGATAAAAGCAAAAAAGGAAGGTGCTTATGAATTTTACAGTGAGAGAATTGTTGCAATTAGAAGAAATTCAAGAAGCGAATTATATAGGAACTAAGCAAAGCCTATCTAAATATATCACAGGCATCACCATAATGGATGCACCTGATGTGTCACAGTGGTTAAAAGGCGGAGAGGCCTTGTTGACGAGTTTTTATCCTGTAAAGGATTTTGATAATCAAGATTTAGAACAATGGATTAACTCCTTAATTGACAAAAAAATATCCGTTTTTATCACAAAGATACCTAAGGAAATAAAGGAGTTGCCAGATGTTATCACTCGCATATGTCATCAAAATAATATAGGAATTGTGAGCATTCCTGAACATGTGCCCTTTATAGAAATTATTAAGAGGGTCACACGTAAATTGTTCAGTCAAGATATCGAGCGACTAGAATACTTCAGAGAAATCAATCATAGATTCACAGAACTTTCTATTAGAAATATGGATGATGAGGTCATTATTAAGACGCTTGAATCACTAATTGGTAATCCAGTTACGATATATAATGAACTTTTTAAAGTACTTGCCACAACAGATAGTGAAGTGGAGTTATTTTATGAAACTCAGACCTTTGAGAAAGATAAACACACCTTAAACACTATATTTCCAATATATCGTCGATCTGTTATCTATCCGAAATTACAGGACAGAGAATGTGAACAGATTATGATTCCGATAACAACCGTCAATCAAAGTCGGATTATGTTGGTCATTAGTGCCATAAACTCTGGTTTTTCAGAATTTGACTTCGTGGCTATAGAAAATGCGGCTACGGCCTTATCACTTAACTTAGCTAAAAAAATTGCGATTTCAGAAGTGGAAAAGAAATATAAAAATGAAATTATCGATGACTTATTATCCGGTGAAATTAAAAATGAAAATGACATTGCTGAACGTGCTCAAAATATTAACTTTAACTTAAATAGTCGATCAGCAGTTGTTGTATTCACCTTAAATATTAAGGAAAGTAAAAACAATTCAACCGTTCGTCAACGCTACTACAATATATTAATTAATAATATTGAATACTATCTGAAATCAGCAATCATCAGAGAGCGTTTCAATCAAATTATTGTAATTTGGCCGATATTCTCAGGTCAAAAAGATAGAAAAAAAGAGATGGCCAACATTAAACGAACTTTGAACTTAGTTGTTGAAAAATTTGAGGCGAGTGTTTCGGATGCAAAAGTTTTAGCGGGGATTGGCACAATCGCAGAGACTGTTTTTGACTTGCCGAGAAGTCATACAGAAGCACAAGAGGTCAACCGCATGTTAAATAACTACAATAGGGTTCAAAGCTTTGAGGAATTGGGTATATATAGATTGTTGTATCAGTTCAAGCATGATAGCAATGCACTCAGCGACTATATTCCGCACAGCTTGAGACGCCTGTTAGATTACAATAAGAATAAACGCGACCAGCTCATTGAAACCTTAGATATGTATTTACAAAACCAACAGAATATTTCTCGTACCGCAGACCGACTCTATGTACACTATAAAACAGTCACATATCGTTTAGATAAGATCAAAGACATTACTCAGATGGACTATGAGGATGCGAATGAGATGCTATCCGTTCAGGTCGGTCTGAAGATATTAGAAATTAATAAGAGTGAATAACTATAATAAAATGGTATGATATTGAGAGAAAACGATTTAAATTTATCCATCATAGATAAAGACATGGGGAATATAGAAATATATAATTGCTTATGGATATTATTACTGAAAATTATATGTTTTGAAGAGGTGTAAACATGTCAGAAGAAAATAAAGAAGTCCAAGGACTTGAGAATCCAGATGCGGCAGCTCAAACGGATTCACTCAAGCCTAATGGACCAGAAGATCGTACCCTAGGTGCAGCTGGTTACATGTCACTTTGGGTCGGAGACGGTGTCAACATGGGTAACATGACACTAGGTGCTAGTGTTGTCGTAGCGGGAATGGCAGTATTAAATATTTACCAAACTATTGCAGCAGCTCTAGTTGCTATCGCAATTGTTTCAGTATTATTTGCACTAAATGACCGTGCTGGTTATAAATACGGTATTTCGTATGTTTCACAGTTGAAAGTGTCATTTGGTGAAAAAGGGACTTTAATTTCATCACTACTACGTGCTGTTCCTGCTGTAATTTGGTACGGAATTCAGTCATGGATTGGTGGTACTGCATTAAACGAGGTATTTAGAATTGTCTCTAATGGTGCGATTGATAATGTATTTGTCGCATTTATTATTTTACTTGTGATTCAAATCTTACTTTCTATGAAAGGCTTCCATAGTATTAAGATGGTTGAATCAGTAGCTTCAATCGTACTTATGGGTATTGTTATTGTCGTATTTTACATACTCGTAACAGACCATAGCGCTGCGATTGCAGACACATGGATTAACACACAAGGTACATGGGGCGTTGAATTCTTCGCCTATGTCATGGTATTCCTTGGTAACTATGCTGCAATATTCTTAAGTGCTGCAGACTACTCAAGAGAACTTAAAGTTGGATACTCAGATGGGAAACGTAGCTTACTTTACTTTGTTCCGATCATTATTGCTTATGGTTCAGTTATTGTTGTTGGTGCAATGCTTGCAAGTGCGACAGGCTATGCCAACCCTGCACTAGGTTTACCAGCCCTATTCGATAACGAAGCAATGCAATTATTCATTTCTGTATTTATTGTCTTTGGTGCGATTGCTGTAAACATGGTTGCGAACATCGTCACACCAACTTACGTTATTCAGTTATTTACTAAGTTAAATTACAAGATTGCAGTAACGATTACAGGACTGCTTGCTATGAGTTCATTCCCTTGGTTACTTGTACAAGATGATAACGCTAAAGGTTTAGATACATTCGTTCATGTATACTCAGCATTCTTAGGGCCAATGATTGCAATTTTAATTATTGAATTCTATGTGATGAGAAAACAACATATCGATATTAAAGAGCTATACAAAAAAGGCGGTTACTTCTCAGGATTTAACTATGCAGCTCTACTCGCATTAATTATTGGTGCTGCAGCAGCCTTCTCATTCGTTGATCTCGCATGGTTGATTGGATTTATTGTTGCTGCTATAGCATATCCAATTATATCTAAGACAATGTTTAAAAACTCACCGTTCAAAAAAGGTACAATCTTTGAAAAAGAGTGATGAGTGAAGACAGCAGATTAAATCTGCTGTCTTTTTTTATTATATGTTGGCAAATTGGGGTAAGGATTATAAAGAGGTGACAAAGTGACACTAAGCATTGAATATATTACATATGATAATCAAATTGTTCATGCCACACAAGAAGAAGACGTACCCGCTGATGCATCTTTCGTTTGGTACGATTATTCGAGCTTTGAAGATAAAGACCAGCTTCTAAGAGACTTTGACTTTACAGCAATTACCTTAGAAGATGAAATTACAAAATTATATCGGCCATCTTATTACAGGACAGACGATTACCAGTTGTTGATCTGTCACAATATAGATAAGGAAACACTTCAAGCTCATGCCATTAACATTTGTGTTATGAAAGATATTGTACTTACATTTCACAATGGTCAACTTGAGGATTTTATCGATATAGGTAAGATTATTAAAAATATGACCGAAGATTTAGAAGTAGATATCGCACTGTATATCCTTCTACAGGCAGTGGAACAATACTTTGGAATACTTCATGATATTGAAGATGAAGTGATTGAGTTTGAAGAACGGCATGGTGATAATAAACGGGACCCTAAAATTAATGCTGCAATTTTTGATTTAAAACGAAAGGTTTTTCGTGTTAAACGTGTAATTGTTCCGATGTCGGAATTAGTCGATAAGTTTTCAGAGGAAGAAGAAATATTTAACAGTGAGAATAGTGCGCGTATATTAAAGAAAATAAAGGCAAAAATTGATCGTCAGAAGCTAATTATCACCTTCTCTGAAGAGATGATTGACGAGATAAAAGAAAACTATATCTCATATAATTCTTACCAGATGAACCGGGTGATTAATGTACTTACAATTATTTCAGCGATCTTTTTACCACTGACTCTGATTACAGGGATATACGGCATGAACTTTAAATTTATGCCAGAATTGAACTTACAGTTTGGTTACTTTATTACCCTAGGTATTATGCTGTTGATTAGTATTGGTATGCTCGTATTCTTTAAATATAAGAGGTGGATGTAAATGGTAAAGGAAATATTCAAAAAGAGTTTAGATAAGTTGAACGATGAGCAAAAAGCAGCGATTACTAAAGTGTACGATTGGATTGAAAATCATTATCCTGACTTTGAAGGCCAAGTAAAGTGGAGTACACCGCTATATGTAAAAGAGGGTAGTTTCATCATAGGGGTCAAGCCGGCAAAACATCACTTTTCTATTAACCCAGAACCCAAAGGCATAGAAGTATTTAGCGATAAAATCAAGGCAGCAGGTTATAGTCATGAAAAGATGACCTTCAAAATAAAGTATGATCAAGCGGTGGATTACGATTTATTAAAGGAGATTATCGACTTTAATATTGAGGATAAGAAGGGTTTAGACACATTTTGGAGATAACTTAATATGTATTTTGAAGCGGATTGAATCAGTCAATCCGCTTTTTTTAATGCCTAAATATAAAATCTATGTTTACATTCTTTAAAATTTCATGCTATGATACAAATCGTAACAATTACGAATAGTAATAATTACGATTTAAAGGAGAGAGATTATGAAAAAGAATGTATGGGTGTTTGGTGCAAGTTTAGTGTTAACGATGATGGCTGCCTGTCAGAATGCAGATAGTGAGGAACAAACAAGTGAGGACAGTCATGAAAATCATGATCATCATGACCACGACCACAGTGAAGCAGTTCAAACGGCAACAATCGAAGGCTTAAATGATCACTATCATACTGGAGACCAAGTCGAGCTTTCAGTTACAACAGGTGAAGAGACAGAAGGTCACTGGCATTGGTATCAGAAGTCTGATGATGAAGAGTGGGTAATAATCGAAGAAGAGTTTGAAGATACACTTAATATAGAAGCTGTAGACGGTCAAAAAATAAAAGCGACATTTTATGATGAGGACCATAACGTAATTGCTGAAAGTGAGCCGGTTGAAATACATATTGATGATCACAATAGTGATGTCTATAACGGATACTTTGAAGACGAAGATATTGCCGACCGTGACATTTCAGATTGGACAGGGACATGGCAATCTGTCTACCCTTATCTAACTTCAGGTGAGCTTGAAGAAGTTTTTGAACATAAAGCAGAAGACGGTGATAAGACTGCTGAAGAATATAAAGAGTATTACAATACAGGCTATGAAACGACGATGAATGAAATTGAAATTAAAGAAGATGGCACAATTTCCTTTGTCAGTGGAGAAGACACAATCACCGGACAGTATGAATATGATGGCTATGAAATTTTAGAATATGAAGCGGGCAATAGAGGTGTAAGGTTTATCTTCGAACAAGTGAATGGAGATGAGGATGCACCAGATTATATTCAGTTCTCTGACCACATTATCGCACCAGAAAAATCTGGTCATTACCACCTTTACTGGGGAGATGATAGAGAAGCCTTACTAGAAGAAGTGGATCACTGGCCAACGTATTACCCTGAAGATCTAACAGTAGATGAGATTAAAAAAGATATGTTACAACACTAGAAAGGATATACAATGAAGCAGTTTTTAGTTTTGATAGTGACGGTATTGGTGTTAAGTGCCTGTAGTCAAGGTGAAGCAACCAATAATGATAAGTTAAAGATATATACGACTGTTTATCCTCTAGAGTATTTAGTCAATGAAATTGGTGGAGAGACAGTTGAGACCGAATCGATTATCCCACCTGGTGCTGACGGTCATTCTTATGAACCGACTATAAAGGAAATGACTCATTATGCTGATGGAGATGGTCTAATCTATGTCGGTGAAGGCATGGAGGCATTTTCTAATAATATTGCAAGTGCCTTAGAAAACCAAGATGTGGAATTAGTAGAAATTGGTCAATACAACAATCTATTTGAAGGTCATCATGAAGAATATCAAGGATTTGAAGATGAAGCTGATCAGGAAGTTATTGAAGGTCAAAGCGACCACTACCACACTGGTGACGTTGTTGAATTGACTGTAACAGACAATGAAGTAGATGAAATTCAGTGGTCGGTCACTGAAGAGGGCGGCTTTGAAGCGGTTATGAAAGGCGAGTCATTTGACCATGAAGCGGGTGAAGAAAGCTTTTCTGTTAAGGCAGAAGGTCTTAAAAACGGTGAAGTCATTTATACAGATTATGCCGATATCATTATTGATAATCATGATAATTTTGACCCGCACATCTGGATTGATCCTTTAAAAATGATTGAAGTTGGAGACATTCTTAAAGATGAACTGATTGCTTTAAATCCAGAACATGAGGCTCTTTATGAAGAAAATTTTAACAACCTTCAATCAGAACTAGAAGAGCTGGATGAAAAGTTTAGTGAAACTTTAGATGATAAAGAAAGTGCTAAAATCATCGTGCCACATGCAGCCTTTGGTTATTGGTCGCGTTATGGTGTGGAACAATTAGCGGTTTCTGGTTATTCAATGAGTGATGAGCCTTCACAACAACAACTAAAAGAATTGAGTGAGACGGCCCAGGAAAACAATTTAAATTATGTACTATTTGAGCAAAATAGTTCTGGGAAAATATCTAAAGTCGTTCAGGATGAAATCGGAGCAGAGCCAGAATACATTCACAATATGGAAGTATTAACAGAAGAAAATATAAGTAATGATGAGGACTACATTTCACTAATGGAGAAAAACTTACAAGTTTTAGATAAAGTGACTGAGTAAATATCTGTTAACTTCTTTGAATTCGGGTATATTAAATAAAGAATTCTAATGAGGTGACAGGATGAAAGATGACGGTGTGATTTATTTAAGTAGAAAAGATGTGCCTAAAAATTATGATCCGAAGGGCTTTAATTTTACCTTATTTGGCTTGATTGTCCTCGGTGCATACTTATTGTTCATTATCTTTGATTTGTCATACAGAACTTTCAATAACATTGAAGAAAGTGCCTTTAATCGTGCCTACATCATAGCGATTATTGTATTAGTTGCCCTGGTCATGGGTTTTATCTTCAAGGCAGACAAAGGAGATAAGTATTATCAACTTCATATCTCAGAAAGTGGGATAATTATTAAATTTAGACGTGGTGAAAACGTGTTGATAAAAGAAGATATTACAAATATCACTATAGAGAACGATGTTATCACTGTAATTAAATTTTTAAATGGAGATGAAGTACTTAGAGAATTGAATCATGTTCATCTAAATCATGAGCAGTTTATTTCTCGTTTAAAACAGTATAATTATCCTGTTGAAGATAAGACTAAAGAAGGTTAAATTTATAAGAAAAGGGTATGCATTTTAATAGTAAAAGAATAGTTGTAATGTTATTATTCTTTTTAATGTATTGAAAGGATGGAATAGAATGGCGTACGATATAATCATGCTCGATGACTTAACTTTAGATGTAAAAGAACTCGTTAGAGATAAAGAAGAGGGTACTGTAAACATCGTTTTCGATGTGGCGAGTGAAGATTATCACTACTTATCAAAACACTTGTATCAAGAACAATTTCGTGTAAGAATTCCAGGGAATGATAATGAAGAATTCGAAGCGAAGATTGTTAACTTCTCAACATCTCTAGACAACTTGTATGAAGAAGATAATGTTGGAGAGTATAATATTACTTTGAAAGTCATAGATTAATATGCGTATAAGTATATTAGACCAGGCACCAATTTCAACACACATGACAGCAGAAGAAGCACTGGGTAATACTGTGAAACTTGCAAGTGTTGCTGATCAATTAGGGTATACTCGGTTTTGGTTAGCAGAACACCATGGAATGAAAGGTTTATCCTCAAGTGCACCGGAGGTAACGCTCGGTGCAATCGGGATGATAACTAAAGAGATTAGACTAGGCAGCGGTGCAACACTGCTGCCTTATTATAAACCATTAAAAGTAGCTGAAACTTTTAATACACTGCTCGTACTTCATGGTGATCGGATTGACGTCGGTATCGGTCGTGCCCCGGGCGGAGATAACGTTGCCTCTGAAGCACTAAGTGATAATTATCTTGGGCATGTCTTTAAGATGCCAGACTTAGTCAGTGAATTAAAAGCATTGTTAATGAATAAGAGAGAAAACTTGAAGGTTATGCCAGATAGCCAGCATAAAGTCAAAATGTGGATGCTCGGTACCAGTGAAAAAAGTGCGATCTTTGCAAGAGACAATCAGTTGAATTACTGCTATGGGGAGTTTATGAGTGGTCAGTCAACAGGCGAAGTACTATCGACCTATAAAGCAGATAGCAATAAAGGGGAAATCATAGTTACGGTCAACGCTTTTTGTGGAGGAACGTATGAGGAAGCAGAAAGAATGGCGAGACCTTATTTGGTCAATCAAGCCTTAAAATCAACTGGGCGAGAATTTTCTGGCATACCTTCATTTGATGAAGTTTCAGCAATTGAATTGACCGAGGAAGAAGTAGCTGAGCTCAATAAGGTCCGTGACAATGTCATCATAGGAGATGCTGATTTTGTGCGGGATAAGTTGATGGCATATCAAAGAACTTACGGTGTTGATGAGTTAATGATAGTGACGATTACACATGATTTTACTGATAAGGTTAATAGTTATAAAAGAATTGCTGAAGTGATGTAAAATAATTAAGAAAAGCGTTGAACCTTATAGAGTTCAACGCTTTTTTTGTGATGTTGATGATAGCGGGTGGCCCGCTGTAGTGATCACAGAGAGCCGAAAAGTAAATAACGGCCCGCTGTGACCACGACAGAGAGCCGATAGCTATAGAGATATTATAAAACATTAATTTTCAAAGCGGCTTTTATCTTCTATGAAGTGAGTGGCGACCATGCATAAAGCGCCAAATACTAACATACCACCGGCAATGAAGGTAATCTCACGGTATGAAAATCCGTTAGTCAATAAAAGTGAACCGAGTGATGCACCGATTGAGTTTGAAAGGTTGAAAACTGAAGCGGCCAAAGTTCCGGCTAAAGCGGGTGCGGTAACGGCTGCAAAAATAATCTTAGAATTCAACATTGGAGAAATTCCGAATGTGCCTAAGCCAAATAGTCCAGCGGCAAGGTAGGAAAGATATGGAACTTCTAACATAAATGTTAAACCGAATAAGACGATGGCTAAGAACAGAATAACCAAAGTAACTGCGCCAGTTAGTTTTCCGGGTTGGATTCGCCCAGACGAAAAGTTGCCAATGACTGCAAAAGTACCAAACATTAGCATACTAAAAGTGACCCCAAAGTCTCCCATACCAGCAATGTCTCTTAACATAGGTTCTAAAAACGTATAAGCAGTAAATACACCTGAGTATCCAAAAATAATCGTAACCATTAACATGATGACATTCTTATCTTTTAATGCTGACAATTCACTAGAGATTTTCGGTGCTTCACCTGTCTTATAGTTTGGTGTAAATAATATTAGACCAAGTAAGTTGATTATGCCGAGGGTAACGATGATCCAAAAGACGATTCTCCAGTCTAACAAGGCACCAATGTATGAACCAAATGGTACACCGAGCATCACTGCGATGACGAGTCCACCATTCACTAGGGCAACCGCGCCGGTTTTCTTATTTGGTGGAGAAATTACCATCGCTAAACTCATCATGACACCGAAGAATGGCGCATGCATAGAAGCGGATAACAAACGCGATAATAGTAGTACTTCAAAATTTGGTGCGGTCGCGGCAACAATATTAGAAACTATAAATATAGAAATTAAAATTATTAAGAGTAATTTCGGAGCCAATCTCAACGTTAATAATCGAATCACCGGACCAAACACAGCAACACTGAGTGCATAAACACTTAGAAGTAAACCGGTTGTAGAGACTTCAACGTTTAAATCTGCAGCAAATTGTGTTAATAAACCGGTAACGACATACTCTGTCATGCCGACTGCAAAGGCACCGATCATAAAAATTGTAATGACAAGTTGTCTTGAAGCTTGATTCTTCATATTAACCTCCTTACTAAAAGCATAAGAGATATACTATTACACATTAAAAACAAAGTCTATATTATATATAAAGAAAGTGTTTTCACTTAGTGATTTATAAGTTATTTGACAGAATATTATGTCTAGTGCTAATATAATATTCAATTAAATAAATAAAATTCTTATCCAGAGAGGTGGAGGGAAAAGGCCCGTCGATACCTCAGCAGCGGACCCTTAGGGGTACTGTGCTAATTCCTTGAAGTTCTTGTAACTTAAAGATGAGAAGATGGACATGTAAAGCACTCCTCTTTTAAATCTTAAACAAGATAGAAGGGGATTTTATTTATTTAAAAACAATATTGAAAGAGGTTATTACATGTCAGCACCATTTAAAGCAGATCACGTCGGAAGTTTATTACGTCCTGTCAGAATACATCAAGCAAGAAAAGACTTTGAAGCAGGTAATATCAGTAAGGACGAATTATTTAAAATAGAAACAGAAGAAATTGAAAAAGTTGTGGATAAGCAAATTGAAGTCGGACTCAAGGCTGTTACGGATGGCGAGTTCCGCCGACGTTTTTGGCACACTGACTTTATGGAACATGTTGGTGGCTTTGAAGGCTATATCCCTGAAGAAGGTTACTCATTCAATGGCATGAAGACAGAAGCCTATAATATCCGAAACATCGGTAAGATTTCTTTCGATAAAAACCATCCACACGTGAAAGAGTTTATCCTGTTTAAGGAAATCGTTGGAGACAGAGCTGTTCCAAAACAAATGATTCCTTCACCTAACCAATTTTTCAACTATGGTGTACGTAATAAGGAAATCTATCCGGATATTGAAGAATATGCAGATGACATTATTGCAGCTTACCAGGATGCCATCTTGGCCTTCTATGATGTCGGTTGTCGATACTTACAGTTAGATGATGTTTATATTGCAAGACTAAATACTGAAGAAGAACCGTATCAAGAGAGTGGTTATAACCGCGAACAACTTATAGATCTTGCTCTAAGAGTTGTAAATGGCGCCCTAGAAGTGAAACCAGAAGATATGGTAATTACTACTCACTTATGTCGAGGAAACTACCGTTCAACTTGGGCATTTGAAGGATCATACGCCAAGATTGCACCTGTCTTATTTGCTAAAGAAAATGTTGATGGTTTCTTTTTAGAGTATGACGATGATCGTTCAGGCGATTTTGAGCCTCTAAAAGAAATTCCTGATGGTGGCCCGGCTGTTGTGCTCGGTTTACTGACTTCAAAAAGTGGTGATTTAGAAGATAAAGAAGTGATCAAAGCGCGTATTGAAGAAGCGACCAATTATGTGCCTAAAGAACAAATTCGTTTGAGTCCACAATGTGGATTCTCTTCAACACACCACGGAAATGTTTTAACTGAGGAAGAACAGTGGGAAAAATTACGTTACGTCATTGCACTTGCTGACGAATTATTATAAGGAAACTGCCACTCATGGTACAATCATGAGTGGTTTTATATATTTAAAGGAGTATCGTTATGGCGAAATATTATGCAGTGCGTAAAGGACATCAAACAGGCATCTTCACTAATTGGCCGGACTGTCAAAAAGCAGTTAAAGGTTATAGTGGGGCAGAATTCAAATCATTTAAAACAAGACAAGAAGCTGAGAATTATATAGATAATTTAAAAAATGAAATAGTAGATATTCCTAAAGGTGCCCTTGTGACTTATGTGGATGGTAGTTATGACAAAAGAAGTGAAAAGGCAGGCTTTGGTGCGGTGTTTATAGTGGACGATCGTGTGATTCACCAAGCGAGTGAACCGACTGAGGTCGACCCTGAAGTCAATCTTTGGAACGTAACAGCAGAAATAGCAGGTATTCTCTATGCAGTAGAGTGGGCGATTCAACATGACTATAGTGATATATATGTGCACTACGATTATGCAGGATTAGAAAAATGGTATAATGAAGAGTGGAGAGCGAAGAATTCTGTCACTCAAAATTATGTTAAAACGATGCACGAATATAGTAAGAAGATTAATATTCATTTCTATAAGGTGGCAGCACATACAGGTGTGGAATTTAACGACCTTGCAGACCAACTCGCTAAACAAGCTGTAAGTCAGTAGGAGAAATTATGCATATACTTTTATTTGTTTTAGTTGCAGGACTATTAATTAAATTTGCGACAACGTCATTTTTTGACCAAGATAGAATTCATTTTTCATTCGATGAAAGACGATACTTTAATGATGAAGAAGAAACGATTGCGAAGATAATGCGGTTAAATCTAGTGAAAAAAGAAAGAATATTCTTCATTGTAATGACCCTAGTTTATATCACTTCAATCATCTTATATTTCTCGGGAAATATCACTTTAGGCCTTAGTGCTTTAGTTTTAGTAATCATCTTACAATTACTTTTAAATATCATGACGGATTTTCTCTTGTATACTGCTTTTTACGATAAGGCGAATCTGTTTATGATTGCAATTTGGCTTGTACTGATTGCTGCAGTGATTATTTTATCGAATATGTATATTATTTAAATCAAAAGAGGTGCCTTATGACAGATAAGAAATTGATATTCTTTGATATCGACGGAACTTTATATAACACTTCTAAAGAAGTGCCTGAAGATGCTAGAAATGCTGTAATACAACTCAGAGAACAAGGTCATATTGTTGCAATTGCGACAGGTCGTGGTCCGTTTATGTTTAAAGAGTTAAGAGAAATGTTAGGTATCGAAACATACATTAGTTACAATGGTCAATATATTGTCTACGAAGGTCAGGTTATCTATGAGAATCCAATTTCGGATGAAACACTTGATGCACTGACTAAACAAGCTTATAAAAATGATCATCCAATTGCATATTGTGATGAGAACGATCTACGAGTGAGCACGAGAGAACATAAACATGTTCAAAGTGGCATCGGATCATTGAAGTTAAACTTCGAGGTGACAGAAGATCAGGCATACTACCATAATAATGATATTCATCAAGCGCTGTTGTTTTGTACCGATGGCGAAGAAGAAGCGTATGAAAACAATTATGATGATGTTTACTTCTTAAGATGGCATGAATTTGCTACAGATGTCATACCTAAAGGCGGTTCTAAAGCTAAAGGAATAGAAATGTTGATAGAGAAAATGGGTGTCGACTTAGAACAGGTATATGCATTTGGAGATGGACCGAATGATGTAGAGATGCTTAGCTTAGTTAAAAATAGTGTTGCTATGGGAAATGCTGTTGATGAGGCAAAAAGAGTAAGTCGATATCAAACCCGTCACGTAGACGACAACGGCTTAGTAGAAGGTTTGAAGATGGCTGGTTTAATATAAATCAGTCATTTTTTTAATGTTTATATTAATTTAGTAGGGGTATTGATTATTGTTAGCGAGATAGAATAGTCTTCTAAAGCCTTATTTATAATAATTCTAAATAGAGCTTGATTAAGTATTCTATTGTTGCTATAATAAGTTTATAAATAATAATGATTCTAAATAAGTAGTTGCGCAAACTCATACTATTATATAAGAGAAAGGTGATTTTATAATGGCACAAGTTACAGAAAAAACAGCAGTAATCGAAGTATTAAACAAGCAATTAGCGAACAACACAGTATTATGGACTAAATTACACAACTACCACTGGTATGTTAAAGGACCTAATTTCTTCTCACTACACGCTAAATTTGAAGAGTTATACGATGCAACAGCAGTATATGTAGACGATCTAGCAGAGAGAATTCTTACTCTAGGTGGAGAGCCAATTGCTAAACTTACAGAATCACTAGAAGAGTCTAGCATTGAAGAAGGCGAATATGGTCTTGATGCTAAACAAATGGTTAAACAGTTAACTGAAGACTTCGAAGTATTATCTGCAGAATTAAATCAATCAGTTAAAACAGCAGAAGATGCTGGTGACGATCGTACAGCAGATATGTTCATCGCAATTGCTCAAGATGTTGAGAAAAACAACTGGATGCTTAAATCTTATTTAGGTGAGTAATGTTTATTAGGGTACATGCTCTAATGAAATGATATAGAAGACCGGTGCGTTAGAATTCTAACGCACCGGTCATTTTTATTGTTCCTCAATAACAACAAAGAGATATTGTGCAATGGTTTGACTGAGTTCAACGTTTTCATCACGACTTATGTTGTGAATGAATAGGAGATCGAGTGTTTTATCCACCTCATAAATTTTAATCTGATCGCCTACATTTAGATTGGCACGTTGGAAGTAATGAACGAGTTTTTCCTCATTAAGCATTCGTGCGATGTTGACTGGTTGATTAAGTTCAACATCAGACAGACGAATCGACACTTTCTCTTGTTTCTCCATTAAATCTAAGGGGATTGCACCGCCATGGGGACAATGACTTGGATAATCTAAGTACGCTTCTAAGCGGTCTGCTAAGAGATCACTCGTTGAATGCTCTAGTAGCTCTGCTTCATCATGAACTTCGTCCTTTTCAAAGTTAAGATTTTTCACGAGAAACACTTCCCAAAGACGGTGCTTACGAATGAGCTTCTTTGCATATTTCGCACCTTCATCGGTCAACATGCTGCCCTTATATGGAATGTATGTGACCCAGCCTGCTTTTACGAGGCTGTTCATCATTTCAGTGACAGTCGGTGGTGAAATGCCTAACCGTTCTGCAATCTCTTTATTAGGTACTTGTATTTTCCAAGCACCAAGTTCAAATAACACTTTTAAATAATCTTCTTTAGTTGGGCTCATCGTTACCCTCCATTCACAAGTTTCATGTCTAATTATGAAGAAACTTTATGAAACAGGCAAATTTAATTTACTGGTTTTCTATGGCTTAAAGTGAATTTTTGAATCATAAACACTAGTATAAATGTGATGAATGAAACCGTTGCAACACTACCTGATATAGAAGTGTCCGTGAAATACCCAAATATGCCGCCGGCTATACTATTGAATGCCGCAATAATCAGTGTGAGCCAAATCATTCTAAATAGTCTTTTGGAAACTAAATAAGCAGTCATGGCCGGGGCCGTAAAGAAACTAATGACGAGTATTGAACCAACAGTATCAAAAGCCGTTACTGCTGTAATAGAAACTAGTGACATCAGAATGTAGTAGATCAATGTTGCCGAAAAGCCAGAAACAGCAGCGAATATTGGATCAAAACTTGTGACTTTTAATTCTTTGTAACACAAGAGAACGAAGATGATATTAATTAGTAAAATAATCGATAATTGAACAAGTGCATAGGGTAGGCTGAAACCTAAAATATCGATGCGATTTAAGGGGGCGAATAAGACTTGCCCCATAAGGACGACGTCGATATCTAAGTGCACGTCATCTGCATATCTCGACACTAAAATGACGGCAATTGCAAATAAAGCTGTAAAGACAATGCCGATTGAAGCATCGGCTTTGACTAACTTAGAGTTAGAAATTAGCTCTATTAGATAGACGGTTAATAAGCCGATAACTGTTGCTCCGATGATGAGTAGGGGTGATCGTAAATCATTGGTGATGAAAAAAGCGAGTACGATACCAAGTAAAATCGTATGACTGATAGCATCGGTTGTCATCGCCTGTCCTTTTAAGACTAAAAATACACCAAGTAAACTCGTTGCAAGTGCCGTGATGAGTAGGACTGCAAATACTTCTATCATATGTTGGCACCTCGCTTTTTACTTTGAATAATTTTAGCACCGAGCCCTTTTGGTGCAACAATTAGAGATAGTATAAATAGAATACTGAGTGATAAAATAATCGCTGGACCAGTCGGTATGCCTGTGAATGCAGTTGAAACATAGGTGCCTATAAAGGCTGAAACGCCCCCTGAAATACCAGCGATAATGAGCACATTAAGGAAACGGTTCGACCATAAACTGCCTATGACAGCAGGTATGATTAAAATATTTACGATAAGAATGGCACCAACTGCCTTCAGTCCAACTGAAATTAAGACAATTGTCATGAGTAAGACCAGTGCATTCATTAAGTTTTTATTAATGCCGATTGTACGGCTGTATGTTTCATCAAAAATATAGATTCTTAATTGATGATAGGAAATAATAAATATCAGCAGATTGATCAGTGCAGCAGCAATGATGATATAGACATCAGATTTCAACATATAGGCAGCCTGACCAAATATAAAGTCATCAATCCCTTGGGTACCTGAAAAATTTGAATTGCCTTGAACGTAGCTTTTTAAGACCATGCCTAAACCGAAAAAACTAGACAGAATTAAGGCAAGGGCACTGTCTAAGGAAGTCTTTGACTCTGAAGTGATTTTGTTTATAAACCAAAAGGCAAGAACTCCAAATATGACTGCACCAATCACGAGGACTGAGGTTTCCATCATGCCAAAAATCATAAAGGCAATGACAACACCTGGAAAAGTTGCATGACCGATTGCATCACCAATTAAACTTTGTCCCTTTAAGACGCTTACAGTACCCACTACGCCTGAAGCGATTGCTAAAATGACCGTGCCGAGAGCGACAATTATAAATGAATAAGACGTTAAAATATCCATTACTTATCACATCATTTCATAATAAGCGGCATTAATATTGTCTTCTGACCAGACTTCTTTTACCGGGCCGCTTGCAATGACTGTTTTGTTTAATATAATGACATGATCAAAATATTCAGGCACAGTATTTAAATTGTGATGGACAACTAAAAAAGTCTTACCTTGTTTTTGTAAATTTTTCATGGTGTCGATAATTAACTTTTCGGTTGTAATGTCAATACCTTGAAGCGGCTCATCCATAAGGTAAATACTCGCATCATGTGCAATAGCACGTGCTAAAAAGACGCGCTGACGTTGACCGCCTGATAACTCAGAGATTTGACGGTCTTTATATTCTGTCATCTTAATTGTTTTCAGTGCTTCTAGAGCGATTCTTTTATCCTCGTTATTTGGTCTTTTAAACCAACCTTTATGAACATAGCGTCCCATTGTGACGACGTCTAAGACAGTAGCAGGGAAATCCCAGTTAACGTCGCCTTTTTGAGGCACATAGGCAATATTTTTAAGTGCTTTTTTACTAGTGTCATCCATAACTAATGTCGTCCCTGATGTGGGTTTGATTAACTTCATGATTGTCTTCATTAATGTTGATTTACCCGCACCATTTGGACCGACAACCGCAGTTAAACTCCCTGCTTTAACATCTATATTTAAATGACGGACTGCAGCCTTATTGTTATAGGCTACAGTTAAATCATTTACGTTAATTATTGAATGTGACATAGTTATCCTCCTTTATTTAAGATTATCGACGATCGTATCAATATTATGGCGGTACATACCAATAAAGGTATCGCCAGCATCACCTTCTACGGCTAATGAGTCAGATAGCAACTTATCTTCGTTGCTGTTAACCACTTCTACCGAACCACCTTTAGATTCGACAATTTCCTGAAGGCGTGTCATTCTGTCTGGATTTGTCGTTGTTTCTACAAAGATTGCTTTAATATTGTTGTCAGCAATTAAATTTGCAGTTTCTTCAATTTGGTTATTTGAAACTTCACTGTCAGTAGAGAAACCTTGAGGTGCGTGAACATCTATATCTTGAGTTTTCTCTAGGTATTGGAAAGCATCGTGAGGCGTCACAAGAATACGGGATTCCTTAGGAATTTCTTCGACTCTATCTGATACGTAAGTTTTAAGTTCATCAAGCACTTTAATATAGTTATCATAATTTTGTTCATAATCATCCACAGCTTCAGGATTGTTCTCGATTAAAGTATCCTTCACTTTTGTAACAGATTGTTTGTAAAGTTCGATATCAAACCAGAAGTGAGGGTCAGTTTCAGAGCCTCCCTCATCATCTTCCATTGTCGTTAAATGATCCGTATTGAAATCATCAGTAATCGATACACCTTCCTCAAGCACATCTGCCATTCGACCTTCAAAATTTAAACCGTGGTAAAGCACGGTATCCGCATCACCTAACGCCCTAAGGTCACTTGCCTTAGGTTCATAAACGTGTGGGTCCTCTCCAGCAGGAATAATCATTTCAACATTGTAGCCATCTATACCTTCATCTAAAACAGAGACCATATCATTGATAAAGGTCGTCGTGACAACAAGATTTTGTTTATTGTTGTCAGTTTCAGAGCTTGCTTCAGTACTACAAGCGGCTAAGATAATCGTTAAAGTTAATGCTATTATCATCGTTATTATTTTTTTCATCTGTATAAACTCTCCTTTTGTTGGATTATATAAATTTAAATATTAGGTTACCCTAACTTTTTGGATTAGTCAAACCGAAATAGAGAGGGAGGTTATGTTGAGTGTGTTTGAGAAAAATGTTGAAAGGCTAAGTGATACTAAATGGTTTGATTTTATGTTGGAATGCGTTAGTGAATTGGTAAGAGAAGGGGAATTTTCAATGGTCAAGGAGAATGAAAGTAAAAAACTAAAAGGGAGGAGCGTAAACTATTTATTTGGGGTTTAGTGATAGGGATAATACTGGATGACATTTTGGGTAATCCGATTGTTATATTAATTGAATATATAATTGAGCATTTTTAAGTGTGATTGGGCTTCGAAAAATAAACGACTTCGCGAAAAGGCGAAATCACGAACTCGATAAATAAACGACTTCGCACAAAGCCCACAATATACAACAACACCACAAAAAAGAGCTGATAAAAATCAGCTCTTACAATTCAAATCTATTCCAGTGGTTGCGGATTTGTTGCCCACATCTCACTATTTTTAACAAAGGTTCTAGGATTAATTTTCAGTTGGTTCACAATGATATCAGCAATGTCTTCTGGATGTGTCATTGTTTCTGGATCTAGGTTAGGTTCTCTTGTTAATACAGCGGATGGTGTGAGGTAAGACATGCGAATATTGTCTTTTCTCACTTCTCGCATGACCCCTTCAGTCAAACCGATAACTGCGTGTTTTGAAGCAGAGTAAAGAGCGCTAGATTCTGATGCTCTTAGACCAGAAACGGAAGCGATATTGACAACGTCCCCACGCTGTTCTTTTTGCATATACGGTAGGACAGCTTTCATCGTGTAGTACATACCGAACACGTTGACATCTAACATCTGCCTGAACATGTCTTCGTTGTCGTCAAAGAAACTACCGCCGCCCATGATTCCTGCATTATTGATAAGAATATCAATCGTACCGAATTCTTCGACTACCGATGATACGATTTCATCTACTTCTTCTTTTACAGATACATCACCGCGAATTGCGATTGTTGACACTTTATATTCATTTAAAATAGCAAGGGCTTCCTTTAGAGTGTCTTCATTACGTGCTGTAATTGCGATGTTGACGCCTTCTCTGGCAAGCGCTTCAGCAGTTTTTAAGCCTATTCCTTTTGAACCACCTGTAATCAATGCATTTTTACCATTCAAGTCTTGCATAATTTTCCCTCCTATTTTTTAGTTCTCATTATGAAATGAACTTATTTTTAAGTATAATAAAGATATTAAGAACATGATATCCATATGCTTGTATACAAAGGAGGACGGAATCATGGCAGAGCATGGTCAGACTAATATCTTTGATGATGTACTAAAGGATAATGAATCATTTGTGATTGTTGTACAAGAAGTGATGGATAACAACGGTGCACTTCAAAAAAAGATACTTCGTGAATATCCGAGCTTAGATCATACAGCAATGAAAAACTTATTTGATCACTTAAAAGATACGTATTTAAACGAAACTTTTAGTGAACACGGGACATATTTTGATATTACGGTTTATACTAATGAAGACTATGCGGCAGAAAACATTTATGCCCATACTAAAAAGTATAGAAATAAGAAAGAATGGACTAAAACATCCAAGTAAAAGGAGTACTTAAACATGAGAATGGTAGACATTATCGCTAAAAAGCGTGACGGCAACACTTTAACAAAAGAGGAAATTGAATTCTTCGTCAATGGATATACCAAAGGTGAGGTGCCTGATTACCAGGCTTCAGCACTTTTAATGGCAATCTTCTATAATGATATGACACCTGAAGAATCTGCTGATTTAACGATGGCAATGGTGGAATCTGGAGATCAAATCAATTTAGCAGATATCGACGGCATCAAAGTGGATAAACACTCTACAGGTGGTGTTGGAGATACGACTACGCTTGTATTGGCACCACTAGTGGCAGCTTTAGATGTACCAGTGGCAAAAATGAGTGGTCGTGGCCTGGGTCACACAGGTGGAACAATTGATAAGTTAGAAGCCCTAGATGGCTTCCACGTAGAATTGTCACAGGATGACTTCGTAAATCTAGTTAACAAGGACAAGCTCGCTGTAATTGGGCAGTCTGGAAACTTAACCCCTGCAGATAAGAAAATCTATGCTCTACGTGACGTGACTGCAACTGTGAACTCAATCCCACTGATTGCAAGTTCGATTATGAGTAAGAAAATTGCTGCGGGTGCAGATGCGATTGTTTTAGATGTTAAGGTGGGCGATGGTGCCTTCATGAAGACCGAGGAGGATGCAGTTGCCTTAGCTGAAGCGATGGTCCAAATTGGTAATAATGTTGGTCGTCGTACGATGGCTATTATTTCAAGTATGGAAGAACCACTTGGTTATGCAGTCGGCAATGCAAATGAAGTGCGTGAAGCAATTGACACTCTAAAAGGTGAAGGGCCAGAAGATTTAACAGAACTCTCATTAACTCTAGCAAGTCAAATGGTCGTTGTTGGCGGTAAGGCTGAGACGATTGAAGAAGCGAGAACAATGCTAGAAGAAGTCATTAAGAATGGTAAGGCGCTCGAGAAATTTAAAGCCTTTGTTAAAAACCAAGGTGGAGATGATTCCTTAGTTGATCATCCAGAAAACCTCGCTCAAGCGAAATATCATATTGACGTTGTAGCAACTGAGTCAGGCTTTATTGAGTCAATTGATGCAGAGAACGTTGGTGTGGCAGCATCTATCCTAGGTGCAGGGCGTCAGACTAAAGATGACGAGATCGACTTAGCTGTCGGCATTATACATAAGAAAAAAGTAGGCGACAAGGTCAATAAGGGCGATGTTCTTGCTGTTTTAGAAGCAAATACGGATAGTGTTGATGATGTTGTGAAACGTGTTCAAGACAGTTATCATTACGGTAAAGATGAAGTACACACTAAATTAATTAAACGTATTATTACTGCATAAAAGGAGTGGACTTATGATTGAAGAATTAATCCCACAATATAATTTATTAGAAGATAGCTATAAAGAAAAAGTTAAAGCGCAATTTGAAACTTTGGATTTAAATTTAATTAAACATGTCTATGAAGATGTGTACTTAAAGAGTAATGAAATGGACTTAACAAAAGTTGAAGAAGTCCCTCACGTGTTAAAGCAGGACCTTGATGTAGATGCAGTTTCTGGACTTGCAACAACAGCGATTGAAAACGGTGAGGTCGCAGTTGTTCTACTTGCGGGTGGACAAGGTACTCGCTTAGAGCACTCAGGTCCAAAGGGGACTTTCTCTTTTGAAGGTGTTTCTTTATTCGAATTACAAGCAAGAGAAATTCTTAAATATAAAAAAGCAGATGGTAGTCTACCTGTGCACTGGTATATCATGACGAGTGATATCAATCATGAAGAAACATTACAATTCTTTGAAGACCACTTGTATTTTGAAGTGCCAAAAGATAACATTCACTTCTTCAAACAAGAGCATTTCCCACCTTTATCTAAAGATGGAGAATTGTTATTAACAGAAGAAAAAGACATCATGCTTACACCTAATGGTAATGGTGGGATCTTCAGTTCACTTAAAAGTAGTGGCATGCTAGATGATATGGTAGATAGAGGCGTCAAAAATGTGTTCATGAACAACGTTGATAATGTTGTTGTAAAAGTATTAGACCCTGCTTTAATTGGTCTACATTTACAGGATCAAAATGATGTCACATCTAAATCCATTACTCCAAAAGAAGGAGAGTCTGTCGGTAGATTGGCTGTCTTAGACGGTTATAAAGGTGTTGTTGAATATACTGAACTTCCAGAAGGTAGCGAAGATCAGTTCACTAATGGGAATATAGGGATTCATGTCTATAGCATGAATTTCTTAAATGAAGCTGCAGACGGTGCAATGCCATATCACCTTGCATTAAAAAAACTAGTGCATCTAGGACAGCATCTCGAGGTGACTAAGGAAGAAGTATTGAAATTTGAAAAATTCTACTTTGATGCCTTTAGATATGCTGGCAAACACAACACGCTTCAAGTAGACCGAAAAGGTGAGTTCTCCCCACTAAAAAATAAAGTGGGCAAGGATAGTATTGAGACTGCCTTTAACGATCTTTCTGAAGAAGGGTTGATTTAATGTATGGGGAGTCAGAACAAATGGGAGAAAAACACAACCAAGAGAATGTAACTTCTAGAATCGAACGTACTTTAAAAAGTGTTGTACCCTTATCTTTTGGAGAGGAAGTTGGCAATGCAGTCAGTCATGGTGTGGCAGCACTGATTTTCATTTTCCTCTTACCATTTACTGCGATTTATATGTACGTCCTTGGTGGGATTAGTCACGCAGTTGGGGGTTCGATCTTTGTCATTAGTATGTTGCTCATGTTTCTGACGTCTACCCTCTACCATTCGATGGCGCATAATACCAATCACAAGTACGTTATGCGTTTACTAGACCATAGTTTTATCTATGTTGCTATCGCTGGAACGTATACCCCGATTGCTTTATCAGTAGTAGGCGGAACTTTTGGACTCGTTATTTTAATCATTCAATGGCTGGCGACAATTCTTGGTATCTTATATAAGGTATTGGCACCAGTCGTTAATGAAAAGGTGAGCTTGGCATTTTATCTGGTAATGGGTTGGTCAGCAGTTCTATTCATACCAACTATTATTACGGATACGTCATGGCAGTTCATGAGTCTGATTATACTAGGTGGTGTATTTTACACGGTTGGTGCATGGTTTTACGCACAAAAAACGCGTAACTACTTCCATATGATTTGGCATTTCTTCATTATTGCTGCTGCAATATGTCACTATTTTGCAATTGTGTTCTATATATGAGCGGATACTATGGTAAAATACGTACCAATAAAGAACCGAGGGTGGTCTTATGAAAATTGTATTTTACGGGGCTGGTAATATGGCCAGCGCAATCTTTACAGGAATGATTCATAAAGGAATTGTCAGTGCAAAAGATATTTATATCACAAGTAAATCTAATCGAATTACTGCTATGGCCTTTAAAGAATCATTAGGTTTAAATGTCTCTTATGACGATAAGGAACTGTGTGAAGATGCTGATTATATTGTGCTGGCATCGAAGCCTCAAAATTTCTCAGATGTTGCAGATAGAATTCGTCCGCATTTAACAGAAAAGACGAAATTAGTGTCTGTCATGGCTGGAATTAGAATTGAAACTGTGCAAGAAGAATTTGCAACGGGTAATCCAGTTGCAAGAATTATGCCAAACACCAATGCGATGGTTCAACACTCAGTTAATGGTATTGCCTTTTCTGATAACTTTTTAGAACGTGAAGAACTGATTAAACTTATGGCAAGTTTCGGGAAAAATGTAGTGGTTGAAGAAGATGGTATGGATAACATCACAGCAGCAACTGGTTCAGGTCCTGCTTTTCTCTACTATATATACGAACAATATGCGAATAGTTTAGTAGAACTCGGCTTTTCAGAAGAGGATGCGCATGAGTTAACACGTGAACTTGTTATCGGGACAGGTAAAACGTTATTGAACAGAGATGAATCGTTTGAGCGTTTAAGAAAAGATATTACTTCTAAAGCTGGAACTACTGAAGCCGGCTTAGATACTTTAATGGAGTTCAAACTCCAAGAAATGATTTTTAAAACCTTGGGCTCAGCAAGAGACCGTAGCAAGAAACTAAGTGAACGATAAATGAAACTAAGAATACTTTCATATATAATCATATATGAAAGTATTTTTTTCTGAGGATGATAATTATGGCAGACTTATATTTTAATGGGAAAATTTATACGATGACTGGTGAAAACGAAGTTGTTGAAGCCGTCTTAGTAGAAGATACAACAGTGAAAGCTGTAGGTACGTTTGAAGAATTGAAAAGTTTAGCAAATCAACATATTGATTTACAAGGCCAGACGATGATGCCTGCCTTAACGGATGTACACCAGCACCTGATTATGATTGGTAAAAAATTAGCATTACTTGCATTAGATGATGTGACTGACATAGATGAAATGAAGCAACAAGTTGCGGATTTTGATTCTAATCATAAGTGGAATAATATTCTTGGTTATGATGAAAATAATTTTGATAATCAATACAAGATTCATATTGAAGAACTTGATCAGTTAACTGAAAAACCAACCTTAATTACGCGCATTTGTTCTCATGCAGGTGTAGTGAACTCCAAAGCATTTGAAGCTTTAGGCATTACAAAAGATACAAAAAACCCAGAAGGTGGGTACTTTGAAAAAGACGAAAATGGTGAACTAACTGGATGGGTCTATGACAAAGCCTTTGAAGAAATGAGAGCAGCAACGGTAGATGATACAGTTGAGTCGATTAGTGAAGATATTACTCGTGCCGTTAAATATATGCATTCCCTAGGTATTGTTGGCGCTCATACCGAAGACCTTGCTTATTATGGTGACTTCAATGTGCCGCTTGACGCTTACCTTCAAACACTTGGTGAAAAAGAACTTAAATTCCGTGCGAATTTACTAACACATGAACAAGTTTATGAAGATGTCGTGAAAGCAAATAAGGCCTATAAGAAGAACTACGTCGAACGTGATGCCATGAAAATCTTTGCAGATGGTGCATTCGGTGCAAAAACTGCCTTAGTAAGTGAACCGTATGTTAATTCCGATGACCAAGGCCTGCAAATTCACACAAGAGAAAAATTAGAAGAAATGGTCCAGACAGCAAGAAAAAATAAAGATGCGATTGCAGTTCACATGATTGGTGACCGTGCGATTGAAATGGTGCTAGATACTATAGAAAAATACCCAGTAGCCAAAGGTAAGCACGATAGACTGATTCATGTGAGTCTCCTACGTCCAGATCTTATAGAACGTATGGCGAACCTACCAGTCATCTGTGATATTCAACCGACATTCTTAACCTCAGATATGCCTTGGGTAGAGGACTATATTGGTAGTAGTCGTGCGAAGTACTTGTATCCATTTAAAACCCTCCTCGATAAAGGACTCGTTCTCGGTGGGTCATCAGACGCTCCAATTGAAAAGGTAAATCCATTTTTAGGAATTCATGCCTTAATCACTCGTGAAAAAGATGGTGTAGTATACAATCCGAATGAGATTGTTGACCGTTATGATGCCTTTAGAATGTACACAACAGAAGCAGCAAAAATTGTTTATAGAGAAGATATTCAAGGTCAGATTAAACCGGGCTTTCTTGCGGACTTCATTGTATTGGATAGAGATGTGATGACAATAGAGCCAGATGAACTTTTAGATGTACAAGTCTTACAGACAATTATTGATGGTGAGGTCGTCTTTGAGCTGTAGCGATAAGTTCAAGATTGAGTGATATTAGGGGTAACGATCTTATGTTATTATTAGAAGTATTGGAATCAAGTTGAAGTTAGGAGCGTTTACATGATAACTGAAAGTAAGGTTAGAGAGATTATCGGAGCGTTAAATGATCCGATTTTAAATGTCCCGATCAGTGACACAGAAGGGCTGCTGGAGGTCAGTATAAAAGAAGAAAAAAATCATGTCAGTCTAAAGGTCGCAATCGGTCGTGAAGGTGGCCAAGAGCAATTAGACTTACAGATGAAGATTGTTAACCTGTTAAAAGAAGCGGGTGCAGATAGTGTCGGACTACGTTTTCAAGAGTTACCAGATGAAACAATTGAAAAATTCCGATCAACTCGCGGCGCAGCAATGGAACTTGGCTTTACACTTGGGAAGACAGAGTTTATCTCAATTGCATCAGGTAAGGGCGGCGTAGGTAAATCTACGGTTGCTGTGAACTTAGCTGTTGCCTTAGCTGAAAAAGGTAAGAAAGTTGGTCTCATTGACGCAGATATTTACGGCTTTAGTGTCCCGGATATGATGGGTATTACTGAGCGCCCTGCTTTAGATGGTGAAACAATTATACCAGTGAACCGTTTTGGTGTTGAAGTCATATCTATGGCGTTCTTCGTTGAAGAAAACACACCAGTAATTTGGCGTGGCCCAATGCTCGGACAAATGTTAACAAGTTTCTTTGAAGAAGTCAGATGGGGTGATCTTGATTACCTACTATTAGACTTACCACCGGGAACAGGGGATGTCGCTTTAGATATTCACCAGATGTTACCGCACTCTAAAGAAATTATTGTGACAACACCTCACCCGACTGCAGCCTTCGTTGCAGCGCGAGCTGGTGCCATGGCGCAGCATACAGATCATGAAATAATTGGTGTCATTGAAAATATGAGTTACTTCCAAAGTAAAGAAACGGGTAATAAGGAATATATTTTTGGTTCAGGTGGTGGTCAAAAACTTGCCGATGAACTGAACACACCTCTATTAGGACAGTTGCCACTCGGACAACCAAATTGGAATGAGGATGATTTTGCACCTTCTGTTTATATTGATGATGAGATCAGTAGAGTTTATAGTGCAATGGCCGACAAAGTAATTGGAGGATCAGCAGAATGACTTCCAAATATTTAGTTAAGTTCTACTTTGTCACTTTACTAATTGGGGCAGTAATTACTACCCTAATTAGTTTGGTGACTGAATATGATGCTGTGACAACCTTCCTATTTCAAGGTGAGTTCGGTGACTTTTTCGTTGGACTTCTATTCCTAATTGGTTACGGGCTCCTAATTGCCACAGTCAGTCAAGTAGTCTTCTACATATATCTATTCATTAATCCATTAGGTCTAGGTATCTTTAGACGCTTGTGGCCATATGTTCAACTTTTACTGATACTGTATGCAATCTTTGACTTGTTCTACTTAAGATTTAGACAAGTAGGTGCAGGTCACGAGTCAACCTGGTCATATGTATGGATTCCGATTATTATCGTCATTGCTGGAATATTCTTTGCATACTATAAGAATAAGATTTCAGAGACAAATGTATTTATTCCATCATTATTCTTTATGATCTTTATGACGTCTTTAACTTTAATTCCATTTATATCAGTAGAAAATACAGATTGGATTTATCGTTCAGTATTTACCGTAATACTTACAAACGCATATCAATTAATCAGACTACCTAAATATATCGAAGACTCCGAGCGTGAAAGAAAAGAACGCGGACGTACAACAAGGGCAGATGTTAATGAGCAAAAGCGTAAAGAATTAGAGGAAGAGAAAAGAAAACGTGAAGAAAAAGACAATAAGCAAATTAAAGCAAGTAAGAAATTAGGTTATAAGAATAAGACTAGAGCTGCAAAAAGTGACAGTAAGAAATAAAAATTGATTTATATAAAGCCCGTCAAGACAATGTTTGACGGGCTTTATATATTTTATTTTAAAAATTATAAGAAAAAGTATTGACCTTTATAAATTAACTTGATAAAATATAAAAGTCGTCAAAACAAGACGTAATCAAAAAATAACAATCTTAACATTAATTTAATGAATCTCTTGCATTTAGAAAATGAACGTGTTAAGATAATTAAGCAATAAAAAACGAGAACATTGAAAACTGAATGACAATATGTCAACGTTTAATTCCGAATAAAAAG
>NZ_SIRQ01000012.1:0-1581 GCF_011634875.1 Jeotgalicoccus sp. S0W5 | reverse complement strand
ACTTAGGAGGTTTTATTATGGCTCGACATCGTAGTTTTGAAGAAAAAATTAGTATTATTGAATACTACTTGAAGCATGGTAGCCAGCAAGATACACAAAAGAAATTTAATGTAAGCATCCAAAGTTTAAAAGATTGGATGAGATTATATCAAGAGAAGGGCCCTGAAGCTTTGAGACATGAGCCCAAGCATCAGACATACACAAAAGCATTTAAGTCAATGGTGGTAGAAGAATATCTTAATCAATCCATTAGTTATAGAAGCTTAGCTATAAAATACAATATTCGTGCCTATTCTACTGTAAAGAAATGGGTTAAGGCGTATACTGAAGGTAAACGAGTTAAATCTACCTTCGGAGGTAAGCCATTGATGGTTAAGTCAAGACAGACCACATACCAAGAACGATTAGACATTGCACAGTATTATGAGGCAAATGAAGTGAGTATTCGTGAACTATCTGAGCTTTTTGATGTCACCTATCAGCAAGCTTATCAATATGTGAAAAAATATGAAGCAGCTGGAAAGTATGGTTTAGAAGACCGACGCGGCAAGCGAAAGCCTGAAGATGCATTGAGTGAAGTCGATCAATTGAAACGCGCGCTAGAACAAGAGCGTCGTCAACGTCGGAAAGTGGAAGTAGAGAATGCGTTTCTAAAAAAGTTGGAAGAACTCGAGCGGAGACAAAAATAAGCCGAGTTCGTGGCCATAGGGTGCATGAAGCCATTACTGAATTACACAGGGTCGGCTATACAATCTCGGAACTATGTGCGGTCGCAAATATCAGTCGTCAAGCATATTATAAATATTTGAACCGTCAGCCCCCACAATATGAGATTGAGAATGCAGTCATCGCATCCACCATTGCTGAGT
This sequence comes from Jeotgalicoccus sp. S0W5, assembly GCF_011634875.1. Classification (NCBI taxonomy): domain Bacteria; kingdom Bacillati; phylum Bacillota; class Bacilli; order Caryophanales; family Staphylococcaceae; genus Jeotgalicoccus; species Jeotgalicoccus sp. S0W5. The sequence goes on along the minus strand of NZ_SIRQ01000012.1, from coordinate 712 downwards.
TATACCTAAAATATAAAGGTGTCCCTGGATATCGAATGATGCGTCATCTAGTGAATCGCCAACTTAATACCGCATACGGTGCGAGACGTATCTTACGCATCATGCGACTCATGGGTATACAATCCGTCACAAGTAAAAAGAAACAAGTCCGCACACAGAAATCTGGTGATTTGACTGCAACAAATACATTGGGTCGACAGTTCGTTTCTGAATTTAAGAATGAGAAATGGCTAACGGATGTTACAGAATATAAGCTTAAGAATGGCTCGCGTGTCTACATGTGTGCGATATTGGACTTATTTGATAATAGTATTGTCGCCCATCGTTTTAGTTTGAGGAATAATAATCAACTTGTGTTGGATACGTTTAAAGCTGCTTTAAAGTGCAATCCACTGGCTTCACCCATGGTGCACAGTGACCGAGGATACCAGTTTACCTCTTATGGTTTTAGACAACTGTTAAATGTGAATCAGATGACTCAGAGCATGTCTAGAGTGGGGAAATGTATTGATAATGGGCCGATGGAGTCATTTTTTGGTAAGTTAAAATCAGAGCGTTATCACTTAGTTAGAAAGTCAGGTGGCTATGCCACCTACCAACACCTGGTGGAAGATCTCAATCATTATATCCATTTTTATAACCATGAACGACCACAAGATGTGCTGTTTGGTTTGACACCAATCGAACTTCGTCGTGTGGCTGCATAAAAAAA
>NZ_SIRQ01000010.1:0-1500 GCF_011634875.1 Jeotgalicoccus sp. S0W5 | reverse complement strand
TTGGCAGGAAGTGCTGGAAGTGGACAGGGTCGGTTTAAATGACAACTTCTTTGAACTTGGCGGGCATTCGTTAAAAGCGATTCAACTGGTCTCCGGCATCCATCGTGTTCTTAATATCGATATTCCAGTTAGGACAGTGTTTGATTCACCGACGGTGAGAGAGTTGGCGGATACTCTTGAGAGTCAGGGTAAAACAGAATCGAAAAAGGTAAGACCAATCAAGAAACAACCATATTACCCACTCTCTTCTGCACAGAAAAGAATGTATGTGCTCCAAAAGATGGATAAAGATTCGACGCATTATAATATGCCTTCGGCATTCGAACTTAAAGGACAGCTGGATTATAAAAAATTAGAAAGCGCAATCCGTAAGCTCATCTCTCATCATGAAATTCTACGGACCTCATTTGAGACCAGAGATGGTGAACCTGTCCAAAAAATAAATACTGAAATTAATTTTTCTCTAACTGTAGAGGAAAAGGGTAAAAAGGCAGACTACAATATTTCTGATTTCATTCGCCCTTTCGATCTGGAGGGAAAAAGTTTATTACGTGCCAAACTGATAAAGTCGGATGCAGCGACCCATATATTTTTAATCGATACACATCATATTGTCTCGGATGGCATATCCACAAGTATTATATTAAATGATTTATCCAAATTATATAACGAAGTGGCTTTAGAAGAGTTGAATATTCATTATAAGGACTTCAGCGTGTGGGAACAAGAACAACTAGACACTGAAAACTATAAAAAACAAGAAGATTATTGGTTGGATGCATTTTCGAATCTTCCATCTACTTTAGATTTGCCAACCGACTTTTCCAGACCAGAGGTTCAAAACTTTGAGGGGCATCACTTCGAATTTAAATTGGACTCTTCAACGTCTCAAGGCATTAAAGAATTGGCAGCTAACACAGGCACCACGATGTACATGATTTTACTTTCGGCATACAACATTCTACTCCATAAATATACAAATCAATCTGACATTTTAGTCGGTACTCCTGTAGCCGGAAGGTCACATCAGGATATCCAGTCAATGGTGGGTATGTTTGTGAACACACTGGTAATGCGCAATCGTCCTGAAGACCGAAAAAAGGTTACTGATTTCATTCATGAAGTAAAGCACACATCAATAACGGCATATGATCATGCAGACTACCCTTTTGAAGTGTTGATAGAAAAGCTTCTATTAGAGCGTGATTCAAGTCGCAATCCTTTATTCCAAACAATGTTTACTGTGCAGAATTTCACTGAAGATACATTGAATTTTGAAGGATTAAAAATTTCACCACAACCTATCGACTTTAATATTTCTAAATTCGATCTAACAATGTCCATCCAGGAAAATATAGATTCCATTGATTGTCATATAGAGTATGCTTCTGCTTTATTCAAAGAGGAAACAATCAATCGGATGTCCAAACATTTCACTCAAATTTTAGAAGAGATTATTAAGAATCCGGAGAGAAGCATCAGTGAGATAAACATGTTGAC
>NZ_SIRQ01000001.1:0-151849 GCF_011634875.1 Jeotgalicoccus sp. S0W5 | reverse complement strand
ACAAGATGTGCTGTTTGGTTTGACACCAATCGAACTTCGTCGTGTGGCTGCATAAAAAAACTGAGATATGAACATGTTCATATCCCAGAGAAAAATTTATTTTATTCAACTGTAAACTTAAGTGACATCAGGTCACTCCACATCAGACAATATTTTATTTATTTCTTTTTTTGCTTCTTGGTTATGTCCTACATCACCATTCGTCCACCAAGTCCAACTTGTTGCACCATCTGACTCACTCAAATATTTTTTCAATCTTGGACGTGAATCACCATTAATACCAAACCAAATCCTTCCTTGTTTTCTAAGGTTTACAAATTCTTTTTCACTTATCGCCCAACATCTATTGGAAGGAGGAGATATTATCGTACCGTTTGGGAGTGTGACATTGTAAAATTGGCTTTTAGTTGCATGTCCTGTTTGCCCTGTCATATCTACAGAGACCCAAGGGCCATTTATATCATTATCTGGGTTTTTGTATTCTGAAATCCTCTTTTCTGACAAAGGAACTTTATTAATTGTTGGTTTGAATAAATTAATATCTTTTGCATAGACTAATATATTATCGTGCGCAGCTCCTAAAGAGATTCTAGAATCAGGAGAGGTTCTTTTTTGCCAAACTATATTAGCAACAAAATTGTTTCTACCATATATTTCATCCATCAATATTTTTGCGTAATGTGACTCATTATCATCGATATTAATCCATATAGAACCATCAGGACTCAATAGTTCTTTGGCGGCTTCCAACCGATTTTTCATAAATACCAACCACGTAGAATGGTTGAACTGGTCATTATATTTAAAACTATCTCCACCAGTATTGTAAGGTGGATCTATATAAATTAACTTTACTTTCCCCGCGTAACGTTCTCTCAATGAATATAATCCAATAAGATTATTAGCTTTTAGAATCAAATTATCTTTATCTGAGAATTTATCTAAATTCGTCTCTTCGTTTTTAGCATATTTGATAATATTAGTTAGAATTTTAGGAGCTAAAAGTGTATCAATCTCTTCTTTGGCTAAGGTGTTATGATAATAAACTTCGTCTTTCCCTTTTTCTTCTGTCGTCATTCCTCCTTCTAAAACACCATCTTTGTGCGGAAAATCTAGAACTACATCAGAATTATACTTAAAATACTTATTTTCACTGGTGAGACCAATTTCATTTGTATATTTTGTGTAGCTGTTATCCCAGTAGTTTTTGAAACGTAGCATACTGATGAACTCTTCTATCTTAAAAACTAAGCCCGACGGTAGCTCGAGGGAATATGTATCTCTTATCGATTCGTTCGATAGAAGAGCTTCTATTAATTTTTCATTGTAAGAACGTATATCTTCAATCAACTTATTCTTCAATAATATATCTTCATGCCAATATTCAGGAAATACTTTTAGAACATTATTTATCTCTTGCTGGAGCTTTGTTTCCATAAAATCATTTCTCTCCGATCTTTTTCTCAGACTTGCTATTAATCATGTTATAGATGGTACCTCTTGATACCCCTGTCATCCTGATGATTTCATTTATTGTGTATTTCTCACTCTCATACAGAGAAATGACCATTTCCCTTTTATCTTTCGGAAATTTAGGCCTTCCTCCCATTCTACCTCTTGATCGAGCAGATTCTAAACCCTTTTTCGTTCTTTCACTCAATAGATTTGCTTCGAGCTCTGCAAAAGCACTCATCATAGTGAAGAACATCCTCCCCATTGCATCTTTGGTATTAATATTCATATCTATTATTTCCAAATCTATATTCTTTTCATCGAGGTATTGAGATAGTTCTATTAATTGTTTCGTCGTACGTCCGAGTCGATCTAACTTTGTGATTACTAAAGTATCCCCTTTACGTAGGTAGTCGAGACATTTGTCAAGCTCTGTTCTTTTATATTTCTTGCCACTTACCTTTTCGGAAAATATTCGATTACAACCATATTTATTTAAGACATCAATTTAACTATTTAAATTCTGATCTCTCGTACTGACCCTGGCATAACCAACTTTGCTCATAATTTTTCCTCCTTATGTTTCTCTTAGTGGGGGGTTATATGTATTCTATACTCTAATTAGCATTCATAAGCTTTGGCTATAGTACAAAAACTCAATAAGTTTTTAAAATATTGTACAAAGATAATTGTACGGGTTTTTGTACTTTCAATCTATAGTAAAATCAACTATGTTTGTTCTCTTCCTGATGTTCCAATAAACGGTCGTTTTTTAAACTTAATTTTACATGTAGTTTTTGTCATATTAAATACTCATTTTATGCACGGATTCTCGAAAATTATAATCTAGTCTAATACATAAAGGAATGACAAGTTCTTTATTAAAAGTAGAAAGAAGGGATTGTAAAGTATGAGAAAAAAGAACCTATTGATAAGCTTGTTTTCTCTGATGATGGTCATTGTTTTATCAGCTTGTACAAGCAATGACGGAGAAGCATCTGTAGAAGATACTAACAATGGAAAGGATTCAAATGAACAGATGAATATGAATGAGGACAATGAAAATTCTATGGAAGAAAATATGAATAACTCCTCCAGTGAAGGAGAAATGAATAATGGTTCCATGGGTAATGGTCATATGGATCATGATGATGTGGTAAGTCTAATTGATTCGACAGGAGAGAATGAACTGAATATCCCCCCTGTACTCAAAAGCGACAGCAACAAAGGAACTGAGTATACAATACGCGCGCAAAAAGGAGAAACAGAAATATTTGATGGCGTTCAAACAAAAACATATGGCTATAATGACTCGTTTCTAGGTCCCATGCTTCAATTTGAAAAAGGAGATACTGTGAAAATAAACTTAATCAATGAACTCAATGAAAATACCACTTTTCACTGGCATGGATTGGAAGTGCCAGGGAATGACGATGGTGGTCCACACAATGTATTGGAGCCAGGCGAAGAGAGTACTATTGAATTTGAAGTGACACAGGAAGCTGCCACATTGTGGTTCCATCCCCACCCGGAAGGAAAAACCTCTGAACAAGTGTACAATGGACTTGCTGGGTTAATTTATATCGAGGACCAAAATTCAAAAAATCTCGAATTACCAAGTGAATATGGAGAAAATGACATTCCTCTCATTTTCCAGGACAGAGTCTTTGATGACGAAAAACAGTTGAATTATAAAGCAGCAGCAAATGAAGATGGCACTGTCGGAGATACATCATTAATTAATGGAACATTAAATCCAAAATTAACTGTAGATAAAGAAAAAGTAAGGCTTCGACTTTTAAATAGCTCAAATGCAAGAAACTACACCGTTAAACTAAATACAGAAGATGCTTTTGTACAAATCGCAACGGACGGCGGATTTTTAAATGAACCGGTCTCAATGCAAGAAATCACACTCACGCCTTCAGAACGGGCCGAAATAGTCATTGACTTCTCACAAGTTAAAACTAATGAAGAGATTGCTTTAGTAAACGAAGAAGGTACCACGCTCTTACCTTTTGAAATCACAGATCAAACAGGTAAAACCATAGATATACCTGATGAAATGAATGACTTTTCAGTTACGGAAGAAGAAAAGAATTTACCAGTAACAAAAGAAATTGAACTTTTCGGTATGATGGATCAGGTAACGATAAATGGTAAAAAATTTGACTCTGAAAGAATTGATTTTACGCAGGAACAAGGTGTCACCGAAGTATGGGAAATCTATAATAAACCAGACATGATGGGCGGCATGATTCACCCGTTCCACATCCATGGTGCTCAGTTTAAAATCCTTTCCAGGAATGGAGAAGCACCACCTGAGAACGAAAGAGGCTGGAAAGATAGTTTTTCCGTTGCCCCGGATGAGACTGTGAAAATTGCCATTCAGTTTAAAAATAAAGGCATATATATGTTCCACTGTCACATACTTGAACATGAGGACAATGGGATGATGGGACAGGTTAAAGTAGAATAAGATCCAAATCTTCAATCTAATAATAAAAAAGGAACTATTTTTTGATTTTTCTAGGCGAATTACATTATTGAATAAGTGGAGAAGGACAATCATCATTAAAATTATGTGCATTTTCTATGGAGTTTACCAATATCGGTTTATATGCGAAATGGATGGGAATTCAATTAATGCAAGCGTATTTAAATCTATAGGAGGTATTTACAATGGCTCATGAACAACACCAACAACTGATTCAGACGTTACATGAATGTATGGAAGCCTGTAACCACTGCTACGATGCGTGTTTGAGAGAAGAGGACGTAAATATGATGGCGGAATGCATCCGTCTGGACCGTGAATGTGCAGATATCTGTGCATTTCTGGAACAAGCATTAATGAGAGGTACACCATTTGCTTCTGATTTAGCAGCAGTATGCGCCAAAATTTGCGAAGCTTGCGGAAATGAATGTCAGAAACACGACCACGAACACTGTCAGAGATGTGCAGAAGCGTGCTTTAAATGTGCAGAAGCTTGTAAGGAAATCGCTTAAAATAAAACTTATATAGAAAAAACGCCATGTCAGATAATAATTCTGGCATGGCGTTTCTTATTAATAGAACAAAAGCAATCAGTCTAACGTTCTAATATTGAAAGTGTTTTTTAATTTTTAATCCATTTGTAACCAACGCCCCACACCGTGTGAAAGTAATCATCGATAGGAAAGCCGACTTCCCGAATTTTTTCCCGCATATTTCTAACATGGGAATCCACAGTACGTCCTTCCGTTTCAGAATGCATGCCCCACACTAAATCAATCAATTGATTTCTAGAAAATACCCTTCCTGGATTTTTCATGAGTAATCCAATGATTGCAAATTCTTTTGGTGTTAATTTTACAAGCTGTTTTTTATAGGATAGTTCAAATTGATCTTCGTCCCATAACAGTCTTTCGACTTCAATCCGGTTGACAGGTCTTGTTCTTCTTAGTAATGCATCCATTCTTGCAACCAATTCTTCTTCATTAAAAGGTTTTGTGATATAGTCATCTGCACCCAGCTTGAGTCCTTTTACAATATCTTCTTTCTGCTCACGTGCAGTCACCATGATAATAGGTACATCTGAGTATTGCCGTATTTCTCTGCATACTTCCCATCCATTCATTTCAGGCATCATGATATCCAGTAGAATAAGATCAAACTTCTCTTCTTTAACAAACTTAAGCCCTGCTTTTGCACCTACTGCTTTTCGACAAAAATAAGGGTAAGGTTTCAAGTATAATGTCAACAGTTCGAGCATTCTCTCTTCATCATCGATTAACAGCACTTTATTCATTTACATTCTCCTTCTTTAAAGATATGACGAAAACAGTCCCCTTGCCGAGTGTACTTTCTACTCCAATCTCGCCACCATGCAACGCCACAATTTCTTTAGCGATTGTCAGCCCGAGACCAGACCCTCCGCTTACCCGGGATCTAGACTTTTCAGAACGATACAGTCGATCGTATATAAAGGGTATATCTTCTTCTGGGATTCCTTCTCCTGTATCTGAAATAGTTGTTAAAATTTCATTTTTATTTTGAATCACTTCCATTGTGATATGACCTTTCTCGGGAGTATACTTTATTGCATTATCTAATATATTCAATATAACTTGTTGAATTCTTTCGGGATCTGCCATAACAACCAAGTTGTCCGGACAATGAAAGAAAAGCTCTATCTTTTTTTCATTGAGCGCTGGATAGATTCGTGCTAAAACCGTCTCAATCAAAGCGCTAAATACTACCCTCTCTTTTGTGATGGCAAATTCATTATGATCGATTTTAGCTAATTCAAACAGATTTTTTATCAGGTCTGCTAAATGCTCTGTTTCTTCCTGAATGATTTTAATGTATCTATTCCTGTCCGTCGTGGATATTTCTTTTCTGCTAATAATATCCGTATACCCTTTCATATAGGTTAAAGGTGTTCGTAGCTCATGCGATATACTCCCTAAAAATTCATTTCTCTCGTTTTTTAAACGTTCCAGATCTTGCGACAGCAAAGTAATCGAAGTCGCCAAATCTCCAAGCTCATCTTTTCGATGTGTATACAATTCCACGTTATGATTGCCTCTACCTAATTGTTCTGTCGCTTTTTTCATCCTCAATACCGGTTGGGTAATAACTCTGGAAAGAATAAACACCGTTATAACAGTCAGAAGTAAAGTCAATAGACCCACAAGCCAAAACTTATGGCTGAGATGATCAATAATCCGTTCGATGCTATCACTTTCAGCAAACATAAAAACATGCCCGCTATGAGTTTCGTTAAAAGTTAGGGGGCTGTCTGTAGAGACATATTTTTCTTCTGACCAATTTGATTTCAGGATAACTCCTTCTTGTGGTATTTCACCATAATCAGTATGTTCAATAACAGTTATCATTTCTGGTTCAACCGGATCAGAATTGGTGATTATCTCTCCATTCTCATCTGTTATCACCACAATAAAATCTGATTCTGACTCCATAATCGCAACATGTTCCAATGTCGTGGTTGTATAGTTTTCTTCCAATACGTCTCTGTGTGTATTCCCCCGGGCCAATAAATCCCCCATCACTTCCTCCACACGATCAGCGACCAGATTTGTATATAGGATATAGAATAATATGATTTCAATAATAAGAATCACCAGAAAAAACAAAAGTCCGATTTTTAAAGCTAATTTATTGAACATAAAAGCCTCCTCAGTTTTCTGCAACAGCATAAATCGTAATAGATCATCTTATCATTTTGTTCATTAGTCATATTATATAGAAAAGTAGTATTTTTATTATGAATAATTCAGCTTATTTTACTTTGCCCACAACTAAAATTTTCTTCCACTGTTCTTATGAGCTGTCATTAGACACATAACTATTTCTGCTTATAGTCTAGATTGCTAACTCATCTTCGTTCTGTGGATTGATTGCAACATACAAAATACCATCATCTTTCATCTCCAGTATCTTTCGATAAAAATAATCTAGCAGAGGTAGCAGCTGCAACGAAGTTTTAGTCTGAAAAATGTATGACTAAGTATAACACCTGACCGTCAAAACTTTTTAAATTTAAAGGGTAACTCGAAGTTACATGAGTGATTTTACCGCATCCCGCTAAAAATATAGATGATAATATTATAGTATTAATTATTAATTTTCTTGGTATCATGATTCGCTACTCTCTTTATACATTTTATTATTTAAATATCGATTTTTCGTGCAGATTTGAAGGAAGCGCTGAGATATCATCCACGGTTAATAAACCTTTAAATTGAAATCCAATATGTCGAGTCGGTAATATTATTCTTGATTAAATACATTTATTTTTCATTGAATCTGCACGTAAACTGCAAAAGTTATGGGTAGAGTTATCAGTAGAACTAATAAAATGGAGGGTATATACATGGTTAAAAACAAAATATTATTAGGGCTTCTTTCCATATTCGCTGTATTTTTAATGGCTGCCTGTGGTAATGGGGAAACTCAGCCTAATGAAGATGAAGAAAGCCAAAGCACTGAAACAGAGTCCAGATCTGAGGAGGAAATGGACATGGAATCAGATTCCGGAGGTCATATGGAACATTCAGCTGATGAGATGTCCAGTTCCGGTGAAGTACCTGAAGACTTGAAAGAAGCAGAAAATCCAACTTATGCAGTTGGAAGTCAAGCGATTATTGAAGCAGAACACATGCAAGGTATGGATGGTGCTGAAGCAACAATTTCCGGTGCTTTTGACACCACTGTCTATACTGTCTCATACACACCGACGAACGGCGAAGAACTGGTAGAAGATCATAAATGGGTCATTCATGAAGAATTGGAAGAACCGGGAGAAGCCCCATTAGAACCAGGCGATGAAGCAGTAATGAATGCATCACACATGGAAGGCATGGAAGGTGCAACGGCTACGATTGATTCTGTTGAAGAGACCACTGTCTATATGGTGGATTTCGTTACAACAGATACTGAAGAAGAAGTTCAGAATCATAAGTGGGTTACAGAAAGTGAACTGGCACCTGTGGAATAAATTAGTGAATAGTAATATAGGATAAAAGCATGGATTCCTGATTACAAAGAAAAAATCCGGCAAATCTTGAATTAAGATTTGCCGGATTTTTTATCTTGGTCTCTTTCTACAATTATTATATAGAATCAATATGACATAAAAAAATGATACTCTAAATTCTTAAAATCTTTTGTCATTAACTAGCTGCAGCATGAACACGCAGAACCATCTTCTTTATCAATATCCTCTTTAATCTCGTAGCCGGTATTTTGAATAGCACCTTTGATGTCTGCCAAATTAATTGTACTGTCATTAAATGTTACATCTACTTTACCTTCAGGAATTTGAACTTTAACTGATTCAACGCCATTTAATTGACCGACGCTCTCTTCGACTTTATTAACGCAAGCCCTACATGACATACCTTCTACATTAAGTGTTACTTTTGACATATAAATTTCTCCTTAAAATTTTATTATATTATTTTATACGAAAGTTTCAATATACCCATGGTAGGTATTTTACCCTTTTTCATTTTTTATTTAACAAATCAATTATCTGTCTTAATTTATTAATTTTGTCTACTGCTGATTAACAATTACATTGACCTGGAACACAATTGCATGGCACTACGTCAACTGCATCCTCTTTTTTCATCTCTAACACTTTTTCCAACTCTTCTATATCTATATAGCTTAATGTTGATTTTGAAATTAAATCTGCAATAATTTTTCCAATGTCTTTATTACATATATTATCGAAAGTTTGTTCAAGTGTACTTTTGAGAAAGTCACTTTCTTTTAAATTAGTTGAATAAATGTATTTGTTGCCGTCCTTTTCTGTGTTTAATACACCTTTATCAACAAGTCTCCCAATAAGTGTTTTGGTCGTGGCCGGTTTCCAATTCTTTTTATTTTCTATAATATCTCTAATATCTTTACTCGTAGTTTTGTTTTGTGCCCAAACGACCCGCATCACTTCCCATTCGGAATCTGTGATATTTGAATCAATTGCTTTGGTCATATTTTCACCTCTAATTTTTTCAAGTATTTTTAAGATGTCTTTCATATTTCATACAGTAAAGAATTAAAATACCGACTATCCTTAAGTAAGGATTTGTCGGCATTTATTTTATTCTACTTCAAATCTATGAAGTAACTGCGCATTGATTGCAACGATGATTGTACTGAGACTCATCAAAATCGCACCTACAGCCGGACTGAGTATTATCCCCCAAGGCGCCAGTACTCCTGCTGCCAATGGGAGAGCAATCACGTTATATCCGGTTGCCCAAATCAGATTCTGTACCAGTTTATTATATGTTTTTTTAGATAGGCTGAATATTGCAAGAATATCTTTCGGATTACTGTCAACGAGAACGATGTCTGCACTATCCATCGCGATATCTGTGCCTGCACCCACTGCGATACCAACATCTGCTTTAGTCAATGCCGGTGCGTCATTGATTCCGTCACCTGTCATTGCAACAACCAAACCACGTTCTTGGATTTCTGTCACTTTATCTGCTTTCTCATTGGGCATTACTTCAGCATAGACTTCATCAATCCCAATTTGTTCTGCGACATAATTTGCGACTTTTTTGTTATCTCCGGTCAACATTATAGCTTTAATATTTCTCTTATGCAGCTGTTCTATTGTCTGCTTAGAACTTTCCTTAATCTTATCTGCCAGTGCAATGGCACCTGCTAATTCTTCGTTTACCAAAAGAAAAACTACCGTCTTACCTTGTTCTGACCATTTATTAAAGTTCTTATCGTCAAAATCTATTTTTTGTTTACGTACATATCCCGGACTCACTACTTTGACTTGTTTATCATCAATCGTCCCTTCAATTCCTACACCAGTAATTGAATTGAAATTTGACATTTCAAGCAATTCAAGTTCTTTTAACTTGGCTTCATTGAGTATACCTCTCGCAATAGGGTGTTCCGAGTCATTTTCTATTGTTGCTGCATAACTTAAAAGGATATTTTCGTCAATATTATTGAAAGTCTGTATATCTGTAACACCAAATTTACCCTCAGTCAAAGTACCCGTCTTATCGAAGATCACAGCGTTAATTTTACGAGCCTTTTCAAACTGTGGACGTTTTCGAATTAACAAACCGTGCTTTGCAGCAAGTGATGTAGATACTGAAATAACCAACGGTGCTGCCAGACCTAAAGCATGAGGACAAGCAATAACCAAAACTGTTACCAATCTCATGATAGCAGTATCTATAGTTGCTCCAATACTTATCCAAACGATAAATGTGATAATACCGGCAGCTAAAGCGATATAGAATAACCATTTAGCTGCTTTATTAGTTACATCCTGAGTTTTCGATTTAGTACGTTGTGATTCTCTAACCATATCTATAACTTGTGTCAGATAAGATTCATTCATCAGTTTCTCTACTTCAATAGTGAGAGAACCTTCTCTGTTTATTGAACCTCCAATGACCTCGTCATCAACGGATTTTCCAACTGGAACAGATTCACCCGTTAACATTGATTCATCAACTTGCGACTTTCCTTTAACGATTTTACCATCCAGCGGCATTTTTTCTCCGGGTTTTACTAATAGTAAATCACCCGCTTTAATATCATCAATCTGAACTTCTTCTGTTTCACCATTTTCAGTGATACGGTTTGCCGTATCAGGCATTAATGATGCGAGGGATTCCAGAGCCTTGGAAGCATTGTTAATAGCTCGCATTTCAATCCAATGTCCCAGAAGCATGATTAATACAAGAGTTGCCATCTCCCAGAAAATTTCTTCCCCATTGAATCCAAAAACAACTGCCATACTATAGAAGTAAGCGACAGAAATCGCCATTGCTATTAATGTCATCATGCCTGGTTCTTTGTTTTTCAATTCATCGTAAGCGCCCTTAATGAATGGCCAACCCCCGTAGAAATAAACGAACGTGGCCAACGCTGCCACAATATAACTATCTCCAGTAAATTGCCAATCCACACCTATGAAATTTTGAATCATCGGAGATAGAAGTACAATTGGAATTGTGAATATCAGGATAATGAAGAATTTATTACGAAAATCTGTCACCATATGCGCATGATGATCGTGTCCGCTATGATTATGGGATTCGTGGCTCTCCTCATGGTTATGATGATTTTCTTCATGCTCAGCATGATTATGATTACCTTCTTTATTCATTTTTTCCCCTCCTACATTATAATAAGACTACAACTGTAATCGATTTATTAAATTAAGTTTACGTCTGTAATCGTTATTTGTCAAGCTGTTAATTTACTAAGTTTATTATAAAAAATATATGTGCAGAAACTATCCACTACATGTATTTAAAAACTAAGTAAAAATAAATTAACTGCTACTCTGAGATTTAACATTGAATTAAAAATGCAGATTCCACGACACTAAATAGCATTGGGTAATCTGCATTTAATAATATTATTTAAGCTGTAAATCTGTCAGACAGGTGCTGTCATTCTCAAAAGTTGAAAAATTAGATTCAACTTTTTTTCCATCATAATTAATTTCTAAAGAGTAATTTTTATCTCTTGGCAGCCAAAAATCCAAGAAACCATTCTCAAGGGTAGTCAACTTCTCATCAACGTGAACTTCTCCATCTTCATCTGTAATTTTTACATCCATCTCTTCATTCATCAGCTCTCCCTGACAACCTGTTAAGCTATGAAATTCACAAGGATGTGTATATGAGATGTATGGTGCAATAGATACAAAAAATTCATCGTCTGGCAAAGTATAGACATTCTCATCTCCACTATCTTTAACAATAAGTGTTTTATCATTTATAGATGCTGATTCTACAATATTACTAGCGCTTAATTCCGAAACCATTTCTTTAATATTTGATTCGTTCGATGCTGAGTCATCACTACAACCTGTTAAAATAAAGATTACGCCCATCAAAACTGGCATTAAATATTTTTTCATCCAGATTCCTCCTTGATATTTAATTTTAACAATAATTTTTAAACAAATTTTATAATAATATATCATTTCTATGAAAGTTATATAAACAAGTCATTTAATGTATTCATAATTAGAAGCCTTGAAAATCTCCAAAGTACGGCTGCAGCCAAATGATAATCTGAGTCAATCCATCAAAATACAGAAGTACACCCATTAATATCATGATGACCCCACCAACTTTCATAATCGTATTCGAGTATTTCAGCATCCAGCGTGTACGAGATACGAAAAAGCTCAGTATAAAGAATGGAATTGCAAAGCCCAGACAGTAAATAACCATTAACATTAAAGCATCGTTTGGTGCACTGGCACTCATTGCGAAAATAGCTCCGATAATCGGTCCATTGCACGGCGTCCATCCGGCACCAAAAGCCATACCTATTAAAGTTGAACCTAAAAATCCTGACGGTCTATTTTTGAATTGTATTTTTCTCTCTTTCATCAGGAAATTAAAATTAAGCACACCGGTAATGATAAGCCCGAAGATAATAATCAGGATTGAACCTAGTTGTCTAATCAGGTTCGCATGGTCAATCAATATTCCACCTAAAAAGGCCGTGCCAAACCCTAATGCTATATAGAACAAACTGAATCCCACAAGAAAGAAAATTGTGTGGAATATTGCGCGTGCATTGAATTTTTGATTTTCTACTTCATTATAACTCATTCCTGTTATGTAAGAGATAAAAGCAGGAAATACTGGAAGCACACAAGGTGAGACAAAACTTAAAAAACCAGCTCCAAATGCAAGAAAGAAAGTCATTTCACTACCCAAAAAAACACTCCATTCATATTGCATCTTTTAAATAATCCGAACGAATTTCTTCCACATTTTATTTCTTTCAATCCTATAAACTCTCATCCTATTCAGAAGATGATTGTTCTACAAATCTATAAATATCATCTACAGTTAACTGATATTCTTTCTTCTCCACAACAATGCCGTTTTTATTGATTGCTATTGTCGTTGGCAGTGGGCCTACTTGATACGCTTTAGTCACTTCTCTATTGCGATCCAATGCAACTGGAAAATTAAGTTTTTCATCTAAACTGGATAAGAACTGATTAATCTGCTGCTCATCCTCAGAAACATTTACTGCAATGATTTCATAGTCTTCATGTCCTTCATTATAAATTCGGTTCATATCAGGCATTTCTTCACGACACGGCTTACACCAAGTCCCCCAGAAATTCAAAATAACACCTTTTTCTGAATTGATATCCGATAATTGTATTGAATCACCATTTAACGTCTCCAATTGAAAATCAATTGATTCATCGCCTACTTGTAAGGCTTTTGTATCAGAAGTTAAGTTGAACCATAAGGTCACACCTAACAAAATAATGACACTCAGTATAATACTGATTCTTAGAATCTTCCTTGTTTTTTTCTTCATACTCTTACACCTCCAGTAGCAATTACTTTCATCTTGCACCTCATACATAGTTAATTTTGAAAGATAATTTTCAAACAAACTTACTATTCTATTAGAATAAGAAATCATTCGTACACTAGTCTTATTACCAATTTTAGCTATTAAAAAATTCCCCTCTAATTATTTAGCTTAAATCAAATTTTTAAAGAAACTGTGCATTTTATTAGTATTTAATGTGACATTTCAAATTATGAATAAATTTAAATTCAACACTAAAATAAGCCAGATAAATTTGCTTATGAAAATCGGATGTTTTGAGTAGATCCTTATTATACAAATATTGATTGCTGTGACTTTTGACTTTATTTTGCACTAAAATTAAGCCGATATCTCACATTAAAAGAGAGATATCGGCTTATAAAATTTTCTATTAAAATAGGAATGAGAACAGAGCGTTGAATGTGCCATTTTCAAATAGGATATAAATTCCTAATCCTATAAAGACGATTGGAACGATCCATCGTTCATATTTTTCGATTTTATCTGAAACAAAATTCAAGGAAGCCAATCGATAGCTGATTAGACATAGAACACCAACCATGATCATGAAAACAATGACGGCAATAATGATTTCCATCATATTTAAAGTCGTAAAGTACGGTATATAGATAGCGAAATCATCCGCACTGGAAGCCAGTACAATGAAAGTGACCGTTATGAATAATTGATTGAATCTGCCTGAAGAGAAAAGGGAGAGAATGTTGCCTTCATCTTCGTCTTCTTCACCTTGAATCCATATTTTTATACCCAGGTAAAGGGGCAGGAGCCCAAGCAAACCAATCATCCATTGTTGGGGAACCAGATTGGCAACCCCCAAAGCGACCAGAAGGCTCACACCAATGATAATTGCCGTTCCTATATACTGACCGATCCAAATATGCTTTATCTGATCCTTTTTCACTTGTGAGAACAGAAGAATCAATATAATAAGGTAATCGATGCCTGTTGCTACGTAAACCGCAGCAGCTGTAAATGCCGTTACAATCATTCTTCCATCTCCAATATTTTAAAATTTCGATTCAAAGTGAAGAGATTCAAAACCTATTCATCTTCCTTCACACGCATGAGTCTCAAACCATTGAGTGCGACTAATACCGTGGCACCCATATCTGAGAGGATCGCAATCCAGAGTGTCAACCAGCCTGGAATCACCAACAGCAGAGCAATAAGCTTGATTCCAATGGCAAAGGCGATGTTCGCTTTGATGATGTTCAACGTTTTGCGGCTCAGTTTAACGGTGAATGGCAATTTTTTTAGATCATCGCCCATTAAAGCAACATCTGCTGTTTCAAGGGCTGTATCTGTACCGGCCCCACCCATGGCGATGCCAACTGTGGAAGCTGCCAATGCCGGAGCATCATTAACACCGTCTCCGACCATTCCTACATGATTATATTCGGTTTTCAATTGTTTGATTACATCGAGTTTATCCTGTGGCAGCAATTCAGATCGAACATCTGTGACACCGACATGTTCACCGATGGCATTGGCGGTACTATGGTTGTCACCTGTAAGCATGATCGTTTTTTTAATGCCTGCCTGATGCAGTTTCTGAAGCACTTCTTTACTTGATTCGCGTACTTCATCGGCAACCGCAATGATTGCTTGGACGGCATTCTCTGTGCCCGCAAGCATGACCGTTTTCCCTTGTTTCTGAAGCGTTTTGACATCCTTTTCAATTGTATTGCTGAAATTGGCTGCCTGTATCTCTTTAAACAATGCCGGGCTGCCAATGTAATACATCTTATCATTGATCTTACCCCTTATCCCTTTGCCCGTAATGGAAGAAAAGTCTTCGACGTGTATATCGGAATAGGGAACATTATTGCTATCCGCTTTCTTTATGATTGCTGATGCCAATGGGTGTTGGGAACGATATTCCAATGCTGTGATGACTGCCAGCATTTCCTTTTCATCAATTGCATTGTCGATTAAACGATAATCAGTTACAACCGGGACGCCTTTTGTGAGTGTGCCGGTCTTATCAAATGCAATGGCCTTTAATCCACCCATTTCTTCGAGGTAGACCCCGCCTTTTACAAGGACTCCCTTCTTGGCAGCATTTCCGATTGCTGAAACAATGGATATCGGAGTAGAAATGACCAATGCACAAGGACAACCTACAACGAGAACCGCTAACCCTTGATACACCCAAGTGGACCAGCTCGCACCGAAAAATAACGGCGGTACAATCGCAACCAGCACTGCGACACCCATAATGATGGGTGTATAATATTTTGCGAATTTATCAACGAATGCCTGGGCAGGAGCACGCTCACCTTGTGCTTCTTCCACCAGATGAATGATTTTGGCAATGGTCGTATCTTCAACCAATTTAGTGATTTTAACTTCCAGTAAGCCTTCTTCGTTCAGTGTCCCTGCAAATACTTCATCATCGATCGATTTTTCAACCGGCACTGATTCACCTGTGATTGCTGCCTGGTTGATTGCAGAGTAGCCATTGACAATTACGCCGTCCATAGCAATTTTCTGTCCAGGCTTAACAATCATGATATCGCCCACAGCAATATCATTGACGTGCACTGTCATTTCCTGTCCGTTGCGTCTGACAAGTGCCTCTTTAGGAGCAATATCCATCAATGAACTGATGGATTGCCTTGCTCGATCCATCGAGAAACGCTCCAACGCTTCGCTGATGGCAAACAAGATGACAACAATGGCGACCTCGGCCCATTCTCCGATGATGACACCGCCAATCACTGCGACTGTCATCAGGGTTCGCATATCAAATTCAAACCGGACTAAATTCTGGAGACCCGTTTTCAGCATTGAAGCCCCTCCGACAATCATGGAAGTGATGAATAGCAGTGGTGTAAGAATATTGTCATCACCATTCACCAACATTGAAATGAAGCCAAAAGCGATAAACAGTAGCGAATAGAGCAGAGTGCTGTGCTTTTTATAAAATGGAATGGTTACTTCCTTTTCTTTTTTGTCTTGTCCACTTTCTTCCCGGGATTTCTCAGGCACCACTTTGAGATTTTCAAATGCTCCTGCTTCTTCCAGTTCCTCAACCGTTGCAGAACCATATACAGAAATTTTTGATGCGCCAAAATTCACCTTCGCATCTTGAACTTCAGGTAGTTTCTTCACATTGTTCTCAAATTTCCCTGCACAGTTCGCACAGGAAAACCCCTGAACACGGTAAACTTTTTTTTCTTCTTCAGTCAGCTCTGCAATCCCTTCAGACATTGGTTATCACTTCTTTCCTATGTATTAATGCAATCGTCATGATTTCTTTAATATGCTGATCTTCCAGTGAATAGAACGCGAGTTTCCCTTCTTTCCTGAATGTAACGATGCCTTCTTTGTAGAGCATGCGTAAATGATGAGATGCATTTGCTACAGTCACACCGAGTATATTTGCGATATCACAGACGCATAATTCCTCTTCCTTGCATAAGGAGTAGGTGATTTTTGCCCTATTCACATCGGCAATAGCCTTAAGCATCTGTGATATACCGGCAATATCTACAGTTTGTAAATTCTCTTGCATCCGGTTAACCTTTTCTTCGTCATAACAAAAAACTTCACATGTTTCTTTCTTATTCATACATACACCTCATCATTCAAATATTTGTTTGAATATAGCATAACATCTTGTTTTTCTTTATTCAAGCAGATGTTTGAATAATAATAAATTTGTATAAGTTTTTCTCGACATAGAAAGAATTTTCTGAAATAAAGCTGAAAGAAATTACGATATCGTAAGTGAACTTTATTGTGACTTTCGATGTTATTTTGCACTGATTTAGGCGATAACTTGCACTATAGTTAAAAAGTCCAGAGCTTATCTTTTCAAGAAGACAGCTCGTTTTAAAGTCAGTTATGCAGAATAAAACTTAAAATATATGCAATTTATCTTTAAAAATGACAAACTGAAAATATAACTACCTAAAATGTTTCAATAAACGGTCGTTTATTGGAAGAATAGAATGTATGGTTCTTAGGACGATAAAAGTTGTACTTTTATAAACGCGATGCAATTTCTTGTTACAGAAAAAGGTCAGATAAGTGTACTTCGGTATGTATTGGTGGAATTGAAACACGTATTGTTTTTGGGCAAGATGGATCGAACCGTGTGAACCAGCGGAGTCTAAGTTAATAGGAGTTATTTAAAGTCTCTAAATTCATAATAATTCAAAGGGAAGTTAGACTCGATGCTCTGCTTCCTTAGTAATAGTATGATTACTATTTCTTGAAGTAATCCCGTCAGGAAAATGCAGATTTACAACGCTAAGCTTATTTTCCCGACGGGTTCATTTATGTCACTATTTAAAGGAATAACAAATACAATCAAATGGTGATTTGACTATAATGTTTGAGTAGATCACAATAATAACCAAGTGGAGTTGATAGGCTCCCTTAAAGTACAAGCAAGACACTTGAAGAAGAAAAATGTATTATACTTGACCGCGTACTATGGTACGCGGTTTATTATTATTTAGAGGTGAACTATGTGAGTTATCGTATTACTGCATTTGCAGAAAAATGTGGGGTAAATAAAGAGACGATTAGATATTACGAACAAAAAAATTTATTACAAGAACCTTCCCGAACGAAAGCTGGTTATCGGATATATTCAGATGATGATGTTAAGCGTGTATGGTTTATTAAACGGATGCAAGAGCTTGGTTTTTCTTTAAGTGAAATCCACAAGTTGCTTGGTGTTGTAGATAAGGATGATGTGCGGTGTTCGGATATGTATGAGTTCGTTTCTCAAAAAGTTGATGAAGTACAACAACAAATTAGAGATTTAATGCGTGTTGAGAATATGTTGAATGATTTAAAAGAATGTTGTCCGAATGAAGAATATTTATATTCTTGCCCTATTATTGAGAAAATGTTTGAGGGTTAAAATCAACTTTTTAGCAGGTGATGTAAATTGACTGTACAAAAGCGAAAAAATGTAAAGGATAATGATAAATTATTGTTTTTAGGAATACCAGCATTGTTGGTTCTATGTTGCGCTTTACCAATCCTTTTAATTGCAATTGGATTGAGTTCTATGGGTGCTTTCTTAATAGGAAAAGAAGTTTGGATATTTGGTGCTGTTTTGTTAATTGTCGGACTGATTATGTTGGTAAAAAGAAGAGGTAGTCGTAATACATGTCAGTCGGATTGTTACCATTCTAAATTCAATGAAACAGAAGAAAAAGGGGGAGAGTGATTTGAAATCAGTATTGTTCTTTAAAAAAATTTTATTACCAGCTCTCATTATTGTAAGTCTCTCAGCATGTGGAATATCCAATGGAACCAACACGATAAACAATGAAAAAACACAACCAATAAGTTCCGAGAAAATAAGTTCCGAGAAGCCAACACTCATTTATTTCATGGCATCTTGGTGTCCGACTTGTGTAGCAGGGGAAAAGGTATTTAAACAGATTCATAATAAATATGGAAACAATGTTCAACTTATAACTGTTGATATGGATCCCCAACGAGATACAGAACAAGATTTAAAGGATTTCCAACGTCAATATGGTGGAGAATGGACACATTTAATCGATAAAGAATATGAACTCACTAAAAAGTATCAAGTAAAACAATTGGAAGAAGTTTTTTTGATAGATAGCAATCAAGAAGTTATATATCACGCGGTTAACCCTTCTTTTGATGATTTACAAAAGGAACTAACACGTATTGGAGTGAGTAGTTCATGACGGTTCCCTTTATTTTTATTTTTTCAGCAGGAATGGTTGCTGCGTTTAATCCTTGCGGGATTGTTATGTTGCCTTCATATATTAGTTATTTAATTGGTGAAGGAGAGGTTGAAACGAGGCGTTCCTTAATAAGGACAATCTCAAAGGGGCTATGGTTAGGATTGTCTATGACGTTGGGATTTCTAACTATTTTTGTGATAGCCGGTTTTCTATTATCGTTATTAGGTAGAGCTTTAATCAATGTTTTTCCAATTTGGTCATTTCTAATGGGCGTACTTATCTTTCTTTTAGGACTAGGGATGTTGCTTGGAAAAAAAGTTTCTCTACCTTTAAGAGTTAATATTAAACAAGGTAAACGATCAGTTTATTTCTATGGTATTGCTTATGGAATCACATCATTAAGTTGTACGTTGCCAGCCTTTTTATTTGTACTCACTGAATCTATGCAAGGTAATTCGTTATTGATGGTTATACTTAAATTTATTGTGTACTCAATCGGTATGGGTGTTGTCGTTACTTCCATAACCATTGTTTCTTTGGTTTCAAAAAGATATGTCCAACAATTACTTTCTAAAAATATGGCAATGATCCAATTTATTTCCTCCATTGTTATTTTAATTTCAGGAATTTATATTTCTTATTATTGGGGAATTGGTCCGGGTGGCATATTTCGATAATTAAAAGGAGTGTTAAAAAATGACTAAGAAAATCAGTATGAAAGTTAGTGGCATGACTTGTATGGGTTGTGAAGAACATGTAGCAGTTGCACTTGAAAATATTGGTGCCAAGAATGTAGAAGCTAGTTTTCGTCACGGTGAAGTATTATTTGAATTACCCGATGATATTGGGATTGAAAGTGCAAAAAAGGCTATTGATGAGGCGAAATATCAACCTGGAGAAATAGAAGAAATATCATCACAAGAAAATGTGGTGTTAGGTAATGAAGGCGATTATGACTTACTTATCATTGGTTCCGGTGGTTCGGCTTTTTCAGCTGCGATCAAAGCTGTTGAAAAAGGGGCTAAAGTAGCCATGGTTGAGCGAGGAACCATTGGCGGTACATGTGTCAATATAGGATGTGTACCTTCTAAAACAATGCTTCGTGCCGGCGAAATCAATCACTTGGCAGGAAAAAACCCTTTTGGTGGTTTGAATACAAAAGCCGAATCAGTGGATATGGCTACATTAACTGAGAATAAGGATAAACTCGTTGAGGGTATGAGACAACAAAAATATGTAGATCTTATCGATGAATATGGTATTGATTTGATTCGTGGCGAAGCCTCATTTATTGATGAGAACACGGTTGAAGTGAACGGTCAAAAATATATAGCAAACAAGTTCCTTATTTCAACGGGGGCATCCCCATCTATTCCAAATATTTCTGGACTAAAAGAGGTGAACTTTCTCACAAGCACAACGGCTTTAGAGTTAAAGGAAGTTCCGAAAAAGTTAGCCGTTATCGGTTCTGGATATATTGCGATGGAGTTAGGACAACTGTTTCATAACTTAGGCTCAGAAGTTTCGTTGATGCAACGAAGTGAACGACTTCTAAAAGAATATGATCCTGAAATCTCAGAAGCCGTCGATGAAGCATTAACCAAACAAGGGCTAAATTTTATCACCGGAGTCACCTACAAAAAGGTTGAACAAAACGGTAATATGAAAAAAGTCTATATTGAAGTGAATGGTGAAGAACGAGTCATTGAAGCCGATCAGTTATTGGTTGCTACTGGAAGAAGACCGAACACAGGATCACTCAATTTAAAAGCTGCAGGTGTTGAAATAGGTAAAAGAGGAGAAGTTGTTGTCAATGATTACCTACAAACGAGCAATCCAAACATCTATGCAGCAGGTGATGTGACATTAGGCCCACAATTTGTTTATGTGGCAGCATACGAAGGTGGAATTGTTGTAGAAAACGCACTAGGAGCTGCCAATAAGAAAGTGGATCTACGCTTTGTACCGGGAGTAACATTTACTAACCCATCCATTGCCACAGTTGGTTTAACTGAACAACAAGCCAAGGATCAAGGAAATGATGTAAAGACTTCCGTACTTCCACTAAATAGTGTACCTAGAGCACTAGTAAACCGTGAAACTAATGGAGTCTTTAAACTGGTTGTTGATAACCAAACTAAGAAAATCGTCGGTGCACATGTAGTTGCCGAAAATGCAGGTGAAGTGATTTATGGGGCGACATTAGCTGTTCAGTTCGGTCTAACAGCTGATGATTTAAGAAATACGATGGCTCCTTATCTAACGATGTCTGAAGGCTTGAAACTTGCAGCCTTAACATTGGATAAAGATGTAAGTAAATTATCTTGTTGTGCAGGGTAGAGATTCAGGGAGGGAGAAAATCTCTCCCTTTTTGAATACTGAAAAAAGGTATTATCATGTATGAATTTTTGAATTTCGATAAGTCAATTGCTGTATGATCCACCTTATTTATTCAAGTTCAACAAATAGTCAGAATTATTTTAGTAATTATAGGAATTTTAGATATAATAATGTACGGGTCGTTTAAAAGAAAGGATGATTAACATGGCTGGATGTTGCTCCATTGATCCATATATACATTTTGAGACCATCATTATTGGAGATGGTCCACTTGAAATAGCAACCGCCTTTCATCTTTCGTCATATGGAGAGCTTACTGCATTAGTTCTAAGTGAGTTTTCTCGAAAAAACATTAGACAATTCTTCGATAAGTTCCAGTCTTTTATTGAAGAAAATAGTGAAATGCCTTGGAACATAGAGGAATTGGGAGACGATATGCACCTCATTCTTTTTAATGGACATATCATTTCCAATCATAACAATGTGGTTACAATTGACGATAAAGAAATTTACGGGAAACGAATTTTTTCAGAGTTTGACACGCTGAAAAAAATAGGATTCATAAATAAACCCTTTCATATCGATTCAAAAAAGGAACTGTATACAAAAGCATCAGAAAGATTATGGCTGTTACATCCAATAGATGGTCAAAACCACGAAACAATATGGAGAGGAGCAGAGGATTTTGCAAGAGATTTTGTGAATGGTGAAAGATAGAATAGGCGATTTAAATAAAGATATATTTCCTAGTGTATTCATAAAATTTACACCTCATTAAACTAAAATGGTTTAAAGTATAAAATTATCCTTGACCTTACCCTAAGGTTAAGGTTATATAATCTATTTAGTCCGCTGATGATTTAAAGAAAGGGGGGAGGAAGTGGAGTGTTTTACGATTGGTCAACTAGCCCAACAAACAGGAGTCAGTCGAAAAGCCATTCGATTATATGAAGAAAAGGGATTGATCCTACCTTCCATTAAGCGAAGCGAGGGCAATTACCGCGTCTATAATCAAGAGCATGTATTTTGTATCAATGGAATTAAACAACTCCGTTCATTAGGCGTATCACTAGAGGAAATGAAAGATTTGATCGTGATTTTTGAAAAAAATACGGTAGATGTAGAACCTCATCTTCAACATTTATTAAAAGAGAAACTTATTGAAATAGATGAGCATATCAAGGATCTACAAAAATTACGTCAACATGTTGCATCGTTTCTTGATACACCGAATGAGGTATTCAATCATATGGAGGGAGTTAGACATTAAAGAATTAAACACAATACAAAGGGTTTTACTGAGATCACTTCGTAAAATTCTAACTATAGACAGGAAATTTTTTGAATATAACATCGGGAACAATAATGAAGATTAAACAAAAATGCTAAGGAGGAAAAAGATATGAAAAATGAAATTAAACAAATAGCAACCCGAATAGACCAACAGTCTGACCAAGGGGAAGCAGGCTCCATGAAGTGGCTCTTCCACCCGTTGTTACAAATGCTAGCAGAGGGGGAGCCGGTGACTGTTGAAGATATCGCTTCTGCGACCGGGAAGCCTGTCGAGGAAATGAGAAAGGTTCTTCAGACCCTACCAAGCGTGGAACTAAACGAACAGCGTCGTGTCGTTGGTTTTGGTCTCACCTTGGTCCCTACCCCCCACCGATTCAAGGTAGATGGGAAGGAACTATATACATGGTGTGCCCTTGACACACTTATGTTCCCAAAACTCATCGGACGCAAGGCCCAAATAGAGTCGCCTTGCCACGGCACCGGCAAGCCTGTAAAGTTGACGGTGGAACCTGACCGCGTTATAAGCGTGGAACCTTCCACATCTGTTGTCTCGATAGTTACTCCGGATGATATGTCGTCAATTCGCTCGGCATTCTGCAACGAAGTCCATTTTTTCAGCTCAGCGAGTGAAGCGCAGGACTGGCTTAACCAACATCCAGGGGGAAAGGTGTTATCTGTTGAAGATGCCTTTGAACTTGGAAATCTTATGGGGAAGAGTTACGAGGAAGTCGACCCTACCAATGGGTCTTGCTGTAACATTTGAAAATAGATACGCTTATCGTTATGTTAGCCAAAAAGCCGATGCATCCTAATAGGACATCGGCTTTTTGTATATTGAAAAAAAATTCAACCAAGATAAATTGAAAAAATTATCGTATGCTTAATTTTGGTTAGCATCTTTTTCTTTGAGTAATTATTGTTAACAAATAGGATTGATATACATTGTTAACGACATTAAAAGCACATAAGGCACACATAGTCATCATCATCATCATTTTCATCCAACGAAACATGATTATCACACCTTTATTTGCTGCTCAATATTGTTACAACAACCTTGTATCTCTTTAACTTGATGACTAATTTCTTCAGGCGAATTGGTACTCTCAATCTTATAGCAACATTTATCAATTCTCTTCTCCTGTTGTTTTATTTTATTTGTTGCCATAACATTCACCTCCTTAACCACAACAGCTTTCCTGGTATCCTTTGTCAGCGGAGATGGCAGTACCAATAACGGCTTCTGAAATACTCGGATGAATAGATATAATCTCTGAAAGATCGGTTATAGTCAATTTGCCTTTCATGGCTATGGCAATTTCATGAATCAATTCCTCTGCTCTTGGTCCAACAATGTGAGCACCAACAAGGTGTTTGGACTTCTTGTCACTGATTAACTTAACAAATCCTCTTGTTTCTCCTAATACCACTGCTGGTCCAACATCTGCAAAATCTAACCGGTTCGTATCAATATCCATTCCTTTTTCAATCGCCTCTTGTTCTGTTAAACCTATACTAGAAATAGGCGGGTGAGTGAATGTCGTCCGTGTTACTAAGCTATAATCGACATTTTCAATGTTATTTTCAATGGCATTTTTGGCAGCAACTCTTCCTTCATAAGATGCAACAGGAGTTAACATATATCCTCCAATGCCATCACCGCCAGCATAGATGTGTTCCACTGTTGTCTGAAGATATTCATTTACTTGGATTCCTGTTTTTTCGACTTTAACGCCAATTTGTTCTAAAGCAAGTCCACTGACATTTGGCACACGTCCAGTAGCCAATAACACCTGATCTACTTCAAAAGATTTCTTTCCATCTAGCGTTTCGACCTCAATGATTTTCCCGTCATTACTTTTGAGGACTTTCTGAACTCTACTGTTTAACAAAATTTCTATGCCTATTTCTTTTGAGATTGCTTCAATGGTTTGTGAAGAGTCATGATCTTCACTGGCCAACAAGCGATCTCCCATTTCTATTACAGTCAAGTCCACACCTACACTTGCAAAAATATGAGAAAATTCCATCGCAATAACGCCACCACTAATAATCGCCATTTTCTTCGGCAACTCACGGAGATTTAACGCTTCTGTACTGTTTATCGTGTGTTCGATACCTTCAATTGGGGGTGTGGATGTTTTTGATCCCAAAGCAAGCACAAACTTATCCGCTGAAATCTCCATGTCATTGACCTTGATAGTCGTTGAGGATATAAACGATGCCTCTCCACGAATTAAATCAATTCCTCGCTCTTTTAGACCTTTTTCTTTATCTTCCTCAAAGGACTTAATAATTTTTTCTTTTCGATCGATCACTTTGTCCCAAAGCAAAGATGCGTTTTGCACCACTATTCCAAATTCCTTTGCATTGTTAACTAAATCCCAAACTTCACTAGACCTTACCAAGGCCTTTTTGGGGATGCACCCCCTGTTAAGTCAGGTACCACCAAGAACATCATCTTTTTCAATTAGAGCTACTTTGGCATTGAGTGCAGCCCCTTGTTTCGCAGCTTGAATACCGCACATACCGCCACCGATGACTATAAGATCGTAATTAGTCATTAAGAATTCTCCTTTACAAAATAATGGTTCTACTTATATAAAATGCACACGACGCACTGTTATTATTCGAATAAAATGTTTTAGAAATGAAAATGAATTTCCTATATTTTAGACTTATTATCCTCTTTTATTTCAAAACGGAATGCATTAATCTTCGAATTTTGGTTAACAATAGCTTTGTAAAAAATTTAGATAAAGGAGCTGTTTTTTAAAATGGAACAAGTTAAAGGAAAAGCTTGGTTACGGCCACAAGATTTTACCACTTCTGCCATCTTTCTTACCACTAAATGACATAGTATTTACCACACCCTGCCAACAAGCTTACCAATACATATAAAAATTAATGGTAATCATATGTTGAGAAAGAATTGATGTCTTTTTTAGTCAGTAGTGCCAGACTAGAAACCACCTTCCAAGCCATGACGTTCACGCATAGAGATTTCTCCGTCAATTAATATCTGATAGGAGTCATGGATGATCCGATCTAAAATGGCTTCGGCAATTGTTTCATTACCCAGTTTCAAATGCCAACCACTTGGGTCAATTTGAGAACAGAAAATGGTTGAAGATACCTTATGACGGGCTTCTGTAATTTCCAAAAGCATACTTGCTTCTTCAGGTGTTAAATCAGTGAGTAACCACTCATCCAGTACTAGAACGTCCACTTTTGTATATTTTTTAATACTTCTTCGGTAACTTCCATCTGCGGATAATTTGGCCAGAGATAATTCATCTAATAGCTCGGGTAAACGAATGTACTTCACTTTGTACAATTGACGACATGCCGAAATACCGAATGCGGTGCCTAAAAATGTCTTACCTGACCCTGTGGGTCCTTTTAATATGATGTTGTGCGCGTGATGAATATAAGTGCCACTCGCTAGTTTTAAAATCAAATCTTTATCCAGTCGACGATCTGCATGATACTCAATATCTTCAACACTGGCATTTGAGTTAACGAATGTCGCTGCTTTAATCAAGCGCTGCAGACGATTATTTTTACGACGGGAATGTTCCAAGTCGACCAGTAAAGAAAATCGGTCTTCAAAACTCATCTTTTTAAAATCCTGATTCATCGCTTGTTCCTGGTAGGCTTCAGCCATGCCATTTAATTTCATTTCGTGTAATTTAGTTAAAGTCTGATCATTCATCATTTATCCTCACCTCCATAATAAGATGCGCCACGGGTGAAGCCATAGTTGTTTTCGGTCATTTCTGTATTCTGTTTCAGTGTCTGTTCGGCATCATTCTTCTTATTATTTTTTAAGAGGGTTTGAATGCTTTTGACCGTCGGTCGTTGAGTGAGGGAAATTACCATTTTACACGCTCGTTCAATCTCATACTTTGTATATTTACGTTCTGATCTTTTCAGTGAAAATATCGATTGGAGGGCTTGTTTTTCAATTTGAGCCGTATCCAATATATATTCGATGACCTTCAGAGTACATGAACCAATACTGTTTGCCCACTCAATCGCAGCTTCCGGTGTCTGGTCTACAAATAATTTATGATTATCTGGCATATGGTCCCGCATAGTAGATAGTTGTCCAAATTTCCCATATAATCGTTTGTGAGAGGCCACTCGCATATGATTGAAATAAACTTCTACCAGGGTCTCTGAGAGTCTGATGTCAACTTGCCGATTAATGTACTCATAAGGCACAGAATAAAACATACTTTCGACAGAGACATGGTAGTCTGGACGGACTTTCGCTGTTCTCCATACAGAAAGTTTATACGGTGTGGCAGGCAGAGGGGAAAGCGCAAATTTCTCCTCTGTTTCAAATGCTGACAGTCGGTTCCCTTGTTTACGTGTAAATGCACGTTGATTGAAGTCAGCCAACTTTTGTTCAATTGCTTCATTTAATTCATCGATACTGAAGCACTGAGTATTTCTGAGTGCGGCAATAATCCATGTAGAAACCGTACTGACTGAGCCCTCAACACTCGACTTATCTTTAGGTGCCCGCACACGTGCTGGCATGACGACTGTATTATAATGCTCAGCCATTTCTCTGTATGTTGGGTTTAAAATAAGCTCTTGAGACGTGTGCTTTGTCACGCTCGCTTTCAAATTATCTGGAACAATAATCTGTGTCGTCCCGCCAAAGTAAGCATACGCATGATTGTGTACTCGAATCCATGACTGTAAGTCCATCGACAAGGTCGCCTCTGCATAAGACAATTGACTGCATGGTAGAGTGGCGACAAATACATACGCTTTTAACTTTTCACCCGTATCTCGATCAATGATAAAAGCTGTGGATCCTGCCCAATCCACCTCCATGATTTCCCCTGGTTTTCTACGGATGCGTAAAGTGGCTTTATGCTTATCTGCATACTTACTGTAGTGCCGGACAAAGCTCCGATATGAATACGGTATTTTTTGATTCGTCCGACACTCCGCCTCATATTCATGATGAAGGAGTGAGAGCGTCACATTGGGTTTCGCTAATTCCTGATGAATATAATCAAAATCTAACGGTTGTCTGCCTGATGCCTCCAATGTCTTTTCCGGATATAAAAACGCCTCAATCCATACATCTGTCATTATTTCATCTAATGGACAGACTAATTCTTTCTTCTCCGCCAAATCAATAATTTCTGTCACTTTTTGTCGAGAATGATTCGTACTGGTCGCGATGCCTCTAAGACTGATGCCTTCAGCACGTAATTCTAATATCTTTCGATAATGAATCATAAAAATACCTCCGATATAAAATGTCACACCTATTGGTGTGCGCATTAATTATATCGGAGGTAGTGGTAAACATACTGACATGACTTGGTACATTCCTTGTCATTTAATGGTAAGAAAGATGGCAGAGGTGGTACATTTTTCTGGCCGTAATCACCGCTCGATTTCTTTGGTTTTTTGAACGGTAAAGACGTACATATCTTTACATCTCTCCCCATCTTGATCAACTACACCAAACAACAGGTGGATTTCTTTTAGCGAGAAGTCCAATTCCTTCATTCGTTTAATAAACCGTATCCGATCTGCTGTTTCCTCTGAATATATTCGATACCCTGATTCGTTTCTGGGAGGTCCGGCTATCAATCCTTTCCGCTCGTAATACCGAACGGTTTCTTTATTCACATTACACGCTTTAGCCAATTCACTGATTTTCATCCCCATATTGTCACCTCAATAAAAGTATAAACTCTGTACCATAGTACACGGTTAAGTCATACATTATTTTTCTTTTATAGAATAATCTTATAAAACAGATCAGATAAAAAACCTTATTTATCAATTGTTCACATAAGTTTTTTAGAAGTTTAAGAATAAAGCTATCTGCTCTTCACGCCAAGAAGCCACATTCTTCCGTTGAAAAATGCGGCTGTCAAAAAAGTTATTTTCTTTTTGATTCTAAGATCATATAACAAGATTAGACGATAAAGTGGTTTATAAACATCTCACATTACGTAAACTTACACCATGTGGGCAATGTCCGAAGCTGCCGTTGGATAGGCAAATATCATTTGTTTCAATTCTTTGGTTGAAATTCCAAAACGAATGGCTGTTGCAAAATGATTAATCAGTTCATCGGCTTCATTACTAATCAAATGAGCACCGACAATTTGATCATGATCTTCGTCAATCAGCACTTTAAACGCAGCAAAGTCTTCATTTGTCCGTTTATACGTAAACCAGTCGGAGATGTTTTTCTGCTTTACTTTAATACTCCGGTCAGAGTTTTTGGCTTCCTCCTCGCTCATACCTACCGATGCCATTTTAGGTACGGTAAATACAGCAGATGGAATCACGGGATATTCAATTTTTTTGCTGTTCCCTTTCAATAAATTAGATGCTACGACATGAGAATCTGCACTGGCTACAGGTGTGAGAGGCAAGCCATCCGTTGCTGCAGCATCTCCGGCTGCATAGACATTCGGGTTACTTACACTTTGCAAATACTCATTAACATGGACACCATGTTTTTTCCTTTCTATATTCCCTTTTTCAAGATTCATATCTAAGGCAGGGACCCGTCCAGCTCCATGAATAACAATGTCTGCTTCAAACCGAGTTATATCCTCTTTTTTTCGAGCGTACACATGAAACTTACCTTGTTTTTTTCAATGGATTCAACGGAATGTTGAAGATGTACCTGTATGCCAATCTGTTTCGACTTTTCTAAAAGGATATCTACAAGATCTATATCAAAATTCTCCAAAGGTTTTTGACCTCGATGGATAATATGAACTTCTGATCCAGCACGTGCCGCGATGTGAGCAAATTCAAACGAAATATACCCCCCACCAACAAAGACGATTCTTTGTGGTAATTCATCCAACTCCAAAAACTCATCACTATAAGTAAGATGTTCTTCTCCTTGTATGGGCAAAGGGGTAGGTTTCGCACCACTAGCGATCAAGAAATGACCCCCTTCGAGCACTTCTTTATTCACTTCAAGTTTGTCCTCACTCATGAAAGATGCATTGCCATGATACGTATCGATTCCCTGTTTATTCAATGCTTGCTCTTTTTTTTCCGGGACATGATCTGTAAAGGTTCGTTTAAAGCTCATTAGATCTTTCCAGTTGATGGAGACTTCAGATGGTACTCCGTTCCTAACCATTCGTTTGTTCCAATCAATAAGCTCGGCAGCACCATGTAGAACCTTTTTTGGGTCACATCCACGTAGTGCACACGTGCCCCCAAGCGGCCTGTCATCTACCATAGCTACATTCCAGCCGGCTTTATTACATTTTGCTGCTGTAATGGAACCAGCAGAACCTGAACCAATCACAATAAGATCGTATTTCTTTGTCATCATTATCCTCCTCATAGAAATCACTCTGTAATACGTTTGCCTTGTTTCTATCTAATGAAACCCCGTACCTTGTCCAAGGTTGAAAAAATCCACCGTATTTAACTAAACGGTGGATTCATTTTGTTGTTATCCCGCACAACATTGTTAAATATATAGCAAGACTTTCTTTTAAATCTTCTATGGTTAAGCAAATTAACGGCTAATGTCATCGTGTAAATCACATTTCATGCATTTTCGGATACAAGATGAGCCCCTAACACCTCAATATTTTTGTATCTGCCACTAACTCCATCCTTTTCATGCATTAAAAAATCGGCCCGTGTGTCAAATAAATAAGCAAGTAAACACCGGATAACAAGATGATAAATGCCACCAATGTCTGCATGATTGGCATGAATTTTCGGATTCATTTCTGGGCAAGTGTGCGCGACCCTAAAGGAAATATCGTAATGATAGTAATCGCTAACCTCATATCTATTGAGAAAAGCATAAAATTTATGACTATACTTTAGTATCTAGGCGTCTGTCATGGATTGGGAAACGACTATATAAGTTGAATTAAATATTTTACAGTACCATTAAGGTTCATAAAAGTACACTTTTAAGAACGGTTTAAAAACATTTGAAATAGATCAAAATAAACGTTCTTAAACATATAAAAATAGTTTACGAACGTTCAATATTTTCCATATACTTTTACGAACGTTTTTCATTTATAATTAGAAAAGTAATCTTCTGGTTAAACAATTTGTAGATGTGTGTCATTTTTGACGATAAATTGCATATATTTTAAGTGTTATTTTGCATAACCAACTTTAAAGCCTAGCTGTCTTTGTGAAAAGATTAGCCGGGTTTCTTAACTATAGTACAAATTATCGCCTAAATCAGTGCAAAATAACATCGAAAGTGACAGTTGGAACATAAAAGGCTGTGTTCTACCTTTTTTCAAATGTGTTATAGTGCAAAATAGCGCTTAAAAACAGGCGTAAAATAGCGTCTTAAGTGACATCTGTAACCATAAATATTATTCTCAAATCAAACATGTATCATTCTCCTGTTCAAACTATCATATTTTATATAGCAATGATATCACTTAAACAATTAATACAATGTTTGCTATAAAAGTTGTAATGAAATCGTCAAATATATCGTAATGAAACGTGCTAAAAAAGCTGCCAGAATATAATGACAGCTTTTTTACAATCCAATATATTCTACTGTTTAATGTTCATGCTCCGGATTTTCATCCTTGCACATTACAGAATTTTTATGAGGATGATTTTCACTTTCCATCTGAATAGTTGCATGCCCAATATTCTCGTCTTCCAACTTTTGTTCAATTGTTCTCAGTATTTCTTCGCTTTCCTGAATAGGAATGGTGCCATCCACTACCACATGGCACGAGAGTGCATTTTGACCACTTGTTATACTCCATACATGCAAGTCATGCATGTTATTTACACCGGGAATGCGCTCTATGGTTCTAATCACTGCATCGATCTCAACATTTTTGGGTGTGCCTTCCATCAGTACATGAATGGAATCTTTTGTCACACGCCATCCGCTTATCAATACAAGCACTGCAACAATCACACTCGCCAACGGATCTGCCCAACCCCAGTTGAAGAAGATGATCATCAGCGCCGCAATAATGGCTCCTACTGAACCAAGCAGATCGCCCAGCACATGTAAAAATGCTGCACGTATGTTCAAGTTTTCCTTTGTATCTCCTCCTCGCATGAGGAGCCATGCTACAAGTATATTTACCAATAACCCAATGGTAGCAATTATCAACATGCCAGTAGAGGCCACTTCAGGTGGATTCGCAAAACGTTGATATGCCTCATAAAAAATGTAGATAGCAATCAGTACCAGAGTAACGCCATTAAATACTGCTGCAAGAATTTCAAATCGTTTGTATCCATATGTTTTACTATAATCGGCCGCTTTTTCTCCAAGTATAAAAGCCAACAATCCCACACCCAGCGAAATTGAATCACTTAACATATGTCCCGCATCAGCTAGTAAGGCGAGACTATTTGTCAGGAATCCTCCAATTGCTTCAATAATCATATAAACTGTGATAATTATGAAACTGATCATCAAGGTCTTTTTGTTCGCACCATGTGTATGGTCATGCTCCTGACTCATCCAATCCCCTCCTCTGAATATTTGCAGATCGATATATTAAATCGATTTATATATATAGTTCTTTCATATTTCTTTGGTCAGTGATGACAAGCGTGATCAATTGTTTCTTTCAACATGTTCATTACATGTGCATCGTCATGGGAATAATATAGAGTCGTCCCCGCTCTTCTATATTTGACCAAGCGTAAATTCTTCAAAAACCGTAATTGGTGGGAGACAGTAGATTGTCTTAAATGTAAGTTTTCAGCGATATCATTTACGGAATATTCTTTAAGAAACAGCAAATTTAGTATTCTGATTCGCGTCGGGTCACTTAATGCTTTAAAAGTCTGGGAAACAACAAATAAAGTTTCTTCATCAAGATCTTTATGATTAACCACTGTTTCGTTTTCTTCCATGTCTTTTATGATTACTCACCTCTCCCTATTTAAGTAGGTCTAATATTAATATTGGTATATCTATATATAGTCATATATTAAAAATATCTAGCATTATTGTCAAGCCTCTCATTCTAATTGATACACAATCGCAACTATCTTTTTCCTATCAATTATATTTATATTTTTTGATGTTATGTTATTAACGTCTATTTATGGTAGACCCTAAATAGACATTACAAGGATATTATTTTCACTGGTTTTTCAGTGTATGATTAGGGTGTATTTTAATTATATTCAGAAAAGATGGTTATATGAAAATAGGCTACGCTCGAGTGTCGTCATTGGATCAGAATTTGAATAGACAGATTGAAGTATTAGAAGAATTTGGTGCAGAAAAGGTTTTTAGAGAAAAGAGATCTGGTGCCACCGTAAATGAGCGCAGTGTCTTCAAAGAAGTCTTAGACTTTGTGCGTTCGGAAGACCAACTCATTGTAGAATTTATTGACCGATTAAGAAGAAATTACGATGAAATCATAGATACAGTTAATTTCTTAAAGCAAAAAGATGTTCAATTGGTTATCACAAGTTTGCCTATTATGAGTGAAGCGATCGGCAATCCACTGTTGGATAAGTTCATCAAAGATCTAATCATCCAAATACTAGGCATGATTGCAGAACAGGAGCGTTCGGAATCAAAGCGTAGACAAGCCCAAGGTATTAAATTGGCAAAAAGTAAAGGAATCTATAAAGGCCGACCGATACTTTACTTTCCAAATGCGAAAGATCCTCAAAAGCGACTCGTGTATCATCGTGTCGTTTCTCAGTTGAAAGAAGTCATTGCCATATCCCAAATTGTGAAAGAAGTAGGAATTACACGACAGACTATATATAGAATTAAGAAAGAAATGAAATAGTGTTTATCAACAGAAATGTGACGTATAGTATCAAGATAAGAAGAAATCAAAATTATTTAGGCACAAAATAATAAAAAAGATCTTTCTCAAAATGTTTTTCTAAAAATTCTTTTTGATTCAATACTGTCTCTTTTAGTTTTACAACCTCCATACTTTTTGGTTCAAAACTTACAGTGACATGAGATTCACCATAAACATGACCCATTTGTCTTAATACATAACCTTCTTCATAAACATCTCCAATTTTATTTTCATACGAAACTATTATATAAATGTCAGTATAAAAATTTTTCATCTTACCTTTAAAATAGTGATAAGGAATAGTATTTTTTAATTTTTCATTACTATCTAAATGATATGATCCGTTAGTAGTAAATATTAACCCCAAATCCTTATAACCATTATCTTTATGTTTCATCCAAGTCTCATTTTCTGCATATAAATACAAATAAACCCTCACATTATAAGCAATGTTTTTTGATGTATTTTTAATACTAAAACGATAATCTCCAAAAAGCATAGACACATTCTCAGCAACCCAACTTTCGTTAAAATGAGATTTCTCTTCTGTCATTACATCAGGAAAATACATCACTAAAACAGGTTTAATATTTTCGTTGAATTGCTGTTTTTGTAACTTTAATGTCTCTTCTGAAATTTTCAAAGAATCTAAAGTGATTTCATTACTCTTTTTAGCATTAGAAACAGATTTCCAAGTAATTATTAATAAAATTATTGAGGAAATAAACGCTAATAAATCAGAAATTAAAACAGGTTCATAAGTCACTATTTTTTCGATAAATGATTGTTTATTATCCATCCACTTCTCCATTCATATACTTTTATTTTTTACTAATTATATCAATAATTTTTATTCCAATTTTCTTTTGGTGTGAACCAACGGCAACCCTAAAAACCCAAAAGCTGTAGGTAGGCATTTTTGATACCTCGCGGTATATGCCTACCGGTTTTTTAGTTTATTCAGGGTTGCTTTTCCCACCAAAAGTTTTCTCGGCATAAATGAATCTCCACTGTTTTTTCTAGCACAGGAGAAAAAAGTTATGCAGAAACGTCGATCACAACATATGAGTGCGTCCTCACGGATTATTTTATCCCACACCCCACAATATAACTTTCCTATGATAAAATCAAAAGACGTTTCGGAGAAGCCAGTATATTACGGGCAACCAGTCTAACTGATGCGTCTACATTAAAACACGATCGAATCTTATTGCGGGACATAAAAAATGATACAATATCATAGTCGCCTATACTTCCTGGGCGAACATCGACCAGGAAGGAGGTGAACACCATGGAACTAATTTTTGTTAACATCATTGCCCCAATTATCGTAGGGGGCATTGTTGCGCTCTTTGTCTATTGGTGAGATAAGCGTAACAATAAGTAGGCGACAATAACCACACCAAAAAACCCCCAATCTATACCAGTAGATTGGGGGTTCGGTGATTCCATGGAACTAATTTTTGTTATCTACATTATAACATTCTAATTAATTAAAAT
The DNA here is from genome assembly GCF_011634875.1 of Jeotgalicoccus sp. S0W5. Taxonomy (NCBI): domain Bacteria; kingdom Bacillati; phylum Bacillota; class Bacilli; order Caryophanales; family Staphylococcaceae; genus Jeotgalicoccus; species Jeotgalicoccus sp. S0W5. The sequence goes on along the minus strand of NZ_SIRQ01000001.1, from coordinate 116,867 downwards.
CAAAATTCTTGTAATGAAACGTTTTTGATATATTTTTTAGCGATAACTTAAGTATGTTTTGTGGTAATATAAGGAACTATTAATTAGATTATATAGTTGGTATGATGAGAGAAGTGAAAAAGCCAACTTTTTTTATTATAATAAATGGCTATTTGGAGGGAGAGGTTATGGCTTTTAAAAAAGTAGTTGTAGACTTTGATATTGTTTTTGAATTCATAGAAGGTAAGGATTCTAAAGCAGAATACTCAGAAACTGTCGAGTTTCAAGATGGACAGAATAAAAAGGAGTTAGAAGCTATGCTAGAGAGAAAAGCTAAAGAAATTGGAAAAGAGCTAAGAGATACTATTGTAAATAACGACTTTATAAGTGTAGGTAACACTTTTTTTAGAACCAATTTAATTAAATTCGTTTACTGTAAATCCTTAAATTACTAGATTTAGAAAGCTTTTTTTATTTTAATTTTTAAGTGTCTACTTTAGGAGGAGCACATCAGAGATTGAATGAAACATCTTGTGTTTTTTGAATAAACTTTAAGTACTCTAAATAACTGCTATGATTAATTAGGTAATAATACATCGATTCTATACATGACATGCTGCCTTCTTACTTTAAATTAAGTAAGTTTCTTAAATAAGAACCTAGTGGAGTTTTCAGGGCAATAAAAGGGCAAACTATCTGGAAAAGGGCAGATAGTATTGGAATTCTTTTTAAGAAAATAGTTGGAAAACATTGATCTAAAAGGATTTTTATTAACCCTTGTAGGGTGATAATTGGAGTACATCATTGAGTGGGAATAAGAAAGTTGCTTTCAAAGCCGATGTATGTATCTTAAATCATACATCGGTTTTTTTGTTATATAATATTTTATTTTGATAAATCGTAATGATTACGTTATAATGCATTCACTTAGATGAGTTAGAAGATAAAATCAAAAGGAGTGTTTACTTGGCAAAGAAATCTAAAGTAGTTAAAGCACAGAAGCGAGAAAAAATGGTTGCACAGTATGCAGAGTTAAGAAAAGAGTTAAAAGAAAAAGGTGATTATGAAGCACTTCAGAAGTTACCTAGAGATTCATCACCAACACGCGTAAACAACCGTTGTGGTGTAACCGGTAGACCACGTGGTTACATGCGTAAATTTAATATGTCTCGTATTGCCTTTCGTGATCATGCCTATAAAGGGCAGATTCCAGGTGTAAAAAAGGCAAGTTGGTAAAAAGTAGAGCCAGTAATCTTAATTAAAAGATTGCTGGCTCTTTATTGATAAATTATTCATGTCCTATACGATTTTGCAGTACCTGAATTAAAGTCTCAACTGGGTAAAGATGCCAGTCAATATACTCCCCAGTTTTATAATCATTAACAGCCATTTGAACTAGCTTAGCTTCTTCATCTGATAAGCTTTCCATAACAATTTGTCCGGCAGTTTCTTTCGAATAGACCTCACCAGTAGTATAGGTCAGAATCATGCGACAAAAGGTTAAAATGACATTCGTTTCATCACCCTCATAATCACCTATTAATACTCTAGAAGCATCCTCAATCGCTTTTTGTAAGTCGTTCAAAGGAATCTCAGGAACTAGATTTTTGATATTTTTATCCCCGTAAAGTGAAATTGAGTTTGACCTCGCCTGGTAAAGCAAAATAGCGAGATCTGAATTAGTTTTCTTAGTTGGAATTATATTGTTTAAATAATCTTCCCTGAGCCACTCTCCATAAACAAAATCTTCAGTAGGAGGATAGGTCCAAGGGACATTGTCATTGTAATTAAGCACTGTTAACTCGATGTACCTGAGATTACTGTCCGCTCCAATACTTTTGGAAATAGGCATAATTTTAGAAATTAGTTGTTCTTTCTCTTGATATGTCATATCTCTATTTAAAATAACTAAAAAATCAATATCACTATTGGTTTTTAAGCCACTCTCAACATAGGAACCATACAGATAGACCCCTAATAAGTCATTTGTAAACAAGTCTTTCAACTCATTTAAGACATTATCGATTTGAATATTATCCTCTTTCATAATAAGAACACTCCGATTTAAAGCATTATATATAACCTTTATACCATAATGAGACAGTATACTTTTTATGAATAGATTTTAATTTTAATGGTAGATAGAATATAGATAAATATCGTAAGAGGGTGATAAAGTTCTGTTACTAAATGAGAGTCATATAAGAAATGTAGTCAATATGAAAGAGGCGGTTCTGTTGCAAAGTAAAAAAATATAGCTAACCACTAATTTATCATGTCAGTGTTCGCATCAGAGTCAATTAGTGAGACAGAATCAGAAAGCGAATCAATCTCTGAATCAGAGTCAATCAGTGAGACAGAATCAGAAAGCGAATCAATCTCTGAATCAGAGTCAATTAGTGAGACAGAATCAGAAAGCGAATCAATCTCTGAATCAGAATCAATTAGTGAGACAGAATCAGAAAGCGAATCAATCTCTGAATCAGAGTCAATTAGTGAGAAAGAATCAGAAAGCGAATCAATCTTAAATTCCGAATTATTAAGTAGTTCTGAGTCAATCAACGAGGCAGAGTTTGTTTCTGAAGATGATGAGCAAGATATCTTGGAAAATCAATCTGATGTATCGGATAATCACAATGATGGTGACGTTGAGAAATTACCTGATACTGGGGAAGCAAAATCTAGCAGCGGCTTAATCGCAGCTCTACTTGGGTTAAGTGGTTTAGCTTTATTCAGAAGAGGTAAGAATAAAGATGAAGAGTATAATAACAATAACTAGTATAGTAAATTAAAAATAAGCCAAGGATTATCCTTGGCTTATTTTCTATATTATTTAAAAGGTTAGGAGTTTCTAGTATGGTCAATAATAACTATGATCAAGATAATGAATTAGATGAAATCAACAGACAAATTGAAGAGGAATTAAATAATTATAATCCTGAAGAAGATGAAAAACCTAAAAAACAGTTTTTAACAATATCATTTTTAGGTACCCTAATGTTACTAATAATGATACTTTTGGGTATTTTTAAAACAGTGTTTTAAATATGTAAATATGGATGTGATGTATTGACAATTTACAATATTAATTTTGGAATAGGTTGGGCAAGTAGTGGAGTGGAATATGCTCAAGTATATAGAGCTCAAGCTTTAAGAAAGTTAAAAACAGAGTTTAAATTTATTTTCTTAGATTTTATTGGTAAGGAAAATATTCAGACGTTGACAAGTAATATTGGTTTTAAAGATGATGAGATTATATGGATTTATCAATACTTTACAGATATAGAAATTGCTAAAACATCAGTAACAATAGATCAAGTATTGAATTCTCAGGACATAGAGATTAGTCATAAAGAAGTTGACAAAGATAAAGTAAAATATTTTTATGATAACAATAAAAGTTATTTAATATGTTACTTAAAAGATAAGGATGAACCTTATGTAGATAGGGTTGAATATATTTCAAGAGGAAAACTTCTTCGACGAGATTATTATTCCTATACGAAAATATTAAGTGAATATTTTGTCCCAGAAAATAATACTGCCAAATTATATAAACGATGCTTCTTTAACAAGAATGGTTCCATAGCATATCGAGAATTTATAAGTAACAACAATAGTATTTTTGTTTTTAAAGATAGTATTTTTTATTCTAAAGCAGCTTTTGTTGGATATTTTTTAAAATGTTTGTCGTTAAAAGATAACGATATTTTAATTATTGATAGAAACGCCAAGATTGGCCAAGAAATAGTGAAGAATAAGGGAGACGCAAAAGTAGGTGTTGTTATACACGCTGAACATTACAACCACACATACACAACAGAGGATTATATTTTATGGAATAACTACTATGAATATGTTTTTTCTAATGTTGATCTATTTGATTTTTTCATCACTGCGACCGAAGGACAATCAAAAGTGTTAAATAATCAATTTAAAAAGTACTATAATTATTCACCACGAATTTTTACTATCCCAGTTGGGAATTTAAAATCTATTAAATACAGTGAAGAAAGGAAACCATATTCAATAATAACAGCATCGCGTTTAGCTACAGAAAAACATGTAGATTGGCTTATAAAAGCAGTGATTGAAGCGAAAAAAGTTTTACCAGAGCTTACCTTTGATATTTATGGTGAAGGTGGTCAAAAGAAAATATTGAATGATTTAATAGAATCTTATCATGCCAATGATTATATTAAACTTTGTGGACACTTAGACTTAACTGAAATATACAAATATTATGAGTTATTTCTATCAGGATCAAAGAGTGAAGGTTTTGGTCTAACCTTAATGGAAGCAGTAGGATCGGGTCTTGGTATTATTGGTTTTAATGTTAATTATGGCAATCCTACTTTTATTAATCATGGTAGTAATGGTTACCTTGTCGATATAGATTTTAATAACTCTACAGATCAAATGATTATAGAAAAATTGAGGGAAGCGATTATCGATTATTTTAATGATGATTTAGAAAAAATACATGAATCATCATATAGAATTGCTGAAGATTTTAAACTGTCAGATGTAATTAATAAATGGCAAAGACTCACTGAGGAGGTACTATATGATTAATCTTTTTGAGTCATTTAACAAAAAAACAATTCTTTTGTACAAATCATTGAAATACTCGAAAGTAAATAATAAAACTATCATCTTGAAGGATGATGGCTTCCTACCAGATGAAGTCTATAGTCCTTTTTCATTTTTCTCTGAAAATAAAAAGAGTGAAAAAAAACCTCTATTTTTTAATCAAGTTGAAGTTCCTAAAACTTGGGAAATTGAAGGGAATAATAATTTTGCATTAATTAAAGATTCTGGATCTATAAAAGGGAAAATATTTTACAAGGCCAATTATAAAAGAAGAATTGTTGAACGAGTAGAATGGTTTGATTTAAAAGGAAGAGTGCAATTTATAGATTATTATGATAAGAATGGTCTAAAATATGCTGATCTTATAGTGAATCCGGAAACTGGACAAAGAATATTAAAACAATATATTAATGATCGAAATGAAATCTTTTTGACAGAGAATTTAATTACTAATGATATAGAGCTTTTGTTCCAAGGAAAAAGATATCATTTCTATTCAAAGGTTGAATTTTATAAATTTTATTTAATTATGAATGGATGGCAGGACTCTTCTTTCTTTACTAATAGCTATGTATTCACCACTGCAACGATTAATAGTTTAGAGAATGCCACAGGTAACATTATTTTTAATCAACAGCAAATTGATAATAATACAATTAAACATCTAGAGAACCTTCTGAGTAAACCAGGCAACAAATACAGAGCTATGATAAGTGGAGAGAATGATTATAAACAAGTAATGAAATTAATGGAAGATAAATATAGAGATAAAATCTATCAATCTGGATACGTCTATCATTTTGTTCAAGAGAATAAAAAAACAAACAATGTATTAATACTTACCAACTCAGATCAAATTGTAAATGTGAAAGATTTAATCGAAACACATACATCATTAAACTTTCACATCGTTGCGCTAACAGAAATGTCAAATATATTAATGAAGCTAAATCGGAATCCCAATGTGTACCTATATCCAAACGAAAAAATTTCTAAAATAAAAGAACTTTACAAAATAAGTAGTATTTACTTAGACATCAATAAAGGTAATGAAATATTAGATGCCGTTAGAGGGGCATTTGATTATCAGTTACTGATATTAGCCTATAAAGACACCGCTCATAACTTTGATGTCACGGCTTCTGAGAATATCTTTGATATAAATAGAACAGATGAATTAAGCGATGTATTAACAGAACTTAAATCAAAATCAAATCTAATCGATACTCGCCTTCAATTACAACTCATTCAAGGTGCATCTATTACAGAAGAAGTGTTTAGAGATGGTTTTAAAAAAATAAATAATTAGCGATTTCTTCTATAAAAAGCTAAGTTAGAAAAATGCTATGTAATTTTTAAGGTTTTAAATTTTATTGACTTTCCAGTTCAACTTAATACCAATACAAAAAAGAGATAAAATGTGAAGGTTATACTGAATTTAACAAGGCAACAAATTAGGGATTTAAATTCTATAGTAAGCGTTACGGGAGAGAGTTATGAAGAAATATTATTAAGCACTTTTTATGAATATATATAATCCTAATAAAATTATTGAATAGGAGAGACTAAAGGATAATTTAGAAGATTTTGATAGATTTCAAAATTTGCTTAGACATTATATTAATGAAAATATTCGAAACCTAGAGATGTTATCTGATCATGTAGAAATAACTTATAATCCTTATCGATCTATGACGGAAATATATAAAAGATTGTTAAATCATCATTTCTATAGCTCATACATTATCACTGATTTATATAAAGTATCTAATCAAAGCCATAAATATTATTGAATCTAATGAAAAATTTTGAAATTAATGAAATGGATATCAATTTTACTAACATTTTCTTGGAAATCTTTCTTAAAAAAGTTAAAGAATACGGGCTTAAAGGATTTTTTATTTATATTTGCAAAGTGCCAATAGTAGATTTCCATTGAGAGTAAAGAATAGATACATAAATCAATCAATATGTGTATTGTATTGCGTAGATTGTATTTATATATAATTAATTATGAGAATGATATAACGTAAGTATTGGAAGTCATCTAGTTATTGGTATGTCAACAGTATTTTAGACAGTTTTTATAGAGTGCTTCCTTATACTCCTTCGGTGTCATATAACCGAGTGCACCATGTGGTCTAATATTGTTATACCAATTCACATAATCAAATAGTTCAATTTTTAACTGTTGTAGAGATGTAAAATGATACTGTCTAATGAATTCTGTTTTCAGTGCCTTAAATGTCGTTTCAGCAACCGCATTGTCATAGGGGCAGCCTTTCATGCTCAGTGATCTTTTGATACCAAATGTGTCAAGTACATCATCAATCAAATGATTATCAAACTCTTTCCCACGGTCTGTATGGAACATTTGAACCTGTCTTAAATCATGTTTAATGGTACTCAGCGCTGATGACACAAGATGGCTATCTTTATTTGGACCTGCACTATGCCCAACAATCTCACGATTAAACAGGTCAATAAATACACATATGTAATGCCACTTTCCTGACACTTTTACATAGGTTAAATCACTGACGAGCACCTCCATCGGTGCCTGTCTAATGAAATTTCTACTGAGTCTATTCATGATATTCCGTTCATTGTATTGTGAGGAATGCGGTCTATATTTCAATGAAGTATACGATGATACCAATCTTTCTGCTTTCATAATTCGACCGATGCGTCTTCTAGAGACTTTGAGACCAATTTTATTTAACTCATGCTTAATTCTACGTGTGCCAAAACACTGGCGATTCGCATTAAATATCTCAACGACTTTATGACTGATGATATCCTCTGAATTATCAACAGTCTGTTTATTCAATTCATAATAATAGGTACTTCTTGGGATTTGTAGGACTTTACACATTGCTGATACTGAATATTTATCGACATTCTCACGAATGACATCTATTTTCGTCCCATGATCAGCGCTGCTTGCTTTAAAATGTCATTTTCCATCTTAAGTTGCTGGTTTTCTTTTCTGAGTTGTCTCATTTCTCTTTCTTCATCTGTTAAGTTATCTAAATGATTGAAAGAGCCTGTCGCTTGATGATTCTTGACCCACTTATCCAATGATGAGGGGGTTAGATCATACTCACGTACAATTTCAGATTTAGGTTTACCATTTTCAAATAATCGCACCATCTGTAGTTTAAACTCTGGGGTAAATGTTGTTCTTGTCATAAAAAAATCGCCTACTTTCTTTGATTTAACAATAACCTCCCTCATAGGAGTTGTCCAATCAAGTGTAGACGATTCATACAATGCATGTTAAGTGGAGGATTAGAGGTCTTATATACTTAGCTGCAAATGATTTAAAAACAGAACAGGAAATTTATCGGTTACTTAATTTAGAGGAGATATAAAAAATGATATTATACACGGAAGAGTTTGGTGACGGCGAACCTATTATTTTTCTACATACTGGATTGCAGACTGGTCAGACAGAACTCACAGAACAGAAAGATTATTTTATGGAGAAATATAAAGTAATACTGCCAGATTTAAGAGGACATGGTAAATCTGTAGCGGATGATTTAAATGATTATTTTAATTTAACTGCACAAGATTTATTCGAAACTATGAGGCATCTAGAAGTCGAGTCTTCACATATCGTTGGATGTTCTATAGGTGCACTCGTTGGATTGACATTTGCCAAAAGATACCCTAACAACACGAAAAGTCTAACTTTATCTGGAATCATGCCAGAAAAGCCAGATAACTGGGATCAAATCAATGAAGATCAATCAAAGGATACTGCTAAAATTTTAAAAAAACCTACCCTAAAATCCTATTTTGATCAAATACATGAAGGTAATTGGACCAAACTTTTAGGTTTAACAAGAAGTGCTGACTGGTATCCGTTTGAACTTACTAAAGATCTAAATACTATTGGTCCCCCAACACTTTATATTGTTGGTGAAAACAATCCATTAGAAGTATCTGGCGTAATAAAGTACCCTAAAAATAACGAACAAATACATGTGGCAGTGATTCCTTATGCAGGACACAATGTACATTTAGAACAACCTGATATTTATAATGCTATACTGAAATCTTTTTTACATGAGAGGTAAAATTATGGTGAATATTACCATGCACGATAATATTAAAGACCTTGATCTAGACCAGAATTTAAATGGAATTTGCCCATCTACAGGAATGGTGGTAAGTTGCAAAATTAATGATAAATTAATTGCATTATTAACTTATACTAAAAATAATTTCCACCCACATTCTATAATTCTTCATTTTACGTTTTTTAGAGATTTTAATGATAGTGAAATAATGAATACTATGTTTAATAAATTAAAGGCCAAATTACCAACCTCTAATTATATATTGAAACTTGAAACTCAAAGTAGAATATATAATAAATTTATTTCTAATAATAATTTTGCCGAAATAAGAAAAACATATGAACCAGACATATCTATTACTACAATAATAAACTACTTTAAATCTTATGATTCTCAGCATAACTATCATCCATCGAAACTTACTTTGAACAATAACTTACTCACTAAAGTATTTGATGTGTATAAAAGTACTCATAGAGTAAATCCATTAGGGAATATTGATCTAAATACGTGGAGAAACACTGTATCAAAAGACCTAGATCTCAATCATTCCATTGTTATTTACAATGAAAGAAACAAAATTACCGCCTTTTTATTAATTTTTGATTATTTAGAAGATAAAAAAGAAGTAGGATGGATTTATTTTGAAAATGACTCTATGAAAACACAGTTGTTAAACCAATTTGTAAGTATGCTATACCGACTTCAGGAATCTGGTATAACAAGTTTATGTTTTGAAATCGACACTACTGATCTCTACTCTTATGAGTTATTTTCCCCATTTTTGATTAACGAAGCCCCTAGCCTAATTACATATAAAAAAACACATAAATAATGAAGTATAGAGGAGTGAGTTTATGCTTGGATTACCAGATAATAAAGTGCTTCTTGTTAACTATGATAAAGAATGGGAACTTCTGTTTAATCAAGAAAAGCAAAAGATACTTGAAGTCTTTGAAGGTCATAATATTCAAGTTCATCACATTGGCAGTACTGCTGTTAAAAATCTAAAGTCCAAACCTATTTTAGATATTGCTATAGAAGTAGATAGTTTTCAAAATATCAATTACTATATTCATTACTTACAAAAGCTAAACTACACTTCTAAAGGAAGCAACATCCTTCCCGATCGATACTATTTTTTAAAAGGAAACCCAAGAACTCATCAGATCCATCTATATGAGAAAAATAATCACTTTTTAAATCAACAAATAAAGTTTAGAGATATTTTACGAAAACATCCAAACTTAAGGGATGAATATGAATCATTAAAAATTAAGCTTGCCAATGCAAACAAGAATGATAAGCACAATTATACTGATTTGAAAACTGAATACATTAATAGAATACTTAAGTCCTACGACTCACTTAAATAATCAAAAGCAGTCAACATTAGATGATTTTCCAAATACAAAGAATATTAATTTAATCAAAAACTGACACTTGAGTTTTATTCTAAGTGTCAGTTTTTCAATTCTACTCAATACGCCGCAATATGCCCATCTGTTCGATTTTCAGTTCCACCATACAAAATACCCGTCTCTGGATCTCGCCAAATAATTTGGCCACGTCCAAAGCCTGCTGAATCGAGTTTGATTTCTATGTCATGTCCTTTCTTAACCAGTTCTTCAGCGACATGATGTGGAAAGTTTTTCTCTACCCAAATCGTCTTGTCTTTCACCCACTGCCAACGGGGAGCATCAAGAGTGGTTTGCGGATTTAGCTTAAAATCAATCGTATTCATAACGACTTGAACGTGGCCTTGGGGTTGCATGAAACCACCCATGACCCCAAAGGGACCGATGGCATCTTTTCCTTTAGTGATGAAGCCAGGAATAATTGTGTGATAGGAGCGTTTATTGGGTCCAAGTGCATTGGGTGAATCTGGATCTAAACTAAAGTCACAGGCTCTATTTTGTAGTCCAATTCCTGTTCCAGGTACAACTAGCCCTGAGCCAAAGCCCATATAATTACTTTGAATCAGTGACACCATATTCCCCTCTTCATCCGATGTACATAAATACACCGTACCACTTGCTTTTGGTTCACCCGCTTCTGGTTGTTTTGCCTTGTCAGTAATTTCTTCGCTTCTTGTTTTACCATAGGCCGCATCAATTAGTGCTTTACTGCTTACTGTCATATGATCGATATCCGCCACATACTTTTTACCATCAGCAAAAGCGAGTTTCATTGCTTCTATTTGCTTGTGATATGTATCCACTGATTGTTTACCTTCAATATCTAAGTTCTTTAAAATATTTAAGGCTGATAAAGCGATGATACCTTGTGTATTTGGAGGGATTTCCCATATATCATAGCCTCTATAGTTCACAGAAATCGGATCTACCCATTCCGGTTTATATTTTTCCAAATCTTCTTTTCTAATATAGCCATTGTATTGTTTAGAATAGGCATCTATCTTATCTGCAATATTTCCCCTATAAAACGATTCACATTCCGTATCTGCGAGTTCTCTTAAAGAGTTTGCCATGTCTTCGGACTTCCATATCTCACCGACTTTAGGCGCCACGCCATCTGGTGCAAAGGTGTCAAACCAATGATTAAATTCATCTCCATCAAAAGCTTCCTTAAATCGAACTGCAGCCTTCTCCCAAAATCTAGCCAGTACTGGTGAAATTGGATAGCCTTCTTCAGCATATTGAATGGCAGGTTGAAGTAAATCTTTAAAAGGCAATTTCCCAAAACGTCTCGATAATTCAGCCCAAGCTCCTGGTTGGCCTGGAACTGTAACTGGCGTAAAGCCGTATTTTGGAATCTCATCGTAACCTTGTGCCTTTACCTTATCGATAGAAATAGATGCGGGTGATTTACCAGAACCATTCAAGCCATGTAATTCATTGTTCACCCAGACTAAGGCAAAAGCATCCCCACCTATGCCATTGGTCGTTGGTTCTACAACAGTTAAGGCCGCAGCTGTCGCAATCGCTGCATCAATCGCATTGCCCCCCTGCTGCATGATCAAAAGACCCGCCTGTGCAGCTAATGGCTGTGAAGTCGCCACCATCCCCTTTTTACTGACCACAGGATTACGTTGTGAATGATATGGATTAAAAAGTGTGTCGAATTTTATCATGTCTTTTCCCCTTTGTTATGTTGCAATCTTTAATATAAAGATTATCACAGCCTTATCGATGTCACAATTTTTAGATAATATTTTAGTGATACAATTGAAATGATAGATAACACTTTCAAAGTCGTTATGATGAGAAAAAGATTGAGTATAAGAAGGAGGCGTAATTAAAATGAAAAAGAATTATGTAAGATTTCTAGCATTCGGTTACGGCCTCTCTATTGGTGTTTTCTTTTAAAAATTTAAGAATTGGCTCAGTATGTCTAATTTTAAATAATAAAAGAAAATGGAGTGTTTTTATGATAAATACCAATAGACTTGAACTTAGAGTTTTGATTGAACGTGACTTAGAAGATGTTTATGAAATATATAGTGATGAAAAGACGTGTCAGTACTTATTACATGAACCATGGAATGCTAACAACAAAGTGTCAGCTTTTAAAGAAGAGTTGAGTAAAAACGACTTTGATTCAAAAGACGGATTGAATCTAGCCGTGGTTTTAGATAATAAAGTGATCGGTATCCTATCCGCTTGGAAAACTGAAATGAAAGACACTGCTGAGATAGGATTCTCCTTTAACAAAAATTATTCAGGTCAAGGCTATGCTACAGAAGCTGCAAAAGCACTTTTAGACTTTCTTTTTGCCGATAAAAACCTACACAGGGTCACAGCGAATTGTGATGCAAGGAATACCGCTTCAGCGAAGTTGTGTCAAAGAATCAGTATGAGGAAAGAAGCGCATTTCATAAAAGATTTTTGGAATAAAGGCGAATGGACGGATAGTTATATTTTTGCTGTGTTGAAAGCAGAGAGATAAATAATAGCCATATGACCTAATTTAGAGTCATATGGCTATTTCTATTTTATATTCTTTAACACATCATACAGATGGTTTTTAAATAATTCTCTGTCGACCTTTTCACACACTCGAACATTAGGTTTTTTCCCTAATCTTCCATTGATATCAACTAAGCTATAACCCCTAGTTAACTCACCTTTAGTTTCAACGTCTACAAAGTATTTCGTAGACTCACTCATAATTCTTTCGTCAGCGGCTATTGCAACTAACAAGGTATCCGGATGGGTTGTACCCTCTAACTTATGTACTTCCTTATTGAACCTCTTCACTACTCTATTCACATCACTAAAAAACTTAGACCCTTTTGTACCTAGACTTTCAATCTCCTCGTGTTCTTTATCGAACATTAATGAATAATCCGTACACATATCCCAACCGACCATAGTCATGCCCATACCCGATTGTAATACTAATTTAGCCGCTTCAGGATCGACATAAAAATTGTACTCAGCAGCAGGCACAATATTACCGAGGTTGTTATTAGTGCCACCCATAATATATAGATGTTTCACCTTGCTAACAATACTAGGATCTTTCTTGATCGCCATAGCGATATTAGTCAATGGTGCAATCGCCAAAAGTGTAACTTTTCCTGGATTTTCATTAACTGCCTTTATAATAAAATCTATAGCATGAGACGACTCAGCTACACGTTTAGGCTTGGGGAAAAACGAATCCCCCATACCATCTGATCCATGTACATCCTCAACTGTTGTATGTTGTTCTGCATTTCCAAAAATCGGCCCTTCATAACCAGGATAGACAGGTATATTATCAAAACCGGCTACTTCAGTGGTATATAAAGCATTGTCAATCTGTTGGTTGAAATCTACGTTACCACCCGTGATTGTAATACCAAGCACATCAAAATTATGAAGTGCAGTCAAAATTGCAATCGTATCATCCCCAGCAGTATCTGTATCAATGATTACTTTGTTCATTTAATCACTCTCTTTTATGTTATATAATATAAGTATCAGAAATTTTTCTTGAATTAACTTTATCATGAGGACGTGTATTAATGGAAGGTAACGTAAGAAATATCAGCGAATACCTAAGAGGTGCAACGAAGCTGATTATCCCGGTATATCAAAGAAACTATGATTGGAAAAAAGAAAACTGTGAACGATTACTAGATGATTTAGTCACACTACATAAAGATAGTAAGTTAACACATTTTTTCGGAAGCATTGTTGTTAAACCCGGTAACTTTTCACAAGAAGTCATCGTGATTGATGGACAGCAAAGAATCACAACAATCACACTCTTATTCCTTGCTATGAAAAATTATATGCTTGCAGAAGATATCTCTGGCGAAAGAATTAACCCTACCAATATAAATGAAACTTTTTTAATCAATACTTTTTCAAGTGATCCAGATAAACAGAAACTAGTCCCTAACCCTAGAGACTTTGATGCATACAAAAAATTATATGGTGACTCTAGAGTTCATATTCAAACTTCTAATATCACTATGAATTATAACTACTTTTACAACAGACTATCAGAAATTGATATTAGTCTTGATGACTTATTTGAGTCTATTAATAAGTTACAGGTCATGGTTGTTAACTTAAATTCACCGGATGATGATCCACAGCTTATCTTCGAAAGTTTAAACTCAACCGGTGTAGACCTGACTAATGCTGATAAAATTAGAAACTACCTACTTATGAATGAAGATCAAACGACACAAATGGAACTTTTCAGCAATTATTGGGAACCGATTGAAGAACGTACACACTTAAAAATGTCTGAGTTCTTTAAAGACTATTTAACTCTAAAAGAAGGTAAATCCCCTGTTCTTTCTAAAGTTTATGAGTCCTTTGTGAATTTTTATAGTAAACGAGAAGCACAGGCAGAATCGAATGAGATTTTCAAAAAAGAGTTTTTTAAAGAGCTAGCTGAATACTCTATTGTTTACGAACAAATACTTAAGTTTACAACGAATAACAAGAAGATCAATGATTTCTTAAAACGCTTAGAAGAAATTAATATCACTGTAGTTAGACCGTTTATCATGGCGATTTTAAAAGAACTTTCGCTTAATGAATTAGAAGAAAATGAAGTATTGAAGATATTTAATGTCATTGAATCTTACCTAGGTAGAAGAGTAATTGTAGGTATGGCATCGAATGCACTTTATAAGATTTTTGCTAGTCTTTATAAAGATTTAGAGAAACATAGACAAAAAGCAGATGAAACAGTGTCATCTTCAGATATTATTGCCTACTTGATATTACAAAAACAAAGTACTGGTAGAATTCCTTCAAGTATAGAAGTTACGGAAAGTCTGAAATCTAGAAACATGTATAACATCAGCCCTAGAATTCGTACTTATGTGTTTGAAAAACTAGAAAACCATGGGCATGTAGAAAACTTAAATATTTATGAAGGTATCCAAAATCAAGATTATAGTGTAGAACATATTATGCCACAGACACTTACTGCTAAGTGGAAAGAGGATTTAGGAGAAAACTATCAAGAAGTTCATGATTTATATATTAACTCAATAGGTAATCTAACCCTGACTGGCTATAATTCAAAATATAGTAATCGTCCATTTAAAGAAAAACAGACGATAGAAAAAGGATTCATAGATAGTCACTTCTCATTCTTAAATAGATTCCCTGCTCAAAGAGAAAATTGGGGAGAAAAAGAAATCATCGAACGTCGTGAAATAATAATAGATAGAGCTCTTGATATTTGGGAAATGCCTGAGACAAATTACAAACCTGTGACTACTGATCAGGAAATGGTAATTTTTGATGGCACACAAACTTTCATGAGTAAAAAGGTGAAAGGATATACATTCTTGAACGATGAGTATCAATCAGTAAGTACTTGGAAAGAGTTTTTAATCGATATTGTTAGGACTTTAGCTGAGAGAGATATCAATATAATTGTGGACCTGGTAAAATCTATCGAACCCGGCTTGCTAGAGACTAAATTTAGTTCATACCCTAATGACGAAACAAAAGAAATTCTACCTGGTATTCATCTTGTCATTAACTATGATAATTTAACAAAAATGAGGATGATTAATAGACTATTTGAATTGTACGAAATCGATAATGAAGAACTTTCAGTAGATATTTTTAAGAATTAAATGAATAAGCCTGATCCTAATTTTAAGGAACAGGCTTATATCAGTTTTATAATCTTTTATCTAGCTATAAATCAACTTAAATTCTTCAACTACAATCTCTTCATCTTCATTAAATTCATACCCTATTTCCTTGTACAGCCATTCAAAAAAATCAAGGTGAGCCTTTATCCAGTAAGATAAGGTTCGGTCACCTTCACCTTCTTTATACGCAATTTCTTCGTCTACATCAGAAAACTTCATAATGTATACTTTCGTGTTTTCAATAATACACTTCGGTTCATCAGAGTCATTAAGGACAATACTCAGATCACCAACCTCTGGTAATGGTTCATTTTTTACTTTATACTCCCTCAAACTACTACAAGTTAAGGTTTTAGTTCCGTCAATCACAAGCTGAGCCAGTGTATTAGGATCAGCTCCGAATTGGAAAGCTTCGTAAGACTTATTTTTATAGGTGGGATTTTCTTCTATAAATTGGTTCCAATATCTTTCTACACTCATAATATTCCTCATTTCAAAATGTATCTATATCATCATATAACATTTAAATATGAACTGATACAAATGACATGAAAATTTAAAGGATACACTGTACAAAATCACCTTATTAGTTATCATAATTAATACTAATTTTCTTTATTAAACATATATTTACTATAATAAGTGTATTTTGGAAAAAATATATTAAAATAGTATAAATTGCCTGGGAACAGCGACAACTGAATGATGTAGTTAAATTTTCTAAAGGTAAATTTTATAGCAAGAATGATTTAGTCGAGGATGGTAATGAAGTTATCTTATACGGACAACTTTATACAAACTACCAAACTGCAATTAGTTACTCAGATACCAAGGTAATTCCAAAACCAAATTCAGTTTATAGTATAGGGAAAGAAGTGATTATACCATCTTCAGGCGAATCTGCAGAAGACATTTCAATAGCTTCATCCATAATAGCTAGTGGCATAATCATCGCTGGAGATCTTAATATATTAACCCCTTTAAACACCTTAAATAATACTTTTTTGGCTTTAGCTTTATCAAATGGGAAATCAAAAAAGGAGTTATCTAAATACGCACAAGGAAAATCAATTGTACATTTACATGGCAAAGATTTTAGGAAGCTTATATTGAAATATCCAAATTTAAATGAGCAGATAAAGATTAAAGAATTTGTACTTCGCTTAGATAATTTAATTAATCTTCATCAGCGTAAAATTAGCAAACTATTAAAACTCCAACAACAATTTTCAAAATTGCTATTAGTTAAATCATCTCATGATAATTTAAAACTTCGTTTTAAATATTTTAAGTCTAAGTGGGTTTTACACAAATTATCTGAATTAGCCCCTTTAAGGGGAGGATACGCATTTAAAAGTAATGAGTTTCAGCATCAAGGGATACCTATAATTAGAATTTCAAACATTCTCTCAAATGGCAAAATTGATGGTGATTTTGTATATAGTAAAAAACTCTCTAGAGATAATCATGTCACCTTATCAGAAAATGATATTTTAATTGCAATGTCAGGTGCTACGACTGGTAAGACTGCCATTATACAAGAAAATCATAATAGGTTATATTATCAGAATCAACGAGTCGGTTATTTTACAAAACTTGATGGTGTTAGTTATGAATTTATAAATGTATTAGTAAAGTCTGCCCTATTTAATATCCAGCTTAAGAGTGTATTAGTAGCTGGTGCTCAACCTAATATATCTGCAAAAGATATAGATAATTTTGAGTTTTACATTCCTGAGCAGGACGAAGAAAGAAAACTTATCGGTCAATTATATAACAATGTGACTAAAATCATCCAAATATCACAGAAAAGACTAGACTCACTCATGCTACTAAAAAAAGAATATCTAAACAAAATATTTATCTAGAGAGAATTTATCTCTCTAGATTTTTTATTATAAAGTAGCTAGGTGTCTTATAATTTTATCGTTATCCTGGTTATCTAATTCTTTTATAATATGAAGGTATGTTTCTTGAGTAGTTATCATACTAGAATGACCTAAACGACGAGCTACGCTTGCAATAGAGACGCCTGCGAAAAGTAGCATTGATGCGTGAGTATGACGTAAACCATGAATAGTTATTATTGGAATATCTGCTTTTATACACAATGCTCTTAATCGGTTATTTACCATAGAATTATAAATTCTGCCATGAACAAAAATGGGTTTATCTTCATCTAATTCCCTTATCATTTGAGAAAACTGCATAGCAATCTGCCAGTCTAAAATGACCTTTCTATTTGATGATTTATTTTTAGTCTCTTGCATACCACCCTTAGATGATTTGTAATCCCAAGTTTTATTAACAGTTATAGTTTGTTTTGAGAAGTCGAAATCTTTTGGTGTAAGTGCTAATGCTTCCGAGAAACGTAGTCCTGTTTTAGATACTAATAAAATAAACCAGTCCCAATTTAATTCTTCTTTTAAATCTAAATTTTTCAGTAAAGACTGTAACTCAAATTGATTCAGAAATTTAGGCTTCTTTGGTCTAGGCTTTCTCCCTTTTATTATTACCTTTCTAGTCGGATTTTTATCAAGTATCCCCTCATCAACAGCATCCATAATCGCTCCTTTCAATTGATGGTGGAAATCCATCGTCGTTTGCTTCTCATGAGTAAAAGCATAATCATTCAAAATTTGTTGATAACTTTGACGATCCAAATCGTACATTCTTAAGTTCGGTGCTAATAACTCTAGTTTCTGCTGAGTAACATAATACTTGTTCAATGTCACATCACGAACCGCCCCAACTTTGTACAACTCAATCCATTCTTCAAAATACCTGAAAAATAATTGGTTCTCTTTCTTAGATGACTTCATAAAAATACCTCCTAAATAGTTACGTTGATAAAAATCAACATTACTGATTTTAGGAGGTTTACTGTAATTATAAAAACATTTTTTGGAGGTAAGCCTTCTTCAATTTATTTAGTTGATCTACTTTCTTTTTATTAAAAGCAATATAGTTATCTAGTACCATAAACAACTCTGATAATTTAAATTGTTCTTTGAAATCTGAAGGTATGTATATACGTATATTAGACATCGTATTATTCATAAGTTTTGGATTACCTACTTTTGAAACATATTTCCAAGCTACTTTATCTAAAATTTCTGTAATACATTTGTTTGAATAACCTTTTTGAGATAAAAGTACACCATTAACATTAGTACTATAAAATTTACCAGGTCTATAATTAACGGTTCCTGCATTCGCACCATCTGTAGTCCAAGTTATAGCATCCTCAAATAAATAAGAGTCAAAATATCCCATTAACCCGTTATTTTTTGTT
The DNA here is from genome assembly GCF_011634875.1 of Jeotgalicoccus sp. S0W5. NCBI lineage: Bacteria > Bacillati > Bacillota > Bacilli > Caryophanales > Staphylococcaceae > Jeotgalicoccus > Jeotgalicoccus sp. S0W5. The sequence goes on along the minus strand of NZ_SIRQ01000001.1, from coordinate 97,831 downwards.
TGTGATGAGTATACTGGGTATCTATATTCTTCATTTTTAGTAGTATTGATTAAATTTGAAGATAAAACCTTTCCCCTAGTAATAGTGAAAATTTCATTTATTTTATGTAACTCCCATTCAGAATCAAAATTTTTAAATCTCATTAATGGGTAAGGTAACTCAAGAACTCTAGTTGTCAGACTAATAATGAATTTCCTTAAAGACTGGATTATGATAATTTTTCGCTGATGAAGTTCTGTATAGTTATCTAGGGACTTCAAAAATTCTCCAATTCTTTCTCTCTCGATTTCAATAGGAAGCTTAATCAGAGCACTATTTATGTCTTTTGAGCTAATAGATTCGAAAGTAGAGCCTGTACTCACCTTTCTCCAATAATTATTTAATTGCATTCTTTTTAGTAATTGAAAAACAAATTCATCTCCATCTAATGATGCAATCCCTCGACCAATAACTACTGGGTACAAGGTTTTTCCAACCTGTCCTACTGGTGCACGAACAGACAATAAAATATTACCAGGTTCAATTAATTTTGTTACTTGTGTCGTCCATACACGTGGAGAAACCCAACCATTTGAAATATCTGCGTTACCTTGAACTAGAATGTGATCTTGAGGATTGGATGTATAATTTTCTCCACTGGGGGAGTGCCCCATTGTCACTGAATACTTCGAAGATATTGTACGCTGTTCCCAATCGTCATTAAAGCCTTTAAACCGCAGTTCTGGGACTTTTCTTTCTTCGGTGCTCATCGACGAAACACCTCTTTCGTTGCTTCTATTAACGCCATTCCATCTTCATCGCCTTCTAATTCATCAAGCATTTCCATCAAGCTCTCTTCTGCTTCAGCGATTTCTTTATTGATATCTTTGATTTCAGCATGAAGTGCTTGGATATCGATAGGTTCTTCTTCTTCAAAAGTATCAACATATCTAGGTATATTTAAGTTATACTCATTTTCTTCAATCTCTTCTTTTGAAGCCACATAACTATACTTATCAACTGTTTCACGGTTTCTATATGTTTCTAGAATCTTATTCACATCATCATCTGTTAAGTGGTTCTGATTCTTCCCTTTTTCAAATGACTGAGATGCATCAATAAATAAGACATCTTCTGTCTGTCTTGATTTTTTAAACACTAAAATCGTCGTCGGGATACTCGTACCAAAGAAAATATTTGCAGGTAAGCCAATGATTGCATCGAGATAATTTTTCTCTTCAATAAGATACTTTCTAATCACACCTTCAGCTGCACCTCTAAATAACACACCATGAGGTAGAACAACTGCCATAGTACCTTCTTCATCAAGATGGTGAATCATGTGCTGAACAAATGCAAAGTCAGCCTTAGATTTCGGCGCAAGTTTACCATAATTACTAAAACGTTCGTCTTCTAAAAATGACGGATCAGCGCTCCACTTCGCACTATACGGTGGATTGGCAACTATTGCTTCGAACTTTTGACCCTTGAAAGCAGGTTCTTCCAAAGTATCTCCATTTTCAATAGAAAATGCTTTAAAGTTCACATCATGCAGTAACATATTCATTCGAGCTAAGTTATACGTCGTACTATTATACTCTTGTCCATAGTAATGACGTACATTCGCTAAACGACCCACTCTTAAAAGTAAAGAGCCGGAACCACAAGTCGGGTCATACACACTTCTAATATTTTCACGATTTGTTGTAACTATCTCAGCAAGAAGTTTAGAGACCTGTTGAGGTGTATAGAATTCACCAGCTTTTTTACCAGCAGTAGCGGCAAACTGACCAATCATATACTCATACGCATCACCCAACATATCAATTTCCATATCACTATGTACGAACGGCAATTCAGCCAAGTTAAGCATAACTTTAGAAATTAATTTAGTACGGTTTGCTACGCTATTACCTAATCTATTTGAAGAAAGATCCATGTCAGAGAATAAGTGAATAAAGTCATCCTCACTCTTAGTGCCTAAAGTTGATTCTTCAACTTTACTAATTGCTTTAGATAAATCTTCAATATCAAATTTTCCAGCTTCAATATCCTGCACTAGACTACTGTATAAGTATTTAGGCTCGATAACATATCCTATACGTGTGATCAGCTCATCAGATAGAGCTTCTTGAAACTCTTCATCTTCCCAAGCCTCACTATACGAAATATTATCTTCGGATAGTAACCTCTCCACTTCTTCCTCTATTTTTTCAGATAAGAAACGGTAGAATATTAAACCTAATATGTAGTTACGAAATTCACTCGCATCCATATTTCCACGAAGATCGTTTGCGATACTCCATAATCTTTTTTGTAACTCTGCCTGTTGCTGTCTTTGCTTCTCTGTCACTGTCATCATTGAACTATTTCCTCCAATTTATACGTTTAACAAACCCTCAAGATTTCCTTGAGAGTTTGTTTTACACTCCATATTTCTCATTAACTTCTCGAATGTAGTTTTGAATCTTATCTACCTTTTTACGTCTTATTAAGAATGATCCAGACAAGCCTTCTTCTATGTCTTTTCGATAAATCTGGCCGCTGAATTGGAATTCTGACAGCAATTCATTTAGCTGTTGTTCAGAATAATCATTTGCCTTTGCAAACTCTTTAAGCTCTTTTAACTTTTGTTCTTCTTCAAAGTCTAAATATTCAGCAGCTACATTCGCATTCTTTTCTAGTGTTGGGACAACTGTTGTTAGGAACTCTCTAATCAACTCAGATTTTAGACGTAACTGTTCATCATCAGCACTATCAAGTATATTTCTAATACTCGCAATCTCACGTCGCTGGTTATCCTTATCCTCTAAATCAATGTTTTGAATAAGGTTCACTATATAGCTTACATTGATTTCTTCATTACGTATAATCTCAATCTCGAAGTCAATATCTTCAAGTATAGATACCTTCTCTGGATCTGGTTTTCTAATATATTTGTCATACATATCCACGTATTGACTCTTATAATCTTGATGCTCTTGTTGACTAAGGCCCGTCACTTCTTCTGTAAATTCAAAATCTATGAATGTTTTTAATTTAACTAGAGCTCTAGACAATCTTCTAAACGTTTCAATGAATTTTTTGATTTCTTCTTCTCTTTCAATACTATCCACAGATGCTGGAACGGGTGCAATTCCTTTTAGGGCAAGCAGTGCTTGCTTAAATTCTTTTAGGTATTCTTCATACGGTTTTTGAATAACAATATTCGTATCATCAGTTTTTGAGAATAATCTTATTGCGTCATCAGTCGCTTTTTTCAAGTTTCTGAAGTTGACTATATTACCGTATGGCTTTGTAAGTTTCTCCACCCTATTAGTTCTAGAATACGCCTGTATTAGATCATGATGTTTTAGATTCTTATCAACATATAAGGTATTTAACTTTTTACTGTCAAAACCAGTTAGGAACATACCTACAACAATTAGCACATCAATTTTTTCATCTTTAAGACCTTTTTTAACTCTCTTAGAAATGTCATTGAAGTACCCATCATATGATTCTAATGAGAAATTAGTTCCATATAATGAATTGTAATCTTTTATGACTCTAGCAAGTTGATCTTTAGCTGATTCTCTAATTTCACCATCTCTAGTGTCTTGATTGGCCTCATATGAAAAGATTGTAGCTACTTTTAAGTTCTTACTAGTATTTTCTTCTTCTTTTCTTTTAAAAGCATCATAATACTTCATAGCCATTTCAATACTCTGAGTTGCTAATATTGCCGAGTATTCCTTCTTAACTGTCTTTTTGGAATGAATCTCATATATATGATCTGTAACAAGATTAATTCTCTCATCCGCCAACCATATCTTATTAGCTTCTATTCCAGAGACATACTCATCATCAATTATAGGGTTTTCACCTTTGAATGTATTAATATACTCAACAGAAAAACCAAGTACATTCCCATCTCTGATGGCATCTTTAATTAGATAATAGTGTAGACATTTACCAAAAATATCAGCAGTGGCCCTACCATCTGAACTCTTGTTCTCTTCAAATCTTGGCGTTCCAGTAAAACCAAAGAATTGTGCATTATTAAAATGCTTAGCAATTTGAGTATGCATTTCACCGAATTGCGAACGGTGACACTCATCGATAATGAAAATGACTTTATCAGTCTTGTACTGATCCATCACACTTCTATTTCTCTTCACCGCATTATTCAGTTTTTGAATCGTCGTCACTATCATCGGTTGTGACTTATCAGCTAATTGTCTTTCAAGTTTTGCTGTGTTTTTAGTAAAGTCTACAGAATCCTTTTGGAATTTATTAAACTCAGACATTGTTTGCGCATCTAAATCTTTTCTATCAACTAGGAAAATAACCTTCTGAATTTCCGGTCGTTCAGATAGTAATTGACTAGCTTTGAAAGACGTTAACGTCTTCCCGCTTCCTGTAGTGTGCCAGATATAACCATTGTTATTTGTTTCTAGTGCTTGATTAATCAATGCTTCAGTTGCATACACCTGATAAGGACGCATAACCATTAAATTATGATCCGTTTCATTTACAATCATATAGCGCCCAATCATATTGGCAAGTTGGCACGGTCTACAAAAGCTTTCAAGAAATTCTGATAGGTTATTGATTCTATTATTTTTTTCATCAGACCAATAGAACATCGCACTCTTAAATATTTCCTTATCACTGTTTGCAAAATACCTTGTATTTTGACTGTTACTCACAATGAATAATTGAACGTACTTAAACAAGCCTTTATAGTTATCTCTTCTATAACGTTCGATTTGATTAAACGCTTCATTAATTGCGACACCACTGCGCTTTAACTCAATTTGAGTGACAGGTAGTCCATTTATAAGTATCGTCACGTCATAACGGCCTTTAAATTTGTCGCTTACTGCTACCTGATTAGTGACTTGATAGATGTTATCTCTCCAAGAATCCTTGTTAAAGAATTCTAAATATACCTCAGACTCATCATCTCTTCTAAGGACAAACTTATCCCTTAAAATTTGAGCACTTGTAAATACATTCTTACCATTAATTTGGGTCATTAATCTATCGAATTCACTATCAGTTAATGGTTTTCCATTTAATTTATCAATATGTCGTTCATTCAATATTTTTCTAAAATTTTCTGTTATAGCCTCAATGGAATACAGCTTCACATTTTCAAAACCTTGTCTTCCAAGCTGTTCCATTACTTGATTTTCAAGTGCTGCCTCGCTCTGGTATCCCATATACAACCCTCACTATAAAATATTGGAATTTATACCTATTGTACTATATTCACGCTGAATGTTGGTGATATTTATTCGAATTTAAAATACTCAATTGAATGCTTGTTTACACATAAAAATAATATAGTTTATAAATTTTTACGTAAGAAAACCCCAAAATCTTTCCTGATTTTGGAGCATCTTTTATCTTATTCAAAATCTGTAATTACAAAAGTATTTCCATCTTGAGTCAATGTATAAGTTACTTCTTCTGTTTGTTCACCGTTAGACGTTGCATGAGAATAAGTTCTGTTAGCTGTGATTTGATATTCTGTATCTGAAAGTTGTTCTACATTCGTTATTTCCATGCTGATACTCTGATGATCGGAAAAGTCTCCCGTTTCTCTATTTGCTTGTATTTTCTCTAAGGCATCACCAGTCAAATACCTCATCACATTTTCAGTTTCATTATTATAGTAATCCGCAAGTAATGGTGGATAGGTTTCTTCAATAACTGATATAGCTTCTTCTTCATCCGCTTCAATCATCGCATTATCTTCACCTGGTAATTCATCAAAGATTTCTCTTTTTACAAGTCCAACCATTTCCCCATCTGGTGAGTTATAGGTACTTGCTCCAGTACTATAATAACGACCATCTTCACCCTGACCTTGGTAAACATAAAACGGTAAACCATTCATAGACTCTTCTTCTTCATAAATATCAGGCTCACCTAGAATCTGAGTCAGCTCACCTCCAGTCACACGGGCATAGTACCAAACATACTCTACATAGTTTTCATCTGGATTGATACTAGGATTAGAACTATCATCTTCACCTGTACCATAAGGTGCACGTTCACTATACATTACACCTAAATTCCCGTAGATTGCTGGGCTTCCACCACCTGTTGGAAATGTAAATTCATATGGCCCATATTTCTCTTCTACTTCGGTCTGTGTCATGCCATTGGTGATTAAGTCTTGTTGGAAAGTGCCATCTTCATTACCTTCAGTTGTACTAAACAACTTCTCCTGTACCTCAGCTGAATTCAAATCGAAATATAAATCAGCTTTTGGATCTTCGGAGGCAGTGTCTGTACTTTCTTCGCTTTCACCTTCTGTATCATCCGCTTGTTCTTCGGTTGTTGAATCTTCCTCAGTTGGTTCGTCGGTTGCACTTTCTTCTTCAGTTGATTCATTATCTTCTGTCTCATCGTCTGTTGATTCTGTACTTTCTTCTGTCTGTGTTTCTTCTGCACTATCATTACTTGCTTCTTCATTTTCTTCAGAATTACTGCATGCTGAGAGTACAAAGATCAACACAATAATTTGTAACCACCATAGCCTCTTCAAGTGCTTCACCCCACATTTTTCTATAAAAAAATAATACCACGAATGGTATTATTTTAATCCTTATCTAAATGCTGTACCGAATGGTTTTCCTTTTACAAAGTGTCCCTGACCTTGTTCACCAATATACTTCGCATCTTTAACGACTTGTGTGCCTCGTAAAAAGACTGCATCGCATTCTCCGACTTGGTCAAATCCTTCATAAATAGTGAAATCTACACCATTTAAACTATCTTCTAGTTTTACTTTTTTCTTAACATGAGGGTTATAGATCACAATATCTGCATCATAGCCTGGTGCAAGGTAACCTTTTTTATGGTCAATGCCATTATTTCTTGCAGGTGATGCGGCATAGTACTCAACGAGTTCTGGTCTTGTGATTTTTCCTGTTTCTACACCGTAAGTCCACAGCATCGGAAGTCTATTTTCTAAACCTGGTGAGCCATTCGGGATTTTTCTAAAGTCATCGAGTCCCATCTTCTTCTGTTCTGTTGTAAAACTGCAGTGGTCTGAACTTACTGCATTCAGCCAACCATCTTTAAGTGACTTCCATAGGTATTCTTGGTCATCTTTATCTCTGAGTGCTGGTGAGCATACAAAGTTTGCCCCTTCGAAGTTATCTTTAGCAAGGTATTCTTTATCGAGAAGTAAATACTGTGTACAGGTTTCACCGAATACTGGTAGGCCTTCTTCTTTGGCTTTTTTAATGGCGTCTACTGCACCTTTTGTTGTTACATGGACAATGTAGATGGGTGCTTCTGCAAATCTCGCTAAGTTAATGGCACGTTCTGTCGCTTCTGTTTCGACTATCGGTGGTCTTGTTAAGGCATGATAATACGGATTTGTGTTTCCTTCAGCTATGGCTTTTTTCTGCATCAGTTCAATCAAGTCTGCATTTTCTGCATGGACCATTACAGTGACACCAGCATCTTTTGCCTCAAGTAAGGCATTAGTCACCGCTTCATCATCTGAATGGAAAAACTGTCCCTTATAAGCCATGAATAGTTTTACAGATGGATAGCCCGCTTCGGGGAGATTTTTAATATCTTTAAATGTTTCTTCTGTCGGATTTGTAATGACAGGATGGAAGCTATAATCTACCATTGATATTCCTTCTACCCATTCTTTGTTATAGTCTTCGACTGTTTCAACAAGCCCCTTACCTTGTTCTTGGTTTACAAATTCTATAACAGTTGTTGTCCCACCTATAATCGCTGAATTCGTCGTCTCAAATCCTTTTGTTCTTTCTCCCATAAATTCAAAAGAAAAATGGGCATGCTGATCAACTCCACCAGGTAAGATGTACATCCCTTCAGCATTTATGACTTCATCCGCTTCAACTCTTAAATCTCTGCCAATTGCCTCAATTTTTGTACCTTCGATTAAGATATCTCCTTTAAACTCATGCTCAGATGTGACGATCATGCCATCTTTAATTAGTGTTTTCATGTTTTTCTTCACCCCTAGTTTCTTCAATTAACCAACGCTTGTTCTTATCTTCAAGTGCTTTTGTTTCTCTTTCTTTACGCTCTTTTTTTAATTTTTCAAGCTCTAGTTCCATCGATTTATTCTCTAAAACATAATTCTCTTGTTTGATTTCTTCTAGCTTTCTTCTCTCTTCCATCTCTTTAATTCTAAGCTTTACATCACTCTGATTATACCCTCTTCTCATTGCATACAATGGGATACTTACACCACCAATGGTAAGCACTAGAGCAGTAAAAAATATAAATTCAAAAAATCCCATCTTAACCCTCCGTCTATCGTTCAATTTCTTCCTTCGTCTCTTCAATTAACCAACGCTTATTTTCTTTATTTTCAAGCGCTTCTTGTTTTCTAGCATTTTCTTTTTTAATTCTATCTAATTCAATACGCATAGATTCATTTTCAAGCAAGTAATTTTCCTGTTTAATTTCTTCAAGCTTTCTTTGTTCTTTCATCTTCTTTATTTCTAACTTTTCATCACTCTGATTATAGCCCCTATAGATTGCGTAAATCGGTATTGTTAACGTAAGTATGACTGCTACTAAACCGACAATATCCATACCTGCACCACCTTTATAAATTATCTTCATTTTAACATAAATAGACCGGAACCAATGGTTCCGGTCTATTGCTTAGTTATTCTCTTCATTTCCTTCATTTTCTTCATCAATTTCTGAAGATGTCTTATTGTAATCTTTTAAGTAAGCCACTTGTTTAATGGAATGGTTCTCCACTTCAAGCACTTGCCAGCGGTCAAACTCAGTATCGATATAATCATCTTCTGTGATGTCAGTGTCTTTACTTTGTAGCCAACCACCGATGGTATCGATATCTTCACTTTCATCAAAGACAATATTGAAGTCATCTTCTAAATCATCAAGCAAGACGCGTCCACTAATATGATAGATATTATCGTCTACTTTAACAATATCAAGTTCCTCATCTTCATCGAATTCGTCTCTGATTTCTCCGACGATTTCTTCTAAGATATCTTCCATTGTAATCATACCAGCAGTACCACCATACTCGTCGATGACTAAGGCAATATGGACACTTTCTCTTTGCATCTTAACTAAGGCATCAGAAATACGTGATGATTCAGTAATGACAGGTAGTTCATGAATGTAGTCCTCAGAAGATACATTTTCATCTGACACATGGTTCGTTAAGTATTCTCTAACATTAATGAATCCAATGATGTTATCTTTATCTCCATTACTTTCAGTAACGGGATATCTTGTAAAGTTGTGTTCTTTAATTGTTTCAATGACTTGATCCACAGTAACAGGTTCTTCTAAAGTAATCATTTGAGTACGTGGTACCATGACATCTTTAGCAGTTCGCTCATCAAAAGAGAAAATATTTTGCATATAAGCAAGCTCTGTCTGGTTAATTTCACCACTCTGATAACTTTCCGTCATAATAACTTTAAGTTCCTCTTCAGAGTGTGCTTGTTCTGTTGGCATTTCTTTAATACCGACAATACGTACTATGCCTCTGGCTGCACCGTTCATCGTCCAAATAAATGGTTTTAGAACGACACCAAAGAAGTATAGTGGGCCACTTAGTGATAAGGCCATCTTCTCAGCGTACTGGATTGCAACAGTCTTTGGTGCTAACTCTCCCACTACCACGTGAATAAATGTCACGATGATGAAGGCAGCAGCCACTGTAGCGACTGTTGAAATTGAATCAGGAATGCCAATTAAATGGAATAGTGGATGTAAAATAACTTCAAAAGTCGATTCACCAATCCAACCTAGACCAAGGGCTGTCACTGTAATACCTAACTGACAGGCAGATAAGTAATAGTCAAGATTGTTGATCATTTTCTCGACACGCATTGCCCTCTTATTTCCTTGTTCAACTAGTGCATGTATTCTCGATAATCGGGCTTTAACAAATGCGAATTCTGAACCTACAAATAGCATTGTAAGTAAAATTAATATAATAAATAAAAGTAAATTTCCTATTGTGGATATATCCAATCAGTTCCCCTAGTTTGGGGTTCACCTCCGATAATTTGTGACCGTTAGGGTCGTAAGTTTATGAAATTCAAATTCAGCTGTCAACATATTATTTTTTGCAATTCTTTTCATATACACCTTCCCAAGAACCGTCACCTCCACCAAATTAGTTAAATTAATCATATTATATCACATTAAAAATCGGCTTTCACAGAAATATATCTATGCTATTTATAGAGAATCTTTATATCTATCATAAGCTTCTCTAGTTGGACCAGAATGACTTAGGACCGTATCCACCGAACCTGATTCAATAATCTTTCCATTTTCTAGATAATGAACAAAATCAAATGATTCCAAATGACTCAAATCATGCGTTGCGACAATTAAAGTTTCTTTATTAAATATCGTTTTCCAAACCTTATCTCTAAGTCGTGTGTTTAAACTCGCCGTCGGTTCATCTAAAATCCAAGTACTTTTGTCTTCTAGTATCAGCCGAATCAAATGCATCCGTTTCTTCTCACCCAATGATAGATATTCATTTGAAGTAATATATTCATTAAGTGCAAAATGGTTCAGTTCATATTCCCTTAGTTGTTCGATGGCATTAATCTTATCTAAGGCCCCAAACATTGTTAGGTTTTCTTCCACTGTGGCGTTATAAAAATCGAGGTGTTGAGGCATCACGCCCGCCGAAGATTTCTTAATTAGCTGATTGAGTAAGGTCGTTTTCCCCGAACCACTTGAACCAATAATGACATGTTGCTCTCCCTCATTAATTTCAAGTGAAATATCCTTTACGACATCTCGCTTTGTCTCGGGATATCTGAAGGTCAGCTGGCTTAGACTTAGATCATCTGACCTTTCTCTTTCAATATCTACTTGTTCTGTCGTCACAGCATTGATTCTATCTTTAACAGCCCCATATTTAGAAGCAGGTTTAATGACAGGTATAATCAGTTCAAAGAACGACATAAGTAAGAGAATAATCATCGGTACTAATAATGGCGATTCATCTTTAAATAACAGAATAACGCCTATAATTGCAGCTAATTGAATGAGTAAACTCATCACTTCAATAACCACATCAACTTGACTTTCCTTGTTCTCATTAGCTGTGATTTCCTTATATGTGGCTCTTAGATTATCTTTGGTTTGTTCAGTTTCATTTACAGTATATAAGTTCACATAATCAAAAATATAATGATAGAGTCTACTAAACAAACGGTCTTCACTATCTAATCGGCGATCATTTGATTCTCTTGAAATCCTGCTGATAATCAGCGGCATGATGACTAAGAGCAAGAAAGAAACACCTAAGATTATCATAAGAAGTATTGGGTCCACAATCAGCGACAGGACCGTTAGGATCAAAGCAATAAATACCGCAACAATGTACGGATAGATGATTCTGACATAGTAATCTTCTATATCGTTGAAGTAAGTCGTTAATTTTTGAATATAGCGCACACTGTGAGTGTCCTGATTGCTTTCTACAGAACGCTTAAAATATGCCGCTCTTAAACGACCAATCATCTTAAAAGTCCCATCGTGACTGAGTAAGCGTTCTAGGTACTTGGTCGTTCCTTTTGTCAGACCAAACATTTTAATCACTGCAATAATTAAGATAATTAAAAAGAACGGTGGCTCAAAAAATGACAATGCAATCATGTAACCACTCAGACCAAAGATCGCTGTACCGACCAAGCCACCGATAACACCTAAGACAATACTGTAAAAAACATGGATCTTTTCACCTTTTAAAAACATCATCATCTCTCACCTCGCTTCAAACTTCTTTCACCCATAACATAATGTTCATCTGCAATTTTTAAAAGCTGACGGCGGTGTATTACTGCGATGATGGCATGTTGTTTTTTGAGTTGATTCAAGTGATCCATAACAAGCTGCTCCGTCGTTGCATCTAAAAATTCCGTCGGCTCATCCATAACGATAATAGCAGGAGGATCGATGAGCACTCTTGCCATTTTCAAACGAACAATTTCCCCTCCGGACAATGGAATATTATGATTCACTATCGGTGTATGAATACCTGATTCTAAGTTATCAATACTGTCACTTAGTCTCAGTTTCTCTAGAATTTCTAACACTTTTTCTTCACTTGCTTGTCCCTTAGCTATATAGTCATAGATTGTCGTATCAGAAAAATATACTTGATCGGACACATAACCAATGTCTTCTGTGTAAACTGATAGTTTACCTTGACTCGGTTCATGTAGACCTAAAATTGACCGAAGTAAGGTCGACTTCCCTGCCCCAGATTCACCAGTAATGGCAGTGAGTCCCGTCTTATTAAAAGCGAAATCTATTGGGTCTAGGACTGTTTTATCTCCATGGTTTAATTGAACTTGTTCTGCCAGTACTGCATAACTCGCTGTCGTTTGACGATAATGCGTATTGATATTCTCTTGATTTAACACACTTAAGACACGGTCATAACTGCCCATGGCAAGTTTTCCATTATGAAATTCTGTACCTAACACCTTTAAGGCATTGTAGAATTCTGGGGCAAGAAGTAAGACGAAGAACGCTGTGTAAAAATCAATACTTTGGAAGATAATAATTCGAAGTGCAACTTCAAGTGCGACGAGACCAATACCGAGGATGGTAATGAACTCGAGCATCATCGTCGACTGAAAGGCATACTTTAATATATGCATTGTTTCTTTGACGAATCCCTCATTATCTGACTCCAGACGCTTTGTAACACTTTGTTCTGACTGCGTATTTTTAACAGTATCCTTACCTCTGATTAAATTTAAGAATAGTGTACCGATGTTATCAAAGCGTGTCGCCTGTCTCATCGATTCATCTCTAGTCTGAAGTCCAACTAAGACATAATAGAGGGGGATAAACGGTGCAGTAAATAAGAGTATCAAAGCTGCATATGCATCGATGAAAAATAAAGCACCAATAATTAAAACAACTTTAACAGTCGTCTTTAATATGGTTGGAACAAAGACTGTTTCATAAGAACGATAACTCTCTAAATGCACCATTATGGAGTTGATCATCGTCTCTGAGTCTCGTCTTGATTTGACATCAATTTTTGAAATGAGCGAATTCGCAATGGATTCAATACGCTGATTACCTTTCATAGTCGTATACAACTTATATAACTTGTCGGTGATAATAAAGAGAATGAAAAATACTGCAATATATATCAAACTCTGAGTAAAATTGATTGTCTCACCCATAACAATTGCTTCAAGGATTAGTGACAGGTAATGTCCAAAAGCGATATAAAAACACACACTAACTGTGGCAATTACAACGTATAATAAGACATATTTTTTATCTAGATTTATCTTCATAATCTCTCCTGTAAACAAAAAAACGTGAAGTATCCCCTTCACGTTTTTTATAATTATCCACCAATATATGACATATTAATCTTCTTACGTTTCTGGCGGTTTTCTTCTGTGATTTCAGTTCTGATTTCAGAGTAACGGTCATCACGTTTGTTCCAAACGCCCATAAGCACATCCGTTAACTCTTCGTCGCTGATGCCATCCCGCATCAGATTCTTAATATCAAAACCATCTACTGCAAATAAGCAGCCGTAGAATTTACCATCTGACGACAGTCTCGCACGTGTACAAGTTGAACAGAAACTCTCAGAAACAGACGTAATGAAACCGAGATATGAATCTTCTGTATCCGTGTGTTTGTACACCTTAGCAACCTCTCCGTAATATGACGGTTCCAACGGTTCTAAGTCAAATTCTGTTTCAAGCGTATCGAGTATCTCTTTCTTGCTGACAACCTTATCAAAATTCCAACCATTGTCGTTACCAACGTCCATAAACTCGATAAAACGCAGGGTAACAGGTAGGTTTTTGAAATAACGTGCCATTGGTAAAATTTCTTGTTCATTTAGACCTTTTTGGACCACCATATTGATCTTCATTTGGAAACCGAGCTCAACTGCATACTCAATTTGCTCTAAAATTCTTGATGTACCAATACCACGGTCATTGATTTTACCGAACAATTCATCATCCATCGCATCTAAGCTGATGTTGATACGGCGTAAGCCAGCATCATATAAGTTTTTACCATGCTTTTTAAGCAATAAGCCGTTGGTTGTTAAACCAATATCTTCAATGCCATCAATTGCGTTAAGACGTTCGATTAACTGGTAGAGATCCTTTCTTAAAAGTGGTTCTCCTCCTGTTAAGCGGAGCTTCTTCACACCTAAACCTGCATAGATGCGAGCGAGCCTCTCAATCTCATCAAACGATAGCAATTGCTCACGCTTCATGAATTCAAAATCGTCACCGAAGATTTCTTTCGGCATACAATAACGGCATCTGAAGTTACATTTGTCCGTCACCGAAATACGTAAGTCACGAATTGGGCGGCCAAATTTATCTGTAACAGTTTGCGCCATGTAACTCCTCCTTATTTAATATCAGTCTTACGATTGATATTAACAAGCGTCGTATTATCGAGATTATAGTCATCGATATTTATAACATTCACATCGATGTTCTCAAAAAACGCTCTCAAGCTTAATCTCTCTGTTTCCAGCTGTCGCTTAAGCATGTCTACCAGACCTTCATCTTGGTAAACACCAATGAGCGGATGTTGCCGATCATCGTCAGCTGTTATTGTCGTTTGACCTGTCTTTAATGCTTCTTCTACAAGAATATTCAACCATCTCACATCAACATACGGTGTATCACATGAAATAATCAAAAGTGCTTCATTAGGATAGGCTTTCGCCACTCTATATAGTCCACTGAGTGGACCCATATCCTTGTAGTCTGGGTCATCAACAATCACCTTATAATCTTTAAATCTATTCTCTAGTTTATCATTTGTGTTAATAACAATCTCGTCAATTGCTTGAACATTTTTCATCTTTTCAATGACATGTTCATACATTGGTTTGCCATTTAACTCATAGAGTGATTTATCTTCACCGAAGCGAGTGGATTTACCCCCAGCTAAGACGACACCAATCATGTAATCACCCTCCACTTACTGGTGGAATTAATGCGATTGTATCTTCTGAAGTTAGCACTTCATCATCCTTCACGAAAGCTTCGTTCTTAGCAACTTGAAACACTTCACCATCGAGCTCTGGATAGTCAACAAAGATATGACTTTTTAGCTCACCTGCAGTAATGCTATCACCGACAAATAAGTCGATTGTGTCACTACCAATTTTTTCTTTAATACTTGCAAATACCTTAACTTCCATTTATTTCTCCTCCACACTCGGGTGACATTTTCGGGAATCGCCTATCCACTGTTCCCCGTCTTCCCATATTTCTTTTTTCCATATTGGGACGATTTCTTTAAGTCTCTCCACAGCGTATTCATTCGCACGATAACTATCTGTTCGGTGCGGTGAACTTGTCACGATAACGACGGCAATATCTGATATCTCGAGCTTACCGATGCGATGTCCAATGGCTGTAATGACACCTGGCCAACGTGCTTCAATTTCATCGCCGATTTGTGCGAGCATTTTTTCAGCCATTGGTATATATGCTTCATATTCTAAGTGCACGGTTCGTGTACCTTTAGTCCATTCTCTAACATGACCCGTAAAGGTACAGACTGCACCTTGATGTTCATTGACAGTCATTTGGTGATACTTATTTATATCCAGTTCGTCATTGACGACTTCAAACATTTTCATTTATAGATTGCCCCATTCCTTAAACCATTCTAGCGCTCTTTTATTATCATAACGCATATCAAAATAGTTTAATACGTTCTTAAGACCGATTTGATTAATATCCGTCTCACCGTCATCGAAGGAGAATGTCAGTAATATTTTTGAATAGTTTTCCTGTTTAAACCCCTCGACTAGAACAAAGTCGACGGCTTCATTTTGAAATCTTTCTAAGAGCCTTGTTAGGGTCACCTGTCGGTTTTCTAAAAGCATGACATGACCCGGAGTCGTTAAGACTGTATAGTCAGAGCCCGCTTCAAAAAATTTACCTGTATCAGTAGAATCATCGACTTTTTCTTCTAAATGATGATTCTTAATGACAGCAACAGTTTTATCATTGGCTTTAATAAGGTGTACTAGATCCGTAATCAGTGTTGTTTTACCAGTATTTTTATAGCCGACAACCTGTAAGATTTTCATGTTATTCTACACCAAAGCTATCTGTACCTGTTGTAACATCTGTCAGCATGACCTTCACCGCGTCACCTGTCGTAAATCCACGACTACCACCTGGTAAGACAATCACACCATTACTTCTCGCAATTGAAGTGACTGCATTTGATTTGTTAAAGCCTGAAGGTCTCGCTTTAATCTTCCCTTCCTCAAAGAACAGTTCCGCTCTTATGAAGCGTGAAAATGGATTTGCCTTAGTGAAATCTTCATCTAAGATTGCATCCACTATGGGTGCGAATGGCTTAGATGCACCTTGAGTTAAATTTAAGCTCGGTCGAACAAAGAGTTCAAAACCAGAATAACAAGCGGATGGATTCCCGCTTAAACCGAAGAGGAATTTACCATCCAGAACGCTTACTGTGGTCACACTACCTGGTCTCATCGCAACCTTATTAAAGAGCACCTCTGCGCCGAGTTTTTCGTAAATTTTAGGTAGTAAGTCATAATCCCCAACAGACACACCGCCTGTCGTAATGACTGCATCCACTTCATTTAACATATTTTCAATTCGCTCGTACAAGACATCAAACTCATCCGTCTGTAATTTATAATGCTTACCTTTAATACCCATTCGATCTAACTGTGCTAAGATCATTGGCGTATTAGAGTTTCTAATCTTACCGCGTTCAAGTTCATCACCGACATCTAATAACTCTGTCCCCGTCGATAACACACCCACAACCGGCTGTTTGTAAACTTCAACTTCAGTGTAGCCAAAAGTTGCAAATGTTGCGATAGCACCTGGATTTATAGTGGTTCCTTTTTCTACAATCACATCGCCAACCTTACATTCTTCACCTTGAAGTGCAATGTTTTCATCTGGCTTAAATTCACGACGGATGGTAAAACCATCCTCAGTCTCCTTAGTTTGCTCAAACATGACAACCGTATCTGCCGATTTCGGAATTTCGGCGCCAGTCATAATGCGAAAAGCTTCATTTTCTTTTAATTCATAATCACTTGTCGATCCTGCAGGTACTTCTTCGACAACCTTAAAGGCAATTCGATTATCACCCGATGCACCTTTAGTATGGCTACTGTGCACTGCAAAACCGTCCATTGCTGACTTATTAAACAAGGGCACATCTGAAGTTGCCGTTAAATCCTCAGCCAATACTCTTCCATTCGCCTGATCATATGCAATCGTTTCTTTACTTGAAGGCACCACGTTTTCCATTACTTTTTCAACTGCATCATTCACATGTATTGGTGTTCGATTTAAAGTCATTATATCCACTCCATAATTATGATATTTAGTGTTTATCTTATATTTTGTTATAATTTATGATGATTGTTAGTTGGTTGTGGTCGTTGCAACTGTTTATCCTTTGGATGGCACTCGTTGTTTTTTCGACTTTGTGATAATCAACCTAAAACGACAAATAAACAGGAGGTACTCTCATGTCCGAATTTACTCATTTTAATGATGAAGGCCGTGCCCAAATGGTCGACATCTCAAATAAATCAGAAACGAAACGTGTCGCTCTGGCACAAACACTGATGGCTGTGCCTGAATCGATTTACACTGCGATCACAGAGGGCACTGTAAAAAAAGGTGATGTACTCGGTGTTGCCCAGGTCGCTGGCATCATGGCTGCGAAAAATACACATCAAATCATCCCGATGTGCCATCCGCTTTCTCTAAATGGCATCGATATTTCATTTACCTGGGACGATAAAACACCCTTTACGCTAATCATTCAAGCTACTGTTAAAACGACCGGTAAAACGGGTGTTGAGATGGAAGCACTCACTGCTTCAAGTGCCGCTGCACTCACTGTATACGATATGTGTAAAGCAATCGATAAAGGCATGATCATCAAAGAAACGAAACTGCTAGAAAAATCTGGCGGTAAGTCTGGTGATTATAAAGCCTAACTGTAATCTATGCAGAACTCACATGGGTTCTGCATTTTTTAATTGTCTTTAGTCACTTCAAAAACTAAGTGATTGAGTTCCGGTATAATCAATTTCTCCATGGCGAGCTTGACTGCACCGCTCGACCCAGGTAGAGAAATGATTAATTGATTACCATGCGTGCCTGCAGCAGCTCTAGATAACAGGCTTCTTGAGCCAATGTCTTCGGTGTAAGATAACATTCTAAACAATTCTCCAAAGCCTTCGATTTCCTTATCGAACAAGGGTCTGACTGCCTCGATGGTAACGTCTCTTGTAGCAATGCCAGTTCCACCAGTGGTAATCACCACATCGACACCTGTGTTTAAGTGATTGGTTACTGCATCTTGAATATCATTCGCTTCATCTTTTACTATCTCATAATTTTCTTCATCGACAATCGCATTCAGCTCAGTTAAGTATTCGATAATGAGTTTCCCACCCTTATCTGTCGACTTATCCCTAGTATCACTAACAGTCAGAACTGCTACTTTGATGTCTCTATCAATTCTTTCTACTATACTCAAAAGAAATCTCCCCTAACCAAATAATTGATTGACGATAGTTCTCGCCTTATTTAAATTCAAAACATTATGCATGAGTAATCTGCCGTTTGAAAAACTGACAATCCGTGAGTCTGAATAAGTAAATTCAATAAAATATGGCGTTTCTTTGTAGTTAATATTCGCTTGATTCAAGGTCTGTTTAACAAGATCTTCCGTTAAACGTTGGTCGATCACTTGAATCATATCTCTACCACAAAACTTCAAGGCGTGATGTGTTTCTTTATTAAATTCAGGAAAGGTTTTTAACTGACATGTCGGACACGTCGTTTCAGTCATGTTACTGATATCAGCCTTCATATAATCACTGTCCCACACATTACCGATATGGAGATGAAAGGGCTTAGTGTACTGCTCTGTTAAAATCTTAAGTGCTGTTGTTACTTGAAGACTGACTGCCATATGAACAGCTGGTGCGATAATTCCAGCCGTATCACAAGTTAGAGTTGTCGACGGTAAAACTGGTGTCAAACATCTAAAGCACGGCGTCTCACCTGGAATGAAAGCTGCACTCGAGTACGAAGCTTCTATACATGCTGCATATACCCAAGGTATACCTTTTTTAAAAGCGACGTCATTCATCATTAACCGCGTATCAAAGTTGTCTGTTCCGTCTAAAATAATGTCAGCCTCACTTGCTAAACTATCCAGTAAAGCTGCGTCACAGTGGGCTACATGCGTTTCTATGGTGACATCACTATTAATGTGTTCGAGCTTTAGTTTTGCTGCGATTGCCTTTGGAATTTTCTCTTTAGCATCCGCTTCAGTATAGAGTGTTTGACGCTGTAGATTACTCATTTCCACATAGTCTCGGTCAATTAAAATCAGCTTCCCTATGCCGCCGCGAACAAGCATTTCAGATGATAAAGACCCGAGGGCTCCTAAACCAACGATCACAGCAGTTTTTGCTGAGATGAGGTCTTGGCCACTCTCCCCAATATTGCGATATAACAACTGTCTAGAATATCTATTGTCCATTTATTTTCACTCATTAATTTCATTAATTTAAAGTAAATACTTTACAATTAATTTTATCATATCGATATGGCGAAATCATTTTATTGATTTTTAACCATTAGGAATCCACCCTATTGTTAAGAACATGTAAAAATACCGATTAAATATATGAATTATGCTAAAATATAGTTGTTAAAATATTAATTATTAGACGGAGGGCCACAAAATGAAGAAGTTGCTTGTTGTCGATGATGAACCTTCAATTCTCACCCTATTGAAATTCAACTTAGAGCAAAGTGGTTTTGAAGTACTGACCGCTGAAAATGGTAATGATGCATTAGAGATTGCGACGACTGAAGATTTAACCATGATTGTCCTGGACTTAATGCTGCCCGGCATGGATGGAATGGACGTCTGTAAGACCCTCAGACAAGAAAAAATCAATACACCGATACTGATGCTTACTGCTAAAGATGATGAGTTCGATAAGATCCTCGGCTTAGAACTTGGTGCAGATGATTATATGACTAAACCATTTAGTCCAAGAGAAGTTGTCGCACGAGTAAAAGCAATTTTACGACGTACAAGTGTCATCACAGCAGAAGTCAAAGAGGAAGTCATTAAGATTGGTGAGATTGAAATCCACCCAGAGAAGTATATGGTGCTCTTTAAAGGTGAACAACTTGTATTGACACCTAAAGAGTTTGAACTCTTACTCTACTTGGCAAACCACCGAGGTAAAGTATTGAGTCGAGATCAGTTATTAAATGGTGTTTGGGATTTCCACTATGACGGTGATACCCGTATCGTCGATGTACATATCAGCCATTTAAGAGAAAAAATCGAAGCCGATACTAAACAACCAACGTATATTAGAACGATTCGCGGCTTTGGTTACAAGATGGACGGACAAGACTAAATGCAACGGCTGTGGCTAAAAATCACAGGTTCTTATTTCATCTTATCTATTGCCTTCATATTAGTACTGTGGTTTTTTATCAGCTCGATTATAAAAAATACATATACAGACATGACAGAAGACCATTTGATTGAAAACGCTCAAATGGTCTCTGAAGTTATTGAGCTCGGTGGTTTAGACAAAGATACAGAACAATTGGATTTATGGATGAATCAATTAAATGAAGAAATTGAGCTAAGATATACCGTTATTGATCTTGATGGAGAGGTCCTGGCGGATTCAGAGTCCCGAATCGAGGATATGGATAATCACTTGAACCGACCAGAAATTAAAGCAGTTCTCGTTGATAATCAAGAGCTAGGTACATCGACTCGTCTCAGCGATACTAGAGAAGCTCAAATGATGTATGTTGCCATCCCTGTATATTCTGGTGACGAGTTAATTGGGGCTGTGAGAACTTCTATATTCACGACTTCAATTGATAATGCGATTGGTACAATTTGGAAAACGCTTGGTGCTGTATTAGTCGTTATACTATTAATTTCTATAATTTCAGCAGCCTTACTTTCCTATAATATTACCAATCCAATCAATGATGTCATCAACGTGACAAAAAGACTAAAAAACCAAGACTACAGCGCTCGCATTCACTCAAAATATAAGGGTGAGATTGGTGATCTTAATGAATCCATCAATATTCTGGCACAGAGTTTACAGTCTCATGTGAACGAAATCGAAGAGAGTGAAAAGCAATTAAATAGTATACTATCGAACTTAGTATCCGGTGTTATTTTAATTAATGACAAAGGCATCGTTGAATTGACCAACCAAGCGACAGAACGGTTTTTATCGAAACATAGTTCTAAAATCAAGGGACGAGATTATAAATTTGTACTTGGACCTTTAGGCGTCGATAACTTAGTCGAAACAACGATTGATGATAATGTTAAACAGCATGATGAAGCACACATCTATTTCCCTGAAGAGAGCATACTAGATGTGCACATTGCACCTTATTACACACAAGGTTGGCTACAACGTGGGGCCATTGTTGTTCTCCATGATATTACAGCAATTCGAAAACTCGAAAAAATGCGCAGTGACTTCGTTGCTAACGTTTCCCATGAGCTAAAAACACCGATAACTTCTGTTAAAGGCTTTGCCGAAACATTGATTAGTGGTGACGTTCCTGATCCCGATACTGCCCAACAATTCTTAAAGATTATATATGATGAAAGTGAACGCTTAAATCGCTTGATTACTGATCTGTTGAATCTTTCTAAGATTGAAAAGCAAGCAATGCCACTGCAGATTGAAACAGTCGACGTCAATAAGATTATCAGGGAGACAGGTAAAACTGTGTTAAAACTTGCTAAGGATAAGCATATTTCCATTCATCTACCAGATGAAGCACAAAGTGTGGAAATTGAAGCTGACAAAGATAGATTGAGTCAAATTATCTTGAATCTCGTTGCAAATGCAGTAACCTATACTTCGGATGAAGGTCATATCTACATCGATCTTGAAGAACGAACGACAGATATAATGATTAATATCAGAGATACTGGTATGGGTATTCCTCCAGAAAGCCTTGACCGACTCTTCGAAAGATTCTACCGAGTCGATAAGGCACGTACCAGAAACTCAGGCGGTACAGGTTTAGGACTTGCTATCGTTAAGCACTTGGTCGAGTCCCATGAAGGTGAAATCTACGTTAATAGTGAAGAAGGCGTCGGTTCAACCTTCTCCGTTAGGTTACCGAAGATCCATGACGGTGATTTTAAAGATTAGTATGTATATATAGGGCACGTGACTTAGTGTATTTAAGTCACGTGTCTTTTTGTGTGTTCAAAGCCGAGCTCGGTCGGTAGGTGCGCTTCGTTTTTATTTCGAAGCGGAGCTAGATCCATTCATCAGCTTCGTTTTAATAGATTAAAAACCCGCCAGCTGGAAAGTATCCAACCGACGGGCGAACATGATTCTATCTAAATGGAGTAAATAGAAGATTGTTTTCTAAGTGTAATAACATCATAATATTTTCTTCGTTTTCTTCAAGCTTTCTTAAGACAAAGACATTGAGCGGTTCATTGGCGTCTATTGGTGTGTAACCATTCGTCAGCTTATTAATCTGCTCGAACCAATTGACGATATTCTTATGTGCATCGATTAGTCTTGTGATATGTGGCTTCAGCGCCTCAAATGCTACTTTACTGTCATCTTCATAGTAGGTTTTAAGCAGTGGATAAACGTCTGATCTCTCAAGTTCGATATGCACAATCATTTCTCGGTAAATATTATAGAATAGTTCACTGACTTTTTCATACTCAGGATGATTTTTCTTATATTTCTTTCCTAGTTTTTCAACATAGTCATTTAAGACTGGAAATTCATCAAGTAGGTCATCGTAATATTTACGCTCGATATATTTAATGATGCTCACTTGATCCATAAATGATACGTCTATACCTTCTTTAGGTTGTTTTTTTAAGTTGTTTAATTCATAAAGAATATTTTCTAAGTCAAACTGTCCTTCTTCATGTGCTTCTTTTAAAGTGCGATCTCCTTCGGTGACAAAGTCAATATTAAGTTCTCTAAATATAGTTCCTGCTGCAGGCACTTTAAAACAAATATCTTTTAGTTTCATTGTTTCATTAATATTTGACATGCTGAATCCTCCTCATCTATTCTTTATATTCATACCTTTATTAATCTTAATTTAAACCTATGAGTTCGTTTAATTCATTCTTTAGATGGGTAATGTATAATTAATCTTGAAACAGCTATTAAGATGGAGGTCAATCCAGTGAATAAAAATATTAAAGCTTTGGCTACAATCATTCCTTTAGTTGTAGTCCCACTAATTAATGAACGTAAAAAAATTAAAGAACATCCTGATATGAAGAAATTAGGTGCAGTATCAAACTCAGTTTATACTAGAGTGAAAGATTCTAGTAAAGAAACAGCTACAAATGTTTATCATACGACTAAGGATACTGCGAGCAATATTTCAGAAAAGGTGTCTGACAGACTTGATTCAAGAAGCTATAACAAGGAACAAAAAGGCTATATGAAGAGTCAGGCTAAAGAAGAATCTTTAGAGAAAAAATTCGAGAAAGAAAAAGCTAATCACAGAGAGAAAAGATTGTCTCAAAAGAGTAATGATCAGTCGTCTTTCGTACCTAAGATTTTTCAATCTCAACAGGATAAAACCGACGACGAAAAGGTTGACGGTATGACTGTGTCTGAAGATGTCACTGTAGATAACTCACAGTCACCTGAAGTAAATGCAGAAAAGTTAACTCACCCTGATAATCAAGAACCGGATTATGGTGAGTCTTATATGTTCGAAGACATAGAGGATGAAAACCAAAGAAATGATATTGTCCCTTACAAAATGAATGAATTACAAACTATAGAAACGAGTGACGACATGACAAACATCCAAGAATTAAATGAAGAGAAAGTATTAAATACAGAGTTTACTAGAAAGAACAATGAAGATAATGAAAATGATATTCCACTACGTCAAAAACATAAAAACATTTTAGACCCACGTAGTGCTGCTAGAGATAAATATATTAGTGAAAAGAAAGCAGAAAAAGAAGAATTAAAACAGGATAATAGTCTATTTAACAAACACCGTCGTATGAATTTTGAGCATTCGAACAAGAGACAAAGAAAAATAACAGATGGTACGCCTTATGTTAAAGACCAATCCATCAAAAATTACGAATCGCTCATGTTCAATAAATAAGGTAAACAACTAGGAGTTATGCATATGGACATTAACAAGATTACTGTATTTTGCGGCGCAAGATCTGGTGATAATCCAAAATTTGAAGCGGCAGCCTATAAACTCGGTGAAGATGCAGCAAAAAATGATATGACAATTATCTACGGTGGTGGCGCGACTGGGCTCATGGGCGCTGTTGCTAATGGTGCTTTAAGTGTTGGTGGTGACGTCATCGGTGTGATGCCTCAGTTTTTAATTGACCGTGAAATTGCGCATACTGGTGTTTCTGATATGCGTGTGGTACAAAACATGCACGAAAGAAAGCTAGAATTAGAGTCTTTAGGTGATGCTATTATTATGATGCCTGGTGGCGCAGGTACTCTTGAAGAATTCTTCGAGGTATTCACTTGGGGACAACTTGGACTACATGAAAAGCCGATTGGCATTTTAAATATTGATGGTTATTTCGATCCTTTAAAGGAAGTCATATACAACGCTATAAATCAAGGTTTCCTCGAGGAAAGATATTTAGACATGTTATTTGTCAGTGATAACTTAACAGATATAGTTGAAGGATTTAAAAATTATACCCCTGTTGCGATTAGAAATTATAAGGATTTAAAATAATAGAGCGAAGTCCAAGATGAATTTACATCTTGAGTCTTCGCCCTTTTTTTGTGCTTACTTTATATAAAATATGTGGTTTTAAGGAATGGCCATCCATAATGCTTGGATGTTCAAACTCCGTAACAACCTCCATACCAAGTTTCTCCATAATGTTAATGGATGGAATATTTTTCTTTGCAGTAAAAGCGTAGACTTCTTTAATATCCGTCTGCCTCTCTACAAACTTCATTACACCTCGTGCTGCCTCTGTTGCAAAACCTTGATTCCAATGTTTTTTTGCTAGGCGCCAACCAATCTCAATACAAGGTAAAAATTCAAAGTCCAAACTACCATCAGCCTCTAGTACACGGATACCTGTAAAACCAATGAATTCTCCAGTATCTTTTCTTTCCACTGCAAAAAGACCAAAGCCTCTATCCAAAATTGACTTTTGGCTCGCTTTGGCATAATTGACAGATTCCTCTGGCGTTTGCAGATTAGGAAAATAACGCCGCACATCAGGATCTAAATTCATCTTGATAAAAGGCTTCAAATCACTTTCCTGCCAATCTCTTAGTATCAGTCTTTTAGTTTTGATGTATTTCATTTAGCTTCAGCCTAACATATTATAGTTCTGATTCATTCTGTATGGGTGCTTCTTTTCTAACATAAGAAATTAAACGCACAGTGAATACACCATTTTCTAAATCATATTCAGCTAAACGTTTTTTAGTATTATTTGTAGTCACAACAGCATCGATTAAATCGACGGTATGCTTGAGTTTAAAAGTAACAGTAAATGCTTCAAAACCACGCTCTGGCGCAGGTTTCTTTACGACAACTCGATTGATTGAACCTTCAACGTCTTCAAGCTCAGTACCAGTCGCTGCTTCTAACTCTTTAGCAAGTTCCTTTATTGTCATTTCTTTTCCTTCTATTAAATAGAACTTTTCTTCATACATTACGCTCATCCTCACTCTTCTGAATCAGTATTTTCTTCTGTTTCTTCGTTTTCTTCAGATGCTTTACTTTCATCCGGTTCTTCTTGGTTGTTTGATTCTAACTCGTCTAACTCAGATTCTTTGGCATCTACTTGTTGTTCTAGTGCTTCATTATCCCCTTGGACATCATTAATCTGATCTTCAAGTTCTGCAATTTCTGATTTCACCTTATCTAAATCTTTTTCAGCCTGGCTAGCCTCACCACTACAAGCAGCAAGCATTAACACACTGAATAACAAAATCATTTTTTTCATATCAGTCACCTATACTTATTCTTACCCGATATTATACCATTCAAGAGCTATTTTTGAAATTTATCGTAAAAAAGTTATAAAAAAACATACACAGTAAAATTTACTGTGTATGCTTTGAGAAACTTTAGTTTTCGATTGTAACTTCATTTAAGTGATAAATACCCTGAGCGTCGACGTTGAATCCTTGGACACTAGAGTTTAAACCTGTTAGGTAACTCTGGTGGTGGATGTAAGCCATTGGCGCTGTTTCAACGAGTTTATCTTGTAATTCTGAATAGATTTCTAGACGTGCTTCCTCATCAGATTCACGACGACCCGCTTCTAGGAGTTCATCAACTTCATCATCTGAGAAGAATGAACGGTTACCTGGGTCACCATGCATTGATGAGTGGAACAATGGATAAGTTCCGTAGTCCGCATCACCTGTAGTTGTTGACCAACCTAGGATGAACATATCATGTTCACCAGCAGCAGTTTGTTCTAAGTACGCACCCCATTCAAGCTGCTCAACAGTTAAGTTAATGCCAATTTCCTGAAGTGATTCTTGTAGATAGACTGCTGTATTCACGCGTTCTGGGCTATCGTTAGTCCAAATTGAAAGGTCAATTCCATCTTCATAACCCGCTTCAGCTAATAATTCTTTAGCACGTTCTGGGTCATATGAAATACCTTCAACGTTTTCATCATATCCGAATACACCTGGTGCTAATGGTCCTTTTGCAGGTGTACCCACACCGTCATAAACCCCTTCGATAATTGATTCACGGTCAATCGCGTATGAAATCGCCTGACGTACTTTTGGATCATTAAGTGGTTCTTTTTCAGTATTGAAACCGATGTATGAAAGTGACATAGATTCAGTTTCTTCTAAAGCAGTGTTTTCACCATTTTCTACACGGTCAACAT
Source organism: Jeotgalicoccus sp. S0W5 (assembly GCF_011634875.1). Taxonomy (NCBI): domain Bacteria; kingdom Bacillati; phylum Bacillota; class Bacilli; order Caryophanales; family Staphylococcaceae; genus Jeotgalicoccus; species Jeotgalicoccus sp. S0W5. The sequence goes on along the minus strand of NZ_SIRQ01000001.1, from coordinate 70,864 downwards.
TACTTGATTCAATTGTTCCAGCAACATGAGATGAGCCGGATTCAATTTCAGCTAAACGTGAAGCTGTTTCTGGTACAACTTTGAAAGTTACAGTATCTAATTGAGCAGGTTCACCAAAGTAATCATCATTTCTTTCAAGCACAACATTTTCACCTGGTGCACGAGATTGTAATTTAAATGCACCTGTACCAACTGGGTTATCCGTCACGTATTGACCAAGGTGTTCAGAAATCGAATCTTGTACTTCTTCTGCCTCACCACTGTCTCTTAACTCATAGTACTCTTCAGCTGTCATATCTTCACCAGCTTCATCAAGAGCAGCTTGGTAGTCAGCATCGATTACATCTTTACTGATCATGCCCCCACCATCGTGAGCAAGGTGTGCGAGTAATGGCGCAAATGGATATTCAGTCGTAATTTCAACTGTATACTCATCTACCGCTTCAACATCAGTAATCATTTCGTAAAGGAACATACGTGGTGACGCCATTGCTGGGTCTAGAACACGGTCTAAGTTTGCAACAACAACATCAGCATTAAAGTCTGTGCCGTCGTGGAAAGTCACATCATCACGAAGTGTAAAACTCCATGTAGTGTCATCAACTTGTTCCCATTCTGTTGCTAAGTTCGGTTCAACTTCCATATCTTCGTTTAACTGAGTTAAACCATCGTAAAGATTGTAACGAACGTTCGATGATGGAACATCGTTATTACCATGTGGATCCATTGATACAATGTCACTCATTTCAGAGATGACAAGATCTTGTCCACCTGCAGGTGTACCTTCGCTAGCGCCCTCTTCACCCTCAGGATCCACGTCGCTATCGCTTGTACAAGCAACTAAAACTAAAGCAAACATTGCTGCAATCCCAATTGTCAGCAGTTGTTTTAAATGCTTCATTATGTAATTCCCCCTCAAAAATTTTAAATTTTAAGATAATTTTCAATCTTAAAATTACACTCTTAACATATTACATGATAAGAATATTTCATACAAGATGGAATTTTGAGAATATTTACCCTTCTATTAACAAAAATCCAATCAGTAGTTAGCATACCATTATTTTCTTGTTAGATGAAGCGCTTTCAAATATTTTATTAGTTTTTATTCATAAAGAGGGTTAACTGTGCATTTATGATAGAGATATTTTATTTTGTTTTTTACTCGTTAATTTCTCATGTTACAGCTAAGCCCTATTTCCAATCTAGTCCCAACAAAAAAACAACCCTCACACTAATGAGGGTTGTCCTTAAGCTCATTATCTCTATTGAATTGTTGTTTCTTTGAAGTTGAAGATGTTGTAAGAGTCGCCTTCAAATTTTTGTACGTTGTTGTTATGTGCATTTAGGTTTTCACCATGTCTAATAAAGATGGCTGGTGCTTCGTCGACTAGAATTTGCTGTGCTTCTTCATACATGCCAGCACGCGTATCCTCATCTGTTTCTTGACGGGCTTCATCTAGTAAAGCATCAAGTTCTGGATTATTGTAGAATGAGCGGTTACCGTCTGGTCCAATGTTATCACTATGGAACAGTGGTGAAATACCGTTATCAGGGTCACCCGTTGAGTTACTCCATCCTAGGATGAACATGTCATGTTCTCCGGCACCTGTTGCTTCTAGGTATGCACCCCATTCAACTTGCTCAACATTGACTGTAATACCTAAGTTACTCAGTGATTCTTGTAGCCATAGTGCGACATCGACACGTTCTGGGTTATCATCATTTACCATCAAGTTAATTGTTAGATCTTCAACGCCAGCTTCGTCTAATAATTCTTGTGCTTTGTCCATATCGTATTCTAAGCCCTCAAGGTCTTCAGAATAGCCAAGTACACCTGGTGCGAGTGGTGCAAATGCTGGAGTACCTGATCCATTATAAACACCATCTAATACTGCTTGGCTATCAAAGGCATGTGTAATCGCTTGACGGACTTTCGGATCATTGAAAGGTTCTTTTTCGGTATTGAAACCGATATAGTCAATCGATACTGATTCATTTCTTAGTAATGTAACATCCGAATTTCCTTCAACTCGTTCAATATTACTAGATAAAGTTGCAAGAATTGCATCTGATGTACCTGACTCTAACTCGGCAAGTCTTGAACCTGGTTCTGAGACAACTTTGAAATCTACACCATCAAGTAGTGCAGGTTCCCCATCCCAATAGTCATCATATCTGACAACAGAAGTCACTTCACCCGGACTACGACTTTCAAATTGGAAGTAGTTCGTACCAACTGGCTCACTTTCAACGAGTTGACCAACGTATGAACTAATTTCATTGGCAACAGCTTCATGCTCTTCCCCACCTGAATCTCTTAGTTCATAATATTCTTCAAGTGTAAGATCACTACCCGCTTCGTCCAGTGCATTTTGATAATCTGCATCAATTAAATCTTTTGAAATCATTTTACCTGCACCGTGTGTTAAGTTATTTGCTAATGGGGCAAATGGATATTCAGTGACTAATTGTACTGTGTAATCATCAATCACATTAACTTCAGTAACCATGTCTAGTAGGAACGCTCTTGGTGATGCTTTTGCAGGATCTATTAAACGTTCGATATTTGCCTTAACAACTTCTGCATTAAACTCAGAGCCGTCGTGGAATGTTACACCTTCACGTAGTTTGAACTCCCAAGTCGTATCATCTACTTGTTCAAATTCCTCTGCAAGCGCTGGAACAACCTCTAAGTTCTCATCTTGTTTTAATAATGGTTCATAAATAGTGTCACGAATTTGTTCTGATGGTACATCATTACTACCATGTGGATCCATAGACACTGCATCAGCAGGAATAGCCAAGGTCATTGTACCGCCTTCTGCTCCTCCTTCTTCACCGCCACCTGTTGCTTCATCAACATTACTGTCATCACTACAAGCAGCTAGAATAAGTATTAAAGCTCCCAATATGGTCAAAAAACTAAATTTTTTCATTTGAAACCCCCTATTTCTCGAGAAGTTAAATACTTCTTTTAATATTCTGAATTTTACACTACTACTTAAAATTATACAACATTTATTTCAGAAAATTATAATTATTGGATGCGTTTTCTTCTTACTCCCTAAAAAGAGACCCTGAATTATAGGATCTCCTTTCTTAGGTCTATTAAAATATCACCAATCATCCGCCTAGCTTCTATACCCTCTTTAACGGGATACAAGGGGAAAACGTGATTTTGCTCTTCGAACTCAAAGTATTCAAAATCCGCACCTTCATCCTCGAGTCGATCGACATATTTTCTAATATCAGGTACTAAAATTTCTCGTGTACCTGCAAAAATATATACCTTCGGTAGGTCTATGACGTTCCCATACACTGGAGACACTTTATAATTATTATAGTCCGTGTCTCCTCTCCAAAGCTTACCAATAACTTGTAGTTTTTCTCTTTTAAGCATCGGTTCCACTTCGATAAAGTTCTCAATCTCAGGATTATTCAAAGATACGTCCATCCACGGACAAATGACGATCTGTGCTTTTGGTAGTGTTTTACTTTGTTGATATAAATACTGTACTAGACCCAAGGTTAAACCGCCACCTGCTGAATCGCCCATGATAATTAAGTCATCGTTCTCACTAATCAATTGTTCATAGAGTACTTGCACTTGTTCATAAGCTTTTTCATATGTATGCACTGGTACTTTCGGATATATTGGGACAATAAATTCTAAGCCGGTTTCTTTAACTAGTTTATTGATGAAGCGCCAGTGAAATGGTGAGGGTTGATTGATGTAACCTCCACCATGTAAATATAGTACACGCGTATGAGACTCTACTTCGTCCGGAGATACTGTGTAAACTTTCATATCTGAAACAAAATAATGGTCAATATTTGATCTGAATAAACTCGCTGGTATCTCATATTCCTCACTATTTTCTTTTTCTTTTCTTTCGAGTAATTCTTCATCCGCTGTCGTATTATCAAAGGTTGCCACTCTGATGACATCCTCTGCGAGCTCACTCCCCACACTACGGTGATTGACGAATATGGCACGGTAAATATAAGTGAGCACACCAAATATCGCTGTTATTGTTGTAATCGTCCTCAGTAAGATCTTCATGCATTCACGCCTTTCAATATTTTATAAATGAAACCGTCTCATTAGTTGAGTCATAAAGCTTTCGTTGGCAATTAAGAGCATCAGTATAAAAGACACTGTGCCCAGTGATGCAGCTGATACTGCTGGCCAAAGAACGTGTGACACGCCTGTAAAATAGAGAATCAATGGCAGATAACCCAATCCAATCATCATCAACAGGAAACTAATATAGCCTGTCCACTTCATTCTTACCTTTATAATCAGCATACAAATTAACACGATACCTGCCAGTATTATCAGTGGCATAACATAGTCAACAGACCACTGTAAGGAACCGGTCATGGCATCAATGACCAAAAGTAAAATCGTCAAGCTGACGACTTGGGCAATAATCTTACCACCCAAATGCGAAGGTGATAAGATGGTGTGATTTAAAGACACAAGTAAGTAGAACACCGCCACTGCTACATAGAATACCCATAAGAACCGAGGCATAACGATAATATTGACTAAGAGACAAATAATCGACGCTAGGATGCCACCGAAAACTGCAAATTTTGCGAGTCGGTCTTTAACTTTAAATCTTTTCTGATCATAAGCAGGATAGGCGCGTTCTTCTTTTGGTAAGTCTGTCGTTGAAAGCAACTGATGACAGAGCGGACATGCTCGTTGTTTCGTATTAATCTCACATTCTGAACAGCGATTCATCTTACTCTCCCCATCCATTGGAATGAACGGTTACTTCTAGTCCCGTCATTCGCGTAAGGTTTTTAAAAAATGCTTTTATAAATTCATTTTCGTCAATAGACCTTGCAAAAGTCATTGTTAACTTATTATTAATTGTTGCCGCCCCACAATTGATTGGACTCTTTTTAGTTGGGTATAAAACGATATCCATCCAATCGATAAAGGGACGCATTTCATCTGGTACTTTTACATTTCCTAAGTTCGTCAGAGTCAATGTCTTTCGATTTTCGCCCACACTATTAAAGGCAAAACGCATAATAGGATACTTTATAAAGACTGGAACAATTCTTAGTAGTAAATTTTTCTGGAAGGAGACAAAGTGATTAATCACCCTCTGTAGAAAAGATTTTTCCGTTTTCTTAATAAGTTCTCTTGTGACAGCTTCTATAATTTCATCCATTGTCATATCTTTTTTTACTTGAACTCCGATGTTTGAGACAGAAAAGAAATTTCTCATGGTCTTAGAAGGGAACACTTTCCTAAGGTTCACCGGTATTGCCACACTAATATAAGCGTCACTATTTTTCTTTCTTTCTTCATAGATCGTCAGAATCAATACACTGGTTAGAAGCCCGGTTAAAGAGGTCCCCTGACTTTTGGCAAAGGTATTGAGTGCACCAGCATCCATAATACCCTGCACAAGATTAATACCTCTTGGGCTTAACTCAGTACCGGATAATTGGTAGGCTTTTTGATCTTTGTCTTGGCTTTTAGCTGGTTCACTATGATTGACATAGCGAACAAAGCTGTCTTCTGACTCTTCTTGGTCTACCTCATCTTCAGGTAACAGAATTGTGCCGTCCGTCATTATGTTTTTACCCATCAAATTTAAGTACTGATAGACGAGTGTTTTTAAAAATTCCTGGGCACCTCCGCCATCTGTTACAGAATGAAATACTTCTACAGATATTCTCTTGTTGAAATATAGGACACGAATTAAAAAGGCATTATTTTCCTTTCGATCAATCGGTGCACATGGATAATCTGTTTCTTCTTTGACTAACAGGCTGTCATCGTTTGCCTCTAGAAAATCCCAAAATAAACCTTTTCTTACCCTGACCATTAAAGTTGGAAAGCGTATTGCGACGATGTCGAGCGCTTCTTGCAGCACTTCTGGATTAATCATTTCATATAGAGTGGCTGAAACTCTGTAGACAGCAGAATTAGACGAACTTGAAACAGCATGAAAAATCTTACCTGTATTATCAATCTTATACCACTGACTCATCTTTTAACCCTCCATTTTCTCTTATACAAATTGTATATCTTAGAGCAATAAAAAAGAAGTAAAACCGTCAAAGGTTCTACTTCTTACTATAATATAGGTAAATTTATTCACTCTCTAAAGTGACGTTTCTGAAGTCTGGTTTGTTAAAGTTATTAATTTCTAATCCCTGTACTTCAGTTCGAGCTGCATTGGCACTTTGTGCTTGTCGAATTGAAACAAATGGTTGATCTTCGATTAAAATCTCATCCACTCTTTGGTAAATTTCTTCACGTTTACCTTCATCTAGCTCTTGTCGGCCTTGTTCAAGTAGACTATCCACTTCTTCATTTTCATAGAATGAACGGTTACCACTCGCACCTTGCATTGAAGAATGCACTAATGGCCAGAATGATTGGTCTGGATCTCCAACTGGGTTCGGCCAACCTAGAATGAAGAGGTCGTGTTCTCCGTTAGACACAGCTTCTAGATACGCACCCCACTCTAATTGCTCAATTTCTAAATTAATACCTATCTCTTTTAGTTTTTCTTGCATCAATACAGCAAGGTCTACACGTTCTGGTGAATCATTCGTCATGACAGTTAAATCAAAGCCGTCCTCATATCCTGCTTCACTAAGCAATTCCTTGGCACGTTCTGGGTCATAATCTAGATCTTCTAAGTCTTTGTTATAGCCAAGTAATTCTTGTTGAATCGCACCTTTCATCTCGCGACCGACACCGAAGTAAATACCTTCCATAATTTCTTCCTTATCTACCATGTGTGCAATCGCCTGACGGACACGCTTATCTTCAAGTGGACCTTCTTGAGTGTTCATACCGATGTATTCATTCGACAGATTATAAACTGGATATGTTTCCATCTCTGGATGATTTTCTATACGTTCCCACTGACCATTATCAAATCCTTGGATGAAGTGAGATTGTCCACTTTCAAGTTCTGCAATTCTTGATGCATCCTCAACGACAACTTTAAAGGTCACAGTATCTAGTTTTGCAGGCTCATCCCAATAATCATCAAAGCGTTCGACAACAATCTCTTCCCCTGGTGTTCTCGATTGGAATTGCATATAGCCTGTACCAATTGGCTTTTGCTCAATAATCTCACCGGTATTATTACCTACTGCTTGAGAAACCGCTTCGTATTCCCCACCACCAGCTTCTCTTAGTTCATAAAATTCTTCTAAGCTGATATCTTGGTCACTTTGATCAATTGCATTTTGATAATCTTCATCTATTACTTCTTTTGATACAATACCTGCACCATCATGTGCTAAGTAATTTAAAAATGGTGCGAAAGGATATTCAGTTACAATTTCAATCGTGTAGTCATCGATTACATTGATTTCTGAAATCATTTCAAAAATGTTGGCACGCGCTGATGCGACTGCCGGATCCATAATTCTTTCAAAGCTTGCTTTTACGGCGTCAGCATTGAAGTCTGTCCCATCATGGAATTTTACACCTTCTCTTAAGTTAAAAACCCAAGTCGTATCATCTGTTTGTTCATAATCAGTCACAAGTCTAGGCTGTGGGTTTAGGTCCTCATCTAAATAAAAGAGGCCTTCGTAGATGACATTTCTTCGCTGGTCAGACGGTAAATCATTTTGACCTGCGGGGTCAAGTGATGAAGCATCACTTGCATAAGATGCGACTAGGTCTCCACCCGATGAATCTGAAGCTGCATTTTCACTCTCCATTACTTCAGAATCATCTGTACATGCTGCGAGCATTAGTAGGGTCATGGCAAATATTATGTATTTAAATTTTTTCATTACTATCCTCCATTTACAATTCATATTACTACACTATGTTTTAGCGTAAATCATATTATACCACTCGGGATTGATTAATCAAGATGCTTGCTCATACAAAAATCAAATGACCTAATATTTAATTGATCATTAAATTTAAACCCTAGTCATAAACTACGAATTAGAAGTTATCATTAACAAATTTCTGAATAATAGCAAATAAAGCCTGTCATATGGGTGTTACCGTTTTCAATTGTGTACAATTTTAGGAATCTTGGCAGTAAAAAGTATAGACTTATTCACTATCTTCTTGTTATAGTCGAGACGTCGATGTATTATTAAAAGGTATTTATCAAAATACAGTGACTTATCTTAATATTTTGTCTTAGAGGGGGTTTATACTAAATGTCTAACATTCAACCTAGTCAGGTTCCAGCAAAGAAACCCGCTAATCGCCGTGTTGAGAACTTTAAAGATTTCTTTACAAAATTAAAGAAAAATAAAGCAGCACTCACTGGTTTCTACGTATTGGTGTTTTTCTTACTTGTCTCAATCTTTGGGGCACTGGATTCTAACTATAATTTTTTAGGGGTGAATTCTAACGCCACAAACCTTACCGATAAATTACTTGGTCCTTCTGGACAGTATTGGTTCGGTACAGATCACCTTGGGCGCGATATCTTTTATCGTATCCTACATGGTATGTACATAACCTTAGGAGTCGGTTTCGCAGCAACATTTATGGCTGCATTGGTCGGTGTACCAATCGGTATTATTGCCGGCTATTACGGTGGATGGGTCGACACTGTAATTATGCGTCTCATGGACGTTTTACTTGCTTTCCCTGGTATCCTACTTGCACTTGCAATTGTCAGTGTACTAGGTGGTAGTACAATCAACGTTACAATCGCCATCGCAATCGGTGCCCTACCGCAATTTGCACGTATTGTCCGTGGGTCCACATTGACGACTAAGAAACTTGAGTACGTCGATGCTGTAAGGGCTTTAGGTGCGCGTGATGGTAAGATTATTTTCCAGCATATTCTACCTAACATAATGTCACCAATTATCGTTAATACGACAATCTTTGTTGCGACAGCGATTCTTTCTGCAGCGGGTCTATCATTCCTAGGTCTTGGTGTTCAGCCACCTACGCCTGAATGGGGTGCCATGCTAAATGATGGTCGTAACTATATGTATCAAGCAGCTCACATTACATTCTTCCCAGGTATCATGATTGTAATTGTCGTTCTTGCGTTTAACTTATTTGGGGACGGCTTAAGAGATGCGCTTGATCCGAAGTCTAAAAAATAGGAGGGGGATTTCATGACACAGTTTATTATACGAAGATTACTTCAGCTTATCCCGGTGCTACTCGGTGTTACAGTTCTCGTCTTCAGTCTGATGCATCTCACTCCTGGTAACCCAGCGGTTATCATGGCCGGAGAAAGTGCACCTGAAGCAACGGTAAAAGCGATTGAAGCAAGATTAGGATTAAATGATCCACTATATGAACAATACTTTCGTTTCTTAGGTAATGTTGTTCAGTTGGACTTCGGTTCTTCTATTCGAGACAACATTCCAGTATTCGATCACATTAAAGCACGTTTTGCAATCACACTAGAATTATCAGTGATTTCTATGATCTTCTCTATCTTCTGGGGTCTCCTTGTTGGGATTATTTCAGCAGTTAGAAAATATTCATTCGAAGATGTTGCAATGATGGTTATCGCTTTATTTGGTTTATCAATGCCAAATTTCTGGTTAGGTCTCATGCTCATCCAGTGGTTTGCAATCGAATTCCCAATCTTTAAACCTACTGGTTGGGGGAGCTTGGAACAAAACGTCTTACCAGTTATTACACTCGGTACTGCAGGTGCTGCGATTATCGCGCGTATGACACGTAGTTCTATGCTCGACGTTATCGACCAAGATTACATCCGTACCGCTCGTGCCAAGGGCGTTAAAGAGGGTACTGTAATTCTCCGCCACGCACTGAAAAATGCTTTGATTCCTGTTATAACTGTTGTTGGTATTCAGTTCGGTAGCTTCTTAGCCGGTTCAGTACTAACAGAGAGTGTATTTGCAATCAACGGACTCGGTCGACTGATTATCGATTCAATCTTACAACGTGACTTCCCTGTCGTTCAGGGTGCAATACTTGTTATCGCAGTTGTTTTCGTTATCGTTAACCTCATTGTCGATATTTCATACAGATTGCTCAACAAGCGCGTAGACTTAAACTAAGGAGGAGAGGAATTCATGTCAGAAGATATAATTCTCGATATAAACGATCTCCGCACTTCCTTCTTTGTTGGTGACAATGAAGTAAAGGCAGTAGATGGAGTAACATTCCAAGTACCTAAGGGTAAAACTTTAGGTATCGTTGGTGAGAGTGGTTCTGGTAAAAGTATTACTGCTCTATCGATTTTAAGACTGATTGAAGAACCAGGTAAGATCAAGAGTGGGAGTATCAAATATAAAGACGAAGAACTAACAGAAGCAAAAAATGCACGTATGCGTCAAGTACGTGGTAATGAAATATCTATGATTTTCCAGGAACCAATGACATCACTAAACCCGACATTTACAATCGGTCAACAGCTGAGAGAATCATTTAAGATACACCAAGGCTTAGGTAAAAAAGAAGGTACAAAACGTGCGATTGAAATGCTCGAACTTGTCGGTATTCCTTCACCTGAAAAACGTGTGAATCAGTATCCTTTCGAACTATCAGGCGGGATGAGACAACGTGTCATGATTGCCATGGCACTTGCTTGTAAACCTGAATTACTTATTGCCGATGAGCCAACAACCGCTCTAGACGTAACAATTCAAGCTCAAATTTTAGAGCTCATCAAAGAACTGCAAGAAGAAATCGGTATGAGTGTTGTAATGATTACTCATGACCTTGGTGTCGTAGCAGAAACTTGTGACTACGTTGCCGTAATGTATGCAGGTAAGGTTGTAGAATACGCAGATATCTATACCTTGTTTGAGAATCCTAAACATCCTTATACAGTCGGTCTCTTAAACTCACTACCACGACATGACAAAACACAAGATGAACTCATTCCAATCAAGGGTAACGTCCCTGCTCCAGACGAAATGCCAACAGGTTGCCGTTTCGCACCACGTTGTCCATTCGCATCAGACATTTGTAACACACTCCCTGAATTAGAAAGTGTTGGAGAGGGTAACGAAGTGAGATGCTGGATTCATACAGATCAATGGGACGGAGATAAGGAGGTGCAACTGAATGCCAAGTAAAACTTTATTAAATGTCGAGAATTTAGAACAGCATTTCCCTATTAAAGGGGGCTTTCTCGGTAGAACAATCAACCATGTTAAAGCAGTAGATGGTATTACCTTCCAAATCAAAGAAGGTGAAACAGTTGCAGTTGTTGGTGAATCAGGTTGTGGTAAATCCACAACTGGCCGTGCAATCCTACGCCTTGATGAGCCAACTAATGGTAAGGTTGAATTCTTAGGTCAAGATGTTTTATCAATGTCTAAAGATGAAATGCGTAAGATGAGAAAAGATATGCAAATTATCTTCCAGGACCCATACGCGTCACTTAACCCACGTAAAACGGTTAGACAAACACTATGGGAAGCAATGGACATTCAAAAAGTTGTGCCTCGTAAAGAACGCACACAAAAAATTATTGAACTGATGGAAACAGTTGGTTTACAGAGACACCAAATCGACCGTTATCCACACGAATTCTCAGGTGGTCAGCGTCAACGTATCGGTATTGCAAGAGCTTTATCTGTTAATCCTAAGCTCATCATCTGTGATGAGGCAGTATCCGCACTTGACGTATCAATTCAGGCGCAGGTTTTAAACTTATTAAAACGCCTGCAAAAAGAATTCGGTCTTACTTACCTATTTATCTCACATGACTTAGGTGTTGTCAGACACATTGCAGACCGTATCGTTGTTATGTATTTAGGTAAAATCGTTGAAATTGGGGATACGGATGCGATTTTTGAAAATCCACAGCACCCATACACAAAAGCCTTATTATCAGCGATTCCTGTACCCGATCCGAGAAATAAATCACAGCGTATCTTCTTACGTGGTGATGTGCCTTCTCCAATCGATCCACCAACAGGTTGCCGCTTCCACACACGTTGTCCTTTCGCGACGGATCACTGTCGTACTGCTGATCCTGCTCTAGAGCAAAAAGGTGAAGGCTACGAAGGTCATCATGAAGTCGCTTGTCACTACGCCTTAGATATCGAAAGTGGTAAACACGAGGCTCAGTACGAAATGTACAATGTACGTGAAATACTGGATGATGAAAGTGAAGAAGCAGTTCATTCTGAACAAGACGAATATACTAAGTCATAAGATATATGATTATCCCGCAAAGCCCTAAAGGCTTTGCGGTTTTTTGTATTTTAAAGATATTTACTTAAGGGGCTGGTGATAAGTCCTTGGTTTCATCACCACTTATCACTGCCCAACGCCACACCACCATAAAAAAGACGTGCACCATAAAGGTACACGCCTTAACCGAAAACTTAATATACAAACACATCGAGTACGAAGAATAGTACTAGGAAGATGTAGATAATCACATCAAACACTGCACTGGATATGAAGGCTAAGAATGACCCTATTGCTGCCTTAAAGGCTTTTGACATATCCTTTATCTGCACGAATTCGACGATAAATACAAAGACAAATGGTACGAATAATACACCAAATGGTGGGTAAATAAACATTCCGACGATGGCACCAATAATGGCTGCAAGTTCGCCTCGCTTACTTCCCCCAAACTTTTTAACAAAGTAAGAGTTGGCTGCAATGTCACTGATGAAAGTCACAATGGTTAGGGCACTAGCGATCAGCCAGAACATCCACGATAACTCGTCTCCGATGAAGAAAGTATAGACTAAAAAGCCGACCCAAAACATAATAACAGACGGGATGACCGGGTAAATGACGCCTAGAAAGCCTAAGATGAAGCTGACTATGACGATTATCCATAAAATAATATCCATCAAATATCTCCTTTTCTAACTTCTTTTTTAGTAAAGAAGAATAGAATAAATGCTGTAAACAAGAATGCTGCACTGATGTAGAATGAATTTTCAACGCCTAGAAGGTCATTTGCAAATCCACCCAGTAGGTTACCAAGTAACTGCCCGACAATCATTGCATTGGCAAATAGCGTCGATGCATAACCAGGAAATTGTGGTAATAGGTCTTGGAAGTATGAAATCCCGAGCCCTAGTAAAATTGCTAAAAATAAAGCTAAGGGAAGTTGTCCAATTAACATCATCGTATAGCTTTCAAAAATACCGATTGATAAGAAATACATACTGCCGATAAAACCAGCAATGATTAACAGTGTTTTAGATGATACTCTCGATACGACATAGCCCATTAAAATCATCAAGGGAACTTCTAAGCCTGCACAAAGACTCGCAAGGATACCAACAGCACTATCTCGTTCGCCTAAATACCCCGTTACAAAGAGTGGCATATTTAAGAGGTACATCCACTGTCCGACATGAAGAAAAATAAAGGCTATAAAAGGCACGAATAAAGTAAGGCTCTTTATTATGTTCGGACTTTCGACCTCTTCATAACTCGTAATTTCGATTGCAGTAGATTCTGCAGGGGCTGCAGAATTCTTAATCAAGAAACTCGACATAAATACAACTAAAAACATGATTACTGTGCCAAAGAACAATCCTGTAAAATCATAACGTGCAAGTAAAATGGAACCGACTAAAGGTCCAAATAAGAATCCAAAGCTAAACATTGAACGCAAAATCGTATTTGCCATTACAGCGATGCTAGAACGATACTGGTTAATAGATTCTCTTGCTGAGGCATAGAGCTGCGGCATGGCCGGTGCACCTAGTGAGAAGAATAGAATATAAGCAATAATTAAAATCCAAGTGTTTGGGATGATTAAGAAACTTAAAAATGCACAAATTTGCATTAGTAAAGCTGCGATAATTAAATATTTACGGTCGAATGTTAACCGGTCACTAAAGCGACCAATAATCGTATTAACGATAAAACTCCCAACAGCAGCTGAGGCCATAAATATACCGTAAGCTGATGATGACATGCCATGGTGTTCAGTCATGAAAATAACGAGGAACGGGGCTGTGATTGCAACAGCCATACCGAGCATCGTCATATTCATTAAAAATAATTTATAGTTTTGAATTTGGAATAAGTCTTTAATCATTGCTTGTCCACCTTATTTTAGTCTCTTAGCTTGCTTTCATTTTTAATCAATTCTACGAAAGATGCGACTTGCGGTAACATCAAGACACTTTTATCGTACGATAAAAATGTTTCCCTTATCAGCGGACTATCTTCAACCATGACTTCTTCAATATGATAATTTTCAAGGTCCAAACCTTCAAGTACAAGTTCAGGTAGTACAGTAATGCCAACTTTTTTACGTAATAGTTCACGACACGTTGTAATCTGATCCACAAAGATTTGTGGTTCGTACTTCGTGTTAAAGCGTGCTTCAAAGAAATTTTTAATATGAGTGATATAGGCAGGATCCGCCTGGAACTCAATGATTGTTAAGTCTTCAAAGTTCGTATCTTTCGGGGTCACTAGATAATGACGGTCTCTATATAAAAGCTCATTTTCCTTATTCAACACCCGAGAGCCACGTACAATTGACAAGTGATATTCACCTTGGTTAGCGATAATTTCTTGAGTGGAACCTACATTTATTTTTACATTTACACTCGGGAAATCATTTAAATACTTATAGAGAATATCAGGTAATATCGAGTACCCAATTAGTGATGACACACCAATTGAAATATTCCCTTCTACTTCACCTTCATTCGCTAGAATATAATCTTTTACACGGCTTTCTTCGTCGACAACCTTTTTAGCATGCTCTATAATTTTTTCTCCAACACCTGTCGTGTATAGTGCTTTTTTTGTTCTAATAAAAATCTGCACGCCCCACTCATCTTCGATGGATTTCAATCGTTGGCTGACTGCCGGTTGTGATATATATAATTTTTCTGCAGCTTTACGTAGAGTTTTGGCTTCACTCAGTGTTGCAAGTAAACGGTAATCATCTACTTTCACGATACTACCTCCATTTAAGAAGCCATTCACGGTTTCCGGAATGGCTACATTAATTTTTTAAGTTCAGTTAATGCAAAATCTGCTAACGCCTTAAACTGTGAAAAATTACTGTCGATTTCATGCATTAAATCATTTGCGACCTGATAGGCAAAATCTCTTTCTTTTTTAGTAATCTTTCCCTTTTTTAAAGCACGTTTGATATCTTCTTCATCGACAAGTTCATATCGACCATCTGGTAAGGCCAAAACATCAAGATACATATCTTCCCGTCTCGCTTTACCAGGTTCTAATGTGTGTGAATAATTAATGTCGAAATAATACTGTATCTCTGTCCAACGTTCATCGTACATGACTGTTAGACTGTAATTTCTATTTTCAGGTAGGAGTTGCATCCATTTATAATTGTTGGCTGCCACGAGTGTATCTTTACCAACGACTGGTACCACAAGGGGTTCACGTACCTTGTGCATGTGAATCATACCGACCAGGATTTTTTCACCTTTGTAAGTCAGTACGGTTTCATCGTATTTTGAACGCACTAAGCGTCGCCATTTTTTCTTATCCAGATACTTCAACTTCATGGCATTCATCTCCTAATGGTAATTATACAAAAAAAATTAAACAAAAGTATAGAGATAGGCATTTATATTTGCTATCTCTATAACTTTTGCTTATATTTTATCGAATCGATAGGAGACTGTAATTCATATATGTTTCATACTCTGCCTGTGGGTCCTCAATAAATCCAGGATAACTGTATAAGAGTAATTTGCCACTGGTAGGATCGATATCTTGTTTTGAAAAATCAGTAACAAAGTCATTTCCATCTACTTCTTTTAGTTCATATTTCTTATCTAATTCATCAACTGTTAAAGTCTCATAGTCGGTTACAAACGCTTCGTATTCATTCTCTTCAAGATTAACTGTGTACAATACACTTGTCTTATCAATGCCTAGTAGACTTAAAACCTCATCTTTATTCTCAACATTTTCTGTTATTGCAGGATTATAAATCGAGCTTGTTCCATAAATAGAATCATCTACATAGTTTAGATTCAGGCCAATTTGCCCTGTCTCGTTAACAATTACCGAATGGTAAAGTGAAAGTTCAGCGAGAGATGCTTTGTAACTGTCGACTATATCTTTATCTAAATCGACATTATATTCATTACTGCTGATACCGATAAGTTTAGGCGTTTGTTGAGCATAAGCAAGTACATCGTCATGCTTTTGATACTCACTAAAACGCTGACGATCCATTAACTGAACTGCCTCTGAATCAGAATTTAAAGTATTAAATTGATAGGTCTTTATACTGCCATCCTTCATTTTATACTGCACATTGATTGTTGCTTCCATCTCTTTTGAAAAATCTGGACGACTTCGTTCTTCACTAGCAATTTCGTGTATTGTTCTCGCCGTTTGAATCGCACCTTTAGAATCGTCAAAACCATAACCAGCTTCAAGATATTTCCTAGATGCTTGGTCCATCATCATGGCATCATTATTTAAACTGACACTCTCAATCTCATTTGTCTCAGGTATATCTTCCACATATCGTGTGAAGGCGAAAACAAAAATAATCCAAAAAATGATAATCAATACTATAGTTAGAATCAGTGAACGCCAATGAAATTGTATTTTAACACTGTTTTGAAAGAGCATTTCAATGACAAGGTATGACACCAATGCACCGACGCTAAAACTAATAATGGAGATAATAACGGATTGCTGTAGTAAAAAGGATACAACAACACCCAGTGCTAACATGCCCGTGATTGTTGTTAGAGCAATGAGTAGGTTTCTTAACAAGGTAAAGTTAAAACTCAAATGCACACTCTCATTTCTTCTGTACTTATATAGGACAAAAGATAAGATAATAAGGATAATTGCTAGTATGCCGAAAATCAAACTCAGCCCAACATTTAACCCCATGTATAGTTGATTCACTGCCAATATAGGAAAAGTCGCATCTAAGACCGGTTGGATATAAGCTGTTATATCAGTTGATATACCGTCAAAGAGTAAGCTTGCAGTACCATGAATGAGTGTCCATAAGACAATCGGTAAAAATAAAATCAAAATTATTATTTGTAAATGTAAGAATGATCCGTTGACTAAATAGCCTGTGAAAAGGGCGATAGAAAACATCACTAGATGTGTAAAAATTGAATATACTAACCATTTCCCTATTTCTAAAAGTGTAATATTCGTAGCAATTGTCATACTTTCTGCCACAAGTATTAAACCATTTACCAAGAGAGGGATGACAATGGCTAAAAATCCTACTATCAGAACATGAATAAGTAGGTTTGAGCGCTTTATGGGTAAGGAATGTATAAAATCTGATGAATCTACCTTATACAAGTAGTTTATTAGAAACATACCGACAAGCGTCGAAAATGCTAAACCGATTATTTGCTGTCCAGCAGACAATTCCAATAGACTGCTTCTAACTGTACCACCAACAATCATGTTATTATTCATGGTGTCTATCCAAATGATGAGTGGTAAGGCGATAATATTCATGACCATGTAGACCACTGTCATCCAAAATATAAGACCCGTGAAATGACCCAGTAGATTTCTATTCAACAATGACATTTGAGATTTCATAACCCATTTCCCCCATTTCATAAGTGAATATTTCTTCTAGTGTTAATGGCAATATATCGTACATTAATGGGTTATACTTACTCACTTTTTCTTCTACTTTAGAGAGATTCCCTTTAATAATACATGTGATAATTCGTCCCTTTTGACTCGAATGTACAACGTTTAAATCTTCATAAAATTTATTGTCAGGTAGCGTTTTAAAGGCAATCTGTAATTTACAATGACTCCCTCTAATTTCAGACAAGTCTTGATTAAATAGGATCTTACCATGATGCATGATAGAAACTGAGTCACATAAGTCCTCCATTTCTCTTAAGTTGTGACTTGAAGCAATGACCGTCATCTTATGATTAGCGATATCTTGCATCATAATATTTTTAACTTGTCTTCTCATAATTGGATCTAAGCCATCAAAAGGCTCATCTAAAAGAAGTACTTTCGGTCGACTTGAGAACGCTAATATAAAAGATGCCTGGCGTTTCATTCCCTTTGATAGCTGATTTAGTTGAGTATTTGGAGCGAGACCAAAGTGTTGAGACAACTGTACAAAGCGCTCAGATGACCAGTTCGTATACATTGCCTGATAAAAATTAGCCATCTTTTTCAAAGTTGCACCCTTAAAAAAGAATGGAATATCATGAAGGAGAATCACATCATTTTTTACTTTGGGACTCTCAAAAATATCAGCACCATCATAAGTGACACTTCCTTTGTCCGCCTTGTAAACACCCGCCATAATTTTCATCAAGGTCGTCTTACCCGCTCCATTTGAGCCAAGTAAACCATGTATGGTTCCTGGTGCGATATCCATTTCTATATGATCCACAGCCACTTTTTTTCCAAAATACTTTGTCGCTTGATTAATGTTCAGCTTCATAACCATCCTCCTTCTCCTTATAAATTCCATCGACAAATGCCTTTACCTCGTCGCTCGATACCTCAAGAAAGACAAGCTCACCAATCGGCGCTTTAAGCGATTCTAAAATCACCCTTATTCTCTCTTGATTCACTTGATTCGTTATTTCATTAACAAAACTTCCACGTCCCGGAAGTGAGCTCACATAGCCTAGCCTTTCCAATTCCCTATACGCTTTTTGAATGGTATTAGGATTTATTGTCAGTTCTGCTGCCAATGTTCTAACGGAAGGTAACTGCTCGTTAGCTTGAAGTACGCCTTTAATGATCTGTTGTTTTATATTATCAACAATTTGCTCATACAAGGGTTGTCGGCTTTTAAGATCAATTTCAAACATAATTTACCTCCTCCAACTAACTGTATTACATATTATAGTACAGTTAATACACTATTTTGTCTATAAATTATAAAATATTATTCATTTAAACTTGCTTTTTAAGTATTTACTGGTTATGATGTAAAACAACATTTAATAATATTTATACAATTCAAAGTATATTAATTAGTTATATAATATTTTTAGGAGGTCTTTATGCATTTTCAGGGCAAAAGTTTTTTAACAACTACAGATTTTTCTAAAGAAGAATTGACCTACCTCATTGACTTTGCGATTCATTTAAAAGCTTTAAAACAAAACAATATTCCTCACCAGTACTTACAAGGACAAAGTATTGCGTTACTTTTCGAGAAAACTTCTACACGTACTCGTGCGTCCTTTACAGTAGCTGCTAATGACCTAGGTGCGCATCCTGAATTTCTAGGCACTAATGATATACAACTCGGTAATAAGGAATCTGTACAAGATACTGCAAAGATTCTTGGTAGCATGTTTGATGGAATTCAATTCCGTGGAGCAAGTCAGGACACTATTGAAACACTAGCTGCTCATGCAGGCGTTCCCATTTGGAACGGCTTAACGGACATGTGTCATCCGACACAAATGATTGGGGATTTCATGACAATTAAAGAAAGTTTCGGGTCGCTTCAAGGTATTAAAGTGGTCTATGTTGGAGACGGCCGTAACAACGTCGCAAATTCTCTGTTGGTTACAGCAGCGATTTTAGGTGTCGACATGACAATCGCTTCGCCTGAATGTCTCTTACCTGATGAATTTTATAGCAAACAAGCATCGTTATATGCAAAAGAATCCGGTGCAACGATCCATTTAACTAGTGACGTGCATAGTGCAGTTAAAGACGCCAACGTGATCTATACCGATGTCTGGGTCTCCATGGGTGAAGAAGATCAGATTGAAGCACGTCTTGATTTACTAAAAGAATATCAAGTAAATGAAGCCTTGCTTAAAGATGTACATGAGCAGTTCATATTCATGCATTGCCTGCCTGCTTTTCATGATACGAAAACTAGCTTTAGTCAACAGATAAAAAAAGACTATGGTTTAGATGAAATGGAAGTAACAGACGAGGTCTTTAATGCACCATATGGAAAGCAATTTATTCAAGGTGAAAACCGTCTACATTCCATTAAAGCGATTATGGCAGCAACGAATGGACATATATTCATCCCTCGGCAATATACAAAAAACGAGTCTTAGATATCCCATTTAGGATAACTAAGACTCGTATATAATATTTTTTATTTACCAAGCGTGTCCACTACCACCGTCAATATTGACAGCAGTCCCCGAAACATATGATGCTAAATCTGAGCATAAGAAGGTAATAACATTAGCCGCTTCACTCGTATCCCCGATTCTACCTAGTGGGATATTCTCTCCAATTTTCTTAGAGTATTCATCCCAGCTTAAATCAGGTGCATTGTTTTGCCAACGCTTTTCAATTTGATCACTACGTATTAAACCGATACATACAGCATTAACGCGGATATTGTATTGACCAAGATCTTTAGACATTGCCTTAGTCAGTGCTAAACCAGCACTTCTAGATACCGTTGTTGGTAGTGAATTTGCCTGTGGTGTTTTACCCATAACTGCGGTTAGGTTTAAAATCGCACCGCCTTGTTTTTTTAAGTGAGGGATGGCTGCTTTAGAAATTTTAACAGCTGCAAGTACTTTTAAATCGATATCTTGTTCCCAGTCACTAAGTTCAATATCTTCAAAGCTTTTAGCAAATGAACTACCCGCATTATTAACAAGTACGTCTAGACGCCCATATTCTTCAAGTGCTTTATTGACAATTTTTTCACCAGCATCCTCAGAGGTAATATCAATAGCAATGTATAAGACCTCACCAAACTCTGATATTTCCGCTTGTGCTTTTTTAAGTCCTTCTTCTCCTCTAGCGACGAGTAGAACTTTCGCACCAAGTTTAACCATCTGTTCTGCTGTTTCTCTACCGATTCCTTTACTTGAGCCTGTAATCACTGCCACTTTTCCTTGATAATTAAAATCCATCTTGATTCATCCCTTCATATTTTTATCACTTAAAGATCAACCATTGGAACTAAAAACTATCCTAAGTTTACATTATGAAATACATTGGAAACATCTTCTAAGTCTTCTAAGACATCGATGAGATGCTCAAACTTTTCTTGGTCTTCATCTTCAAGGTTAACTTCATTTTGAGCAATCATCGCAAGTTCTGCAACCTTATAGTCTTCAACACCCAGTTCATCCAGTGCATTTTTGATATCGTTAAAGGCATGCGGTTCACCATAGACCACTGTCATCTCATTTTCTAAAGTCACATCTTTAACATCGACTTCTTTTTCCATTAAATGCATCAATACTGCTTCTTCGTCAAAGCCTTCAAAGACAAATACTGATACGCTATCAAACATATAAGATACCGCACCACTGACGCCCATATTTCCGCCGTTCTTCCCGAAGGCTGCACGCACTTCTGAAACTGTACGATTCACGTTATCGGTCAATGCATCAACGATGATCATTGAACCACTTGGTCCAAAACCTTCGTATCTCAATTCATCGAAGTTTTCTTCTTCGCCACCTTTTTTTGCTTTTTCAATTGCTTTATCAATAATGTGTTTGGGAACTGAATAAGTCTTCGCTCTTTCTAAGACAACCTTTAAGGCTTGGTTCGCTTCAGGATCAGGTTCACCTTTCTTTGCCGCGACATAAATTTCTCTGCCGAATTTTGCATAGACACGGCTAGTGTTCTGGTCTTTTTGAGCTTTCTTTTCTTTAATATTATTCCATTTTCTTCCCATTGTTCATCTTCCTTATTTCGTAGATTTAATTGTTTTTGGATCTCTTTTCAGGGACAGTCTTATTGATAATCATCTCTACTTGGTAAATGCGACTCACTAAAAGGTGAATCGGTGCTTGTGTTAATTTATATATTGGCCAAGGTAGAGATGGTTCATAGTCATGTAAGGCCATTATAAATTCATCAGACACAGCAAGCTTTCTAAACTCAAAACGCTGGGTTTTCTTAGCCATATTTTTTCTTAATTTACCACCGATAATTTCAAAGATAATGATATCTTCAGTTGATGATTCTTCGTTTAATTTCAATATTAATACAGGAGAAGGGTTGTCTAGTAAATGAATATAGACGGTCTTATTTTCTATTACAGTATTAACAAAATTATAGACAATCTCATCCAACCAGCCAAAGTAGTACCAAGCTATATTTTCTATAGTCCAACCTGAAGGCATGGGGGCCCTTTGTACACTTCTAACACTATTGTAGTCTTTAATACGATAATTTAAATTCTTACCATAACGTCTTATTGGTGTCTGCGTTTCATTAACTGGGGTGCCGTAACTACCTAGAACAGAAAGTATACTACCATCGGATAGTTCATCTGCTATATATATAATTTGTTCTATTTCATTTACCATACTTGCCCGAGCAATATTATCGGCGATTAACATATATAAGTCACTGAATTTCCCTTGAGTTAATCGATTCAGTCTCATAATAGGGTCTTCATAGAAGATAACAATATCAATTCCGGCTAATGCATCCTCAACATCAGGTAAGATAAAGAGATCTTTCTTAATAAAGTTCACATCTTCAAAGTAATCTTCTTCATGTGCTGCTGAAAATGCATAGAGTTCAGAGGTATCTTTTAGTTCTTCATATAAATGCTCACCAATTCTACCGTTCACACCCATTAGTAAAACTTTCTTTTTTTCCATACAACCACTCCTAATGTACTGAATCTACCCATTTCATCCTTACGGCAAGCATTAAAATAATAATAATAATCATTATAATGGTGACACAACCAATACCTAAGAAGGGTAGGTTAAAGACTGTTGCGAAGTAGCCTCCAATTGTGGAACCAGCAACAGAACCTAAAGAAAAGTAAGAATAAAAGATACCATTTGCTTTACCCCGTTCGTGCATTTCTGACGATTCAGCAATAATTTTATTCATGGATGGGAACGTCATTGCGAAACCAATTCCATAAATGACCATGACAGCGAAAATCATAGCTGCAGACGGAACGAAATGTAAGAGCATCATACTTACACTTAAGATTAATAATCCAAGTGCAACTAGGCTTTCACTCTTGTAAGCTGTGTATATTTTATTTATAGGTGATATGAAGATAATAATCGCTGTCACACCAAAGACACTGAGCATCATACCTGTACTGGATGCTTCTAAATCAAGCAGATCAGTTTTTATTGGCAAACCAAAAGCCAACGCACCTTGTGAAATCATCAAAGTAAACGATGAAATATAGGCCACATTTAATGATGGTCTTAACAATAATTCCTTAAGTGATGTTTGACTATGATGTGCACGGCTGCCTTCTGTCGAACTTTCTTTGATGGCAGAATAGACAATGATTGTACCAATGACATAAACAATAGCTAACACATAATAGACTGTTTCATAGTTCACCAGACTCGCAATGATTCCTCCCGATGCAGGGCCTAATATAGCAGCAGTCCCAATGGCCACACCTGTTAGGGCCATAGATTTACCGATTGCCGAACGTTTTGATATATCAGCAACTAAGCTAAATGCAGCTGGGGTTAGAAGTCCGCTTGAGAAACCGTGAATCGCACGTACAAGTAGAAGAATACCTATTGATGGTGTCATCGTGTAGATTAAAACGAAAAACACCTGCATAATCATTCCGAACAGGAGTGTATTTCTCCGACCGTACTTATCGGACATGTAACCGCCCGCCATGTTTCCGACCATATTAAACAGTGAATATGTAGCAACAACAATCCCTGCCATAAACTCAGATGCACCAAGTTCTAGAACAAAGGGGGTAATTATCGGCAACTGAATAAATAAGTCTAAAAAACAAATGACGATAACTAAATATAAAATAATTCTCTTTTTCACTTAAATACCTTCTAACATAGTGATAATTCTACCTATATTATTATAACAAAAAAAGACAGTCTATCACCTTTTAGACTGTCTTTGACCTTTGATTTATACGTCTTTGTTCAATTTTTGTTCATAACCATCGATGACTGCTGCTACCGCACCATCACCTGTAACGTTCGTTGCCGTACCAAAGCTATCTTGCGCGACGTAAAGTGCAATCATGAAAGCAACTGCCGCCTCGTTGAAGCCTAAGTTAGTCATTAAGACACCACTCGCTGCCATAATTGCGCCACCCGGTACTCCAGGTGCTGCAATCATTACAACCCCAAGTAGTAAGATGACCCCAACCATTTCAAAGAATCCTGGCATACTGTACTCAGGTAATATCGTCATAACTGCTAATGAACAACTGACGATTGTGATCGTTGAACCTGATAAATGAATAGTTGCACATAATGGTATTACAAAATCAGCAATACTTTCTCTAATTCCGTTTTTCTTCGCACGTTCTAATGTGACAGGAATCGTTGCAGCAGATGACATTGTACCTAGGGCTGTAAAGTATGCTGGTAGCATCGTTTTCAACATAGCAAATGGATTTCTCTTCAATATTGAACCTGCAACTGTATATTGAATCGTTAACCAAACCCAGTGTAAAATAATCGCAACTAATAAGACGACACCAAACACTTTTAGCGTATCGAATACTGTGCCAGTTGCTGCCATTCCAGCGAAAACACCGGCAATGTAAAACGGTAGAATTCTAATGATAACTTTTTCGATAATGAATTCTGTGATGTCTTTACCTTGGTCGAAGAATTTTATCATTAAGTCGAGCTTTAAGACGTTCATGACGATTCCGACTGCAAAAGCTAATACTAGCGCTGGTAAGATGTCAATAATTGGCGTCAATTCAAACTCGATAAAACTCTCAAGGCCTGTCCCTTCTTCAGGAACAGAACTTCCTTCAGTTATACGTGGCATCACGAAAGATGCAACAATGTAAGCTAAAATACCCGCACCTAAAGTAGATAAGTAAGCGACACCTAAAGTCGCACCAACAACCTTACCTGAACCGGTACCGATTTGTGAAATCCCTGATGCAATAAAGAATAAAATAATAAATGGAATCGTAAAGAATATAAAGGCGCCTAAGATTGACTCTAATGTCACAAATAACCTAACGATGAATTCCATAATCTGTCCTTCTGTACCATCTGGACCGAGTAAGTAGTAACCCCCACCTACAATAATACCCGCAACGATACCAGCAATCAGTTTTGCTAATAACTTCACTTTGTAAATCCCCCTTGAAATATTGAACTTCGAATTTATAGCGCTTAAGTGTTCTTTAAAAAGTAATTAAAAAACGATTTCGTAAGCAACGTACCAGTCATCTAAGTTGTCATCTAAATTTAAGTTACCCTTAAATTCAAAACCCAGTTTTGTAAACAAGTACTGCATTGCTTTATTCTCTAATGAAGTATCAGTATGTATGCCAAGATAACCTTTTTGTTTACCTACCTCAATGATTTCACGAATAATTTTCTGGGCGAGACCTTGACCCTGGAAATTCGGGTCTATTGCGAGTCTATGAGTCGCAAGGCAATCAATTCGTGCCAGTTCCCAAGGGATATCATCATAACTAAAGGCGTGATTATCATCGGCTGTAATGCAACCTTTGATGACACCATCTTCTTCAAACACATATAAACTTTCAGCCTTCACATCATCTTGAAACACTGATGCATTAGGATAGTTTTTATCCCATTGATAATTACCTACAGCGTGCATTTCTGGTATTACTCTTGAAACGATATCCATTATATGTTGTACATCGCTCATAACGGCTAGTCTTAAAGCCATATTATCTCCCTCGTTTTATCTATCATTTTGTAAAAAATCTCTCAAATGCTATGCATTTAATTATACATTGTTGTATACTAATTTAAAGACTAAAATGTAAGGGGTTTTATAATGTTCAAATTTGATAAGAACACCGTCCCATATCATGTGACAAATATGATATTTTATGTTCTGACTTTAGTTGTTGTTGGCTTAATCTACTACTTTGCATTCTTACCACCATTATTAGAAGTTACAACAGGAGAATTCTTCCAAAACTTCGGTATGCGTCAAGTTGGCGGATCAGTCTTCTTCTTAATTCTAGTCATCGTACCATTTGTACTAGTAGCTGCTGCAGGCTATCACTTATATAGACTGATTAAACCTGCACCAAAAGTATCAACAGACTTTTAAGATTATATATACCATGGGGATGGGAGAAAACCTGAGCTTATGTAAGCTCAGGTTTTTTTGTGTTGTTTGTTTTTCGAAATGGAGAACCAATAGTACATCAGCTTCGTTTTGCTTTCGAAGCGGAGCACCACCACACACCGACAACTACACTTCCAACTATTTTTGTAAGGTCTTTTTAAAGGCGATTAGATAGTGCTCAACTTCTCTAGCACCAGCAATGGCAAATTTGTCATCAAATATATAATAAGGTAACGTCTTCACCTGATTCACTTTAGCTAGATTAAAATCTCCAATGACTTCTTCTAAATAGATACTTGGATCATTCAGTAATTCTTCGACTTTATCTTGTTCAAGTCCTGTTTTGACACCAATATTCAATAGCACTTCTTGATCGCTAACATTCTCCCCTTTAGAAAAATAGCTCTCATAGAGTGCATCTAAAACTACACTACCTTTGCCATTTTCCTTGGCTAATTTCAACAATCTGTGTGCATTTCTTGTATTTGCAGGTACTACTTTATCCATATTAAACTCAATACCAACTTTTTCACCTGCTTCAACTATACGGTCCACCATGTCATAAATCTCATCTAATGGTTTTTGGTGTTTATCGGCAAGGGATTGATAAATATCAACTTTTGGTGCTTTGGATGCTTGATTATCCAACTCATAGCTTAGATAATTCAAACCTATCTCTTCTGAGTTTTCAAATTCCGCTTTTGCCTGTTCAATATTTTTCTTTCCTATGTAGCAAAAAGGACATGCAATATCTGTATAAATTTTAACTTCCATAATCTCACTCCTAGTTAACATCAATTTTACCATACATTTATTCAAGACTTTAAAGTTTCACTTTCCTGTAGTAAATTTTTCACAAAAATTGCCTAAAATCTGGTACAATATTGTCTGTAAAACTATCAGGTGTATCCTGCAAATATATTATTGATAGGTGGAAAATGAAAATGGAATATCGTGTTTTACTGTACTACCACTATGTTGATGTGGAAGATCCGGAAACGTTTGCTGCTGAGCACTTACGTTTTTGTAAAGATTTAGGCTTAAAAGGCCGTATTTTAGTTGCGCATGAAGGAATTAACGGGACTGTTTCAGGTGATATTGAACAGACTGAACGTTACATGGAATACATGAAAGCTCATCCACTGTTTAAAGATATCGTCTTTAAAATTGATGAAGCAGATGGCCATGCCTTTAAGAAAATGTTTGTACGTCCGAGACCTGAACTTGTTAATTTAAGTTTAGACAAGGACATCGATCCTCGTGAACAAACGGGTGAATATTTAAGCCCTGCTGAATTTTATGAGGAGATGCAAAAAGAAGATACTGTCGTATTAGATGTAAGAAATATATATGAATATGATGTCGGCCACTTCCGTGGTGCGATCAAGCCAGATGTAGAAACGTTTAGAGATACTCCGGAATGGGTTCGAAATAATAGACATCTATTTGAAGGTAAGAAAATTTTAACCTACTGCACAGGTGGAATTCGCTGTGAGAAATTCTCTGGTTGGTTAAAGGAAGAAGGTTTTGACAATGTTGCACAACTTCATGGTGGTGTAGCAACTTATTCTAAGGATCCAGTAGCTAAAGGTCAGCTATGGGATGGTCAAATGTATGTCTTCGATGAAAGACTTACTGTCCCAATTAACCAAGTTGAACATGTTGTTGTTGGTAAAGATCACTACGACGGGACACCATGTGAACGCTATATCAATTGTGCGAATCCAGAATGTAATGCACAAATTTTAGCCTCAGAGGAAAACCAAGCATATCACTTAGGTGGTTGCTCTATGGAATGTGCTGAGCACCCTCGTAACCGTTATATTGTTGAACATAATCTGTCATCAGAGTTTGTACAATCACGAATAGAAGAATTAAAACAAACAGACTTTAGTAAAACAGAACCGATGCTAAGCCATAAGGGCTAAGTATTTCGCCCGGAAATCTATTTAAGATTTCCGGGCTTTTTTATGCATAATACCAGGTTCATTACTAGGAATTAATTGTTGAATAATTCTAAATTCATGTTATGATTACTGTTAATTCATAGTTTGCCACTAGGATAATTTACATGTTATCGGAGGGAAAAAATATGCAATTTAGTATCTTGAACCAAAGTCCACTTTTAGAAAATCATAATATACAGGAGTCACTTGCTCATACAACCGAACTTGCGAAAAAAGCAGATGACTTAGGTTATCGTCGTTATTTCGTTTCAGAACACCATAATATGGATCATATTATTGGAACGTCTCCTGAAATCCTTGTTACCCACCTACTGAGTCAGACAAAGCGCATTAAGGTCGGTGCAGGTGGAGTCATGTTATCTCATCACAACCCGTTTCATGTTGCAGAACAATTTCAACTCATTAGTCATCTCGCACCAGAGCGTGTTGATCTTGGTGTTGGTAAAGCTCCAGGAGGCACTCCATTAGCTACACAGGCCCTACAAGAAGAATTAAAAGATGATATTGGAACTTTCAACGATCGTTTCTTAAAGTTGAAGTCTTATATCGACGGGACTCATGACAATGCTCATAGTCTACAAATTTCCTTAGACACAAAATCAAGTCGCCCGAGCATCTTCCTCCTTGGTGGTAGTCCTGATTCTGCTCAGTTTGCTGCTAAAAACAAGGCGAACTTTATCTTTGCACATTTTATTAAAAATGACCCAGATCTTTTAAAAGAAGTGGTTAATGTATATAGAAAGCATTATCCAGAAGGTGAAATTATCGTCGCCCTGTCAGTCTTAGCCGTAGATAACGAAGAAGATAAAGCACTGTTAAGAAAAGAAAACGAACTTTATACCATTACTTTTCAAAGCGGGAAAACTCTAACTGTTATCAATCAAAAGCAAGTTAATGACTTTATTAAAAATACTGATGAAAAAGTAGAAGTTAATAAAAAAGAAGCAGATATGATTATTGGGAACAAAGAAGAAATACTAGCAGCTTTAAATAAATTGAGCCAGGATATAGAAATTAATGAGTTCATGTTCCATCTCCCAACTAGTCGTAGTGAAATTAGAGACTATACTATAGAAACGCTTGCTCCAAACCAGTTAAGACAAACAGAAAAGGCAGGGATAATATGAGTAAGAAAGTAAAATTTGGCGTAATGTTAAATGGTCCAGGTGGACATATGAATGCTTGGCGCAGTGAAGATGTTCCAGCAGATGCAAGCATCAACTTCGATTATTTAAAAACTGTAACCCAAAAGGCTGAAAATGCTGCATTTTCTTTTATATTTGTAGCAGATGGTTTATATATAAATGAAAAATCCATTCCTCATTTCTTAAGCCGTTTTGAACCCCTAACATTACTAGCAGCTTTGGCTCCAATTACTTCAAAAATCGGCCTAGTCGGTACAGTCTCAACTTCATATAGTGAACCTTATACTATCGCCAGACAACTGATGTCGATTGACCATGTATCAGGTGGGCGTGCTGGGTGGAATGTTGTCACTTCCCCTCTAGAAGGCAGTGCCAACAATTTCAGTAATGACAAGCATCCCGAGCACAGTTTACGCTATGATATAGCAGACGAACATCTAAGATCAGTTCAAGGGCTCTGGGATTCATATGAAGATGATGCCTTTACGAGAGACAAAGAAAGTGGACAGTATTTCGATAATAACAAGATGCATGAGTTAAATTTTGAAGGGGATTTCTTCAATATTGCAGGTCCTTTAAATATCGAACGTTCCCCTCAGGGGCAACCCATTATATTCCAAGCTGGCGCGTCACCAAAAGGTTCCGCCTTTGCTGCCCGCCACGCAGATGCGGTATTTACAAATGCAAGTACACTAGAACATGCCAAAGAGACTTATAAACAACTGAAACAAAAAGCTGTCGATAGTGGTAGAAATACGGAAGAAATTAAAATTTTCCCCACCCTACAACCTATAGTCGGTAAGGACCATGAAGAGGTTCGTTCACGTTATGAATACATTAAAAACCTAGTAACAATTGAAGAAGCCCTCGCCTATTTAGGACGCTACTTCGACCACCACGACTTCAGTCAATACGATGTTGATGCTCCGTTCCCAGAGCTTGGTGATGTCGGCAAAAACAGCTTTAGATCCACGACAGATGAAATTAAAAAGCGCGCTAAAGAAAATAATTTAACACTTCGACAAGTTGCAATGGAAGAAACGACGAGAGAAAGTGCCTTTATGGGTACCTATGAAGAGATTGCCGATCAAATTATTGAGTGGATCGATCACGGTGCAGCAGACGGTTTCGTTTTAATCCCTCATGTCTTTGGTGAAATATTTGAAGACTTTATTAATAAGGTGATTCCAATCCTTGTAAAACGCGGCTACTATGATAATGAATACAGTGGTCAAACACTCCGCGATGAGCTTGGTTTAAAATTTAAAGAGAATAGATATCAGCAGTAATAATTCAAGCTATGTAATCCTTGATTAGGATTACATAGCTTTTTTCTCCTTATTCATAAATTTTTCAGAACTGATTTATATACTCACAGTATAGAAATTTTGAAAGGAGAAAATATGATGGAAATTTTACTAATGATCATTGTTTACCTCATGATTATTTCATTTTTTATAACTGTGGGGTTATTAGTCCTAGAAATATTAATGAAGGGACCTAAAGAGAGAAAGTTTACTTATGTAAATGTATTTGGAGTGGTGACTTTCATTAGTTTAATCGCCTTCCTCATTCTAGTAAACTTATATCTATAGCAACAGAAATGAGGTTTACAAATGAAAGATTTCAATATTTTAATCGTAGAAGATGATATCAGTTCTGCTGAAAATTTAAAGAAGATATTAGTCAAACAAGGGGCTAGGGTATCATTAAATCATACTGGTGAACATGTCTTAGAACAACTCACAGATGTCCACCTTATTTTATTAGATATCATGTTGCCATATGACGACGGTTTATCGATTGCTGATTATATTCATCAGCATGTCGATATTCCAATTATTTTTCTAACAGCAAGGAACGATATGGATAGTAAGATTACAGGCTTACGTGCAGGTGATGACTACATTACTAAACCCTTTCATCCGACCGAGTTAATTTCTAGAATTAACAACATTTTAGGTCGCTTTTACGATAAAACACAGACAACACTATTCAACTTGACTATAGATCCATACAAATTTGAAGTATTTGACAAGGAAGATAACGAAATTCAGTTTACCAAAATTGAAAAACGGCTGTTCTTTTACTTATTTTCTAACATCGGTTCAACACTAACAAAAGAACAGATTCTACAATATGTTTGGCCAGATGGTGATACCTACGATAATTCCTTGAATGTTTATATTAAAAAGATTAGACAAAAAATCAATGATCACGACAACATGATTATTTCTACAATTCATGGAATAGGTTATAGGATGAATGCTCATGAAAAATAAGAATTTAAGCTACAAATTTTATGTCATCATGTCTTTGTCTATAGCTGCCATTCCAGTGGTTTTTATCGTGTTGTCTTATGCGATGTTCTTCACTCACCTTGGCATTACCTCATTATTTAATATCGATAATCATTTTTCCGGTAGTGTACTGACCACTTATTTTTATATAGTCTTTTTTGGTATTCTATTTGGATTAATGTTTATTGCTGCTAAATACTTTAAGAAAATTATCCATCGTATCAATACAATGGAACAGACGGTCAGAAAAATTGCAGAAGACGAGGCATTTCCTGAAAAGTTAACAGTAATTGAAGAAAGTGAAGATGAGTTGAATAAGCTTGCATCCTCAATCAATACCATGATCGACAGACTAAGAGCAAAAGAAATGGAACTATCACAGATGGAAGATTTGAAACGTGAATATTTAAAACAGTTATCTCATGATATTAACACACCATTAAATGCTCTAAATCTTGAATTATATTTGTATAGTCAAAATCATAATGTATCAAAAGAAGAGGTAGATGTACTCTATCAAAAAGTTGATTACATTAGTAAACTGGTGAATTCTATATCAAGTGAAGCATTATTTGATATCGATAACTACTATATTTTTAAAGAAGATATTTCAGTCCATAAGTCTTTAAAACAAACCATTAACAAGTGGTCATATTTACTAAACAAAAATAATATAGAATATACAATTGACGTGCAAAAAAATCTGATATGGCAAGCCAATGAACTGTGGCTGGACCGATTATTTGAAAACATCATCTCTAATATTTTCAAACATTCAGCTACGAATCAGATTGTAATAACTGTTGGTGATACTTTAATAATTAAAGACTACGGCGTTGGTTTTGAAATTGATAGAGATCATGAAACAACAGGTCTTTCAGTAATCAAAAATATTTGTCAGAAGCTTAATATTCAATTGGATATTGAGTCAACAAATGCGGGCACAGCTTATCGATTATCACAGGAATAAATGTAGACGTTAACTACAGGGTAAATGGTAATCGTTTTGTGTTCTAGTTACAGGTATACCATTACATCAGATTCGTTTTGTTTTCGAAGCGGAGCTACGCCATTACTTCAGCTTCGTTTTTATTTCGAAGCGGAGCACCACCATCACGTCAGCTTCGTTTTGTTTTCGAAGCGGAGCTATACCATTACATCAGCTTCGTTTTGTTTTCGAAGCGGAGCACCACCATCACGTCAGCTTCGTTTTGTTTTCGAAGCGGAGCTATACCATTACATCAGCTTCGTTTTGTTTTCGAAGCGGAGCTACACCATTACGTCAGCTTCGTTTTGTTTTCGAAGCGGAGCTACACCATTACATCAGCTTCGTTTTGTTTTCGAAGCGAAGCTACACCATTACATCAGCTTCGTTTTGTTTTCGAAGCTCATCTAACAACATTTCGTCTCACCCAATCCTACTTAAACTAACAAAAAAGACTTGGATCTTAAAGGATCCAAGTCTTTTCTCTTCATATTAATATTATTAGAATCTGTAGTAACCGTCAACGTGACCATGTACGTATGATACTGCACGCTCGCCAACGCCTTCTGAAGGGTTAAGTGCATCTACCATTTGGCCATTACCAATGTAAACACCTACGTGTGAGTAGTTGTTAAAGAATACTAGGTCACCTGGTTGTGGGTTAGATACTTGTGTACCTGCTGCTTGCTGACCATAAGTTGTTCTAGGAATATCTTTACCATTGAATGCTTTCATGAACTGCTGAGTGAATGCTGAGCAGTCTACTGCTGTTGCAGAGTTTCCACCCCATACGTAGCTCTTACCTGCTGCTACTGAGTGCGCAACTGATGCTGCGTTTCCACCTGATACTTCTGGTGCAGGTGCTGGAGCTGGTTCTGAAACTTCTTCAGATTCTTCTACTTCTTCAGATTCTTCAACTTCTTCTACATCTTGAACTTCAGGAGTTTCTTCAACTTCCTCAACTTCTACTTCTTCAACAGCAGGTGCTGATGTTTCTTCTACAGCTGGAGCTTCTTCAGCTGCTTCTGAACCACCTGCAACGTTGATTGTTTTCCCAACGAAGATTAGGTCTGATGTAAGGTTGTTCCACTCTTGTAGGTCAGAAACTGATACGTCAAATTGGTTAGCGATTGCGAATAAAGTATCGCCTGCTTCAATTGTATATGTAGTCGCGTCTGAGCTTACTTCTTCAGCCGGTGCTGCTGGAGCTTCTCCATCGATCTTAAGAACGTCACCAGGGAAGATGATGTCTGAAGTTAAGTTGTTTAATGATTTAACTTCCTCAACTGTTTTACCAGCTTCACTAGATAAACTCCAAAGTGTATCTCCTGAATCTACCGTTACTTCTGATGCAGATATGTTAGCTGCAGCCACTGCTGATAATGCTGTAAGTGATGCTGCAGAAATAATAGTTTTTTTCATTGATAAAGCCTCCGTAATTTGGATGTTTTTTAAATTCGCGTCACGTGCGATTCCCATGAGACCTACTATAGCACATGATATTGCTAATTTGTCCTTTGTAACCAACTTGTAATTAAAGTGAAAAATCGCAGAACATTCACATTCTCAAAAATACTATTTCTCATTCTAAAATAATATAAAAAAATAGCTAGAAGCCTTATGTATCAAGGCTCTAGCTATTACGTGTGTGTTTTTGCTTCTGAAGCATGTAAGATAACGTAATTTGACTGTAATAATTAGTAGAAAAGTAAATCGATGATTACCAGTGTAATACCAGCTGTTAACCAACCTAGTGTTGTTGGTACTGACCATACCATAATTTGCTCTTTAATCTTAGTAATTCCGAGCATTCTATTAACAACCCAGAACAAACTGTCGTTGAAGTATGAGAAGACCATAGCACCAAAGGCAGCGGCCTGTGCAGCTAAAACAGGATCTAATCCCATATTAGAGACGATAGGTGCAGCGATAGATGCTGCAGTAATCATTGCAACGGTACCGCTGCCTTGAACAAGCCTTACAAATGTTGCGATAAGGAAAGGAATGAGAATTGCAGGGACACTCCATGTTGCAACTTGTTCAGCAATAACTTGACCTGTGCCTCCAACACGTAATACTTCACCTAAGGCACCACCAGCACCTGTAACCAGTAGAATAATACCAGCGGATTTTACACCTTCTTCAAGTTCATTTAGAGTCTCGTCTTTAGTTAAATTTTTCGTTAAGAACACAAGCGCATAAATTAAACCTAGCCCAACCGCGATGATTGGATTACCTAAGAAAGTAATATAACTCATTACTGTGTCAGATAAGCTGATTACACCACCATCTTGCAAAGCATTCATTCCTGTATTACCAAAAATTAATACCAAAGGAATTAAAATAGGTAAAAACGATTTAAAGAATGATGGTAAGTTTTCCTCTCTGACTGTCGCCGCTTGTTCAAACTCTTTAAATGCTTCTTTGGCAGTCGGTCTATAATAACCGTCTCCATCTTCTTCTGGTAATTGATAAATTTTCTTGCCTAACCATTTCGCATATAGGATACCGACAATAATAACTGGAAAAGAAACAACCAGTCCAATAATCACCATCATTCCGATGTCCGCTCCGAAAATTCCAGCTACGCCTAAAGGACCTGGTGTGGGTGGTACTGCATGGTGCGTGGCAGCAAGTCCAATTGCTAAAGCAACACCAAGCGTCACAACAGATTTACCTGTTTGACGTGATAATGCTTTAACTAGAGGTTGTAAAATTACAAAAGCAGAGTCTACGAATATTGGAATTGCTACAATATAACCACTGATTGCGATCGCCCACTCCTCTTTTTTACGTCCTATAAACTTAATCATTGTATAAGCTAACTTCTCAGCTGCACCTGATATTTCCATGATTTTCCCCATCATGATACCTAGTCCAATAATAATACCAATCGAAGCGAGCGTTGAACCAAAGCCTGCTGAGATTGTTTCAATTGTATCTGTCGGAGACATGCCTCCGACAACACCTGTGAAAATTCCAGCAATTAACAGTGACACAAAGACGTGAATACGGGTTTTAAGCACTAAAAATATTAACAGTGCGATTCCGATAACTAAGCCGACTATCATCTGAGTTGTAGAAACATCCGTCATTTAAATTTCCTCCATCTAAAACATAAAACGTTTTCACTTTTATGTATTTATAAATGGGCGGTTATCCCGCCCATTACTTAGCTTTTAAACGTAAGCGCATATTCTCCAGCAAGTTTAATACATTCTTCCATACTTTCACTTGAAGCGATATTTTGACCAGCAATATCAAATGCTGTTCCATGGTCTACTGAACTTCTTAAGAAAGGCAAGCCATTTGTAATAGAAATTGTTTTATGGAAATCCGTCATCTTAGCAGCAATGTGTCCTTGGTCGTGGTAAAGGGAAATTACAGCATCATAACGCCCATTTAAAGCCTGGAAAAAGACGGAGTCAGCTGGTACTGGACCTACAACATCAAAACCGTCTTTTTGAGCCAGTTTAATTCCCGGTGTGATTTCATCGATTTCTTCATTACCAAATAATCCACCCTCACCACTGTGTGGGTTAAGACCAGCAACTGCTAATTTTGGTTCTTCAACACCAAGTTTAATTAGTGCATCATAAGAACGTTTAACATAGTCTTGTACACGTTCTTTAGTCATTTGATCAATGGCTTGTTTGATTGATAAATGTCTTGTTAGGAAGAATATACGTAGGCTTCTAACTTGGAACATTGTTAATGGATCATGTGAGTTTGTTAATTCTTCAAGCATTTCTGTGTGCCCGATATATGGTACTTCAGCTGCTTTAAGAGATTCTTTATTTATTGGTGTAGTCGCAAGTGCATCGACCTTTTTATCCATCGCTAATTTAATTGCATATTCAATATATTCAAATGCAGCTTTACCGCACTGAGCTTGTACTTGACCATATTCAAATGTAGACATATCTACATTATCTAGGTCGATTAAGTTAATCACATTATTTGAAAAATCAGCTTGTGAAACTTCATCAATCACATTTACTGAGATATCTGTATTCGTAATTTCAATCGCTTTTTCAATTACTTTCTTATCTCCAATTACTACGGAATTTGCCGCTTCTAATACCTCTTTGTTAGTAAATGATTTAACTGTAATTTCAGGTCCGATTCCTGCTGGATCTCCCATTGGTACTGCAATAATTGCTTTAGACATACGTAATTCCTCCTATTTTGATTTTAAATATTGGATGGCTTCATATAATGTTTCTCTGTTTCCAATCATGCCACCCTTAGTAATCAGTGGCAGACCTTCATATTCACCGCCAAGTAAATGACCGTAAGCAATCAGTGGTCCTACTTCATCGATAAGTTTAATACCACTCGCTAAAGTAATACTTGCTAATGATGCGGTCACATCGCCACCGCTGACGTAACACCCTTTAATTTCATGGCTGGATTCATCAATAAGACGTTTTGTAATTGTGGCGAGTCCATCAGTGATGCGTTTAGCTACTCTATCTGGTGTGACACCATTGACAGCAGCTATTTTTTTAATATCAATAATCACTAAATTCTCTTCGTTGGTTGTAATCACTGTCACTTCATTATCTTCCATACGTTTCTTAGCTTTTTTAACACATTTCTGAACCTCGTCGTGCCAATTGTGATCAAAGGTTGCAAGTTTTGTTATATCCGGTATTACCGGTTTAATCTTAAGTCTATCGATTAAGTAAACTAGTTGTTTTTCTGATACTTTAGTCGCTGATCCTACGGTCACAATTATCTTTCTATCATCACCGATTTGATTGGCCCTATACTTCGCATAGAGCGAAGTAAAGGGTCCTGGATCAATCGGAACAAGCTTATGACCCTTATATTGGCTGAGTGCCTCAGCAATAAATTCAATATCATTATTCGTGACCGCATCTAACACAACAATCTTGTTTCCTTTTTCTATAACGCTTTTAAAAGATTCTAAGAAAGTTTCACAGTCTTCAGACATATCATTTATGGTCATTACACCCACTTGATGCTCTGTTTGTGCACTAATGATCTCAGGTACATATGATGAAGTAATCGGTGTAATTGGATCATTGGCCGCATCTGTTCTATGTAAAGGCAGACTATCAACAATTAAGTACCCACCAACTGTAATCCGTCC
Source organism: Jeotgalicoccus sp. S0W5 (assembly GCF_011634875.1). Taxonomy (NCBI): domain Bacteria; kingdom Bacillati; phylum Bacillota; class Bacilli; order Caryophanales; family Staphylococcaceae; genus Jeotgalicoccus; species Jeotgalicoccus sp. S0W5. Next base: position 33,430 of record NZ_SIRQ01000001.1, on the reverse strand, counting down.
TGAATCAGGAAATGACGGTACAACAACTCCGATGGTTTCTTCACCGACCGTTTCTAAGATCATATCAATTTCCTTACCGACATTTCCTCTTAAAGTAGAGTCCACTCGTTTTGCTAAAATATCCGCACCCCAGTGCTTCAATTTAGTTAAGGATCCACCGACTCTATGATCTAAAACTCTTTCACTCGCATATCTACTATCAGTGTCAATGACAATGACATCAGTATTTTCATCATTCAATAAGTCATTGTAATGAAAATACGTTGCAGGATGAAAGCCGTTTTCGCTCAATCGGACACCCGTCGCATTCGCGCCAGTTAAATCATCCGCAATAATTCCTACCTTCACTGCCTTACCTCCTTAAATGACTGTCGTTGCGGACTGCAGGCTTTCTCTGATTTCTTCATCTAGAGAATCGTCAGTAATAATACCTGTAAAGTCATTTAAATCGCATATTTTAGCGAATGCTGTGTGATTGAATTTACTGGAATCGACAACAAGATAAGATGTCTGCCCACATTCCACCATCAATCGTTTAACTTTCGCTTTTTCAATTGTTGGTGCATATATGCCTTCATAAACATCAATTGCTTGTGTACCTACAAAAGATACACTCACCTTTATTGAGTTCAGCATATCTACTGTCTGGGCACCATACATGGACCCAACATTCGTTTGAACTTGACCGCCTAAAATAATGACTTCGTGTTGACTATCAATTAATTCCGCGGCCGCTTTTATATCATTTGTTACAATTCTAACTTTGAAATCTACGCTTTTAAGTCGTTTACAAATTTCTAGTGTCGTAGTACCAGCATCGAGTAAGATTGTTTCATCTGGATGAATGAATTCTAATGCCTTCTTTGCAATCAACCTTTTCTCTTCGATATTAACCAACTGTTTTTTTACAAATGGGACTTCGTTCAAGAAAGAGTCCTTAAGCAAGATCGCATTAGAAGTACGGATGACTTGTTCATTTTCTTCAAGTTCCTTTAAATCTCGACGTACTGTCATTTCAGACACTGACAATTCCTCAGCTAGCATTTCAATCGTTACTTCACTAAACTCCGCTACCCGACTTAAAATATATTGCTGTCTTTTAGATTTCATCACCATCACCTTTAAATTAATTATATTGTTCAAATCTAACAAAGTAAATAATAAAGTGTGAATAATTAACAAAATATATTTCCTATTGTTATTTTTCAACAAAAATAAGACACTCCTCTATGAAGTGTCCTATTTCTTCAATGTCACTTTGTGTGCTTTTAGCCAAACTTCAATCTCTTTCATTCTATCTGTGTCACCCGCTTTTTTTGCTGCTTGATATTCTGCCAACTTATCCGTTACCTCATTTTGCACACCTTTTGAAACTTGTCTATTCCTGTCCTTCTCTATATCTTCTTCATATATGCGCTCGACTTTGAAGGTTAAAAACAGAGCAACAAGTCCAAAAATTACAGCAAGACCAATCGGTGAGACATTGGCAATATTGTTTAAGGTAGTTGTCTCTATAACATTTTTCGATAAAAATCCAGCAACTTCTGGGGTCACAAAACCAATAGCCATACCAATAATTACCTTGATCGGATCAAAATGATATTTCTTTTTTATAGGCGTTCTTTCATCTTCTTGGGATTTTAAAAACATAGGCATCTCCTCGTCGAATCTTCAAATCTATTATACTAGAAAAGATATGATATGCTAAGCGCTAAGATAACAATACGGAGGTATGACATCTTGAAGAAAAAGAAAGTTCAAAAGACGAATGCTATGAGACAGTTAGATAAAGAGAAAATCCCTTATTTAATTCACGAATATGCTTGGTCAGAGGACCATAAAGATACTGATCGTTCAGTCGACACACTTGAAGTGTCAGAACAAATAATATTTAAGACGCTTGTAGCAGTTGGTAATATCACAGGGCCAATTGTTGCTTTTATTCCAGCCAAAAAAGAATTGGATTTAAAGGCACTGGCAAGGGAAAGTGGTAATAAGAAAGTAGACATGTTGCATATGAAGGACTTGGAGAAAACGACCGGTTATATTAGAGGCGGTTGCTCACCTATTGGTATGAAGAAAAACTTTCCTACCTTTATTGCTATTGAAGCTAAGTCACTTGATAAGATGGTTGTATCTGCTGGTAAAAGAGGAATGCAGGTCGAAGTGACACCTGATGATTTACTGAGCATTACTAATGGATCACTCGTAGATATAACTGATAAATGATTTGGTTACTAAATAAAAATCGAACAACAAAAAAAGGGGCTGGGACAAAAACTCTGAATATATAGGGAAATAATAAATTATAATAGAAAAGCCGAACGTTAGACTTCTAGGGGAATAGCATCTGCGTGAGACTACAGGCTCACGCGATGCCTTAAGAATTGCTAACGTCCGGCTTATTATATGAAGGGAATTGTTTTGTCCCAACCCTTTTTCAATATTTAAAATTTCAGTTTTCTGCGCTTCCTTATGCTTTAGATACGACAATCTCACCATTTTTAATGTGCGCTCTGACTTGTTCTAAACCATCCGATTCTAATATTAAATCAGTAAGTTGGTCTTCAATTCTATCTTGAATCACCCTTCTCAATGGTCTAGCACCAAAGCGTTTATCGTAACCGAGGCTCACTAATTTTTTCTTAGCGTCTTCAGTTACAGTGATGTTAATATCATTTTCCTTAAGTGTCTCTGATAGCTCATTAAGCATTAAATCAGTAATTTCCATCAGATTTTCTTCGGACAATTCATTGAAGTTAATAATTGCATCAAATCTGTTTAAGAATTCAGGTTTGAAGTAATCACTTAAGTTCTCAAGTGTCGTTACTGACTCATGTTGATTCGCATTAAATCCAACACTAGCGTTGTTATCTCCTGTACCAGCGTTACTTGTCATGATGATTACTGTTTCTTTAAAGCTAACAGTACGACCATGAGAATCAGTAAGCTGACCATCCTCCATAATTTGAAGGAACATATTTTGTACATCAGGGTGTGCCTTTTCAATTTCATCTAAAAGAATAATTGTATAAGGATTGTGACGTACTTTTTCTGTTAGTTGTCCTGCTTCTTCGTGACCAACGTAACCTGGAGGTGAACCGATAATTTTAGAGACAGCATGTTTTTCCATGTACTCAGACATATCTAATCTAATCATAGAGTCTCTTGTACCGAAAATTTCCTCAGCTAATGCTTTGGTTAATTCCGTTTTACCAACACCAGTTGGGCCAACGAATAGGAAGGAACCTATTGGACGATATTTAGATTTTAGTCCAGCACGGCTTCTTCTGACCGCTTTCGCTACCTTATCTACCGCTTGTTCTTGCCCAATTACTTTAGAACTAAGATTTTCACTCAGATGTCTCATCTGATTTTGTTCTTCTGCTTGTATTTTTGTTACAGGAATACCTGTTTTCTCTTCTACAATTAATTGAATATCTGTGACATCAACATCTAAAGTCTTTTGTTCATCCTCTGCTGCATCTAGTTGTTTTTGTAGTTGTAATTCTTGATATTTTAAGTGTGCTGCAGTTTCATAGTCTTCTTGTTCAGCAGCTTCATCTTTTTCTTTAGCAATTTTGTCTAATTTTAGTTTAATAGACTCCGTATCATTTTCAGCATTAGACAGGTTGAGTCGTGCACCGACTTCATCCATTAAGTCAATTGCCTTATCTGGTAAGAAACGATCTTGAATATATCTATTAGATAAGTTAACAAATGCTTCAATTGCATCATCAGAGTAATTGACCTCATGGAATTTTTCATAGCGATCTTTAATACCTTTAAGGATTAATACAGATTCTTCTAAACTTGGTTCTTTAACAATGATTGGCTGTAAACGACGCTCAAGCGCTGCATCTTTTTCAATTTGACGATATTCTTTTAGCGTTGTTGCACCGATGATCTGTAGTTCACCTCGTGCAAGTGCTGGTTTTAGAATGTTACCAGCATCCATTTGTGAACTTTCAGCAGAACCTGCTCCAACAATTTGGTGAATTTCATCTATAAATAAGATGACCTCTTTTCGTTCTTTCAATTCAGAGATTAACTGCTTCATACGTTCTTCAAACTGTCCACGCATAGAAGTGTTCGCGACTAGTGATGCGACATCTAAAACATAAATTTCTTTGTCCATCAACTTCGTAGGAACGTTGCCCTCAACAATTTTAAGTGCTAAGCCTTCAGCAATGGCAGTTTTACCAACACCAGGTTCACCGATGAGTACAGGGTTGTTTTTATTTCTTCTATTAAGTGTTTCAATGACACGTTTAACTTCTTTGTCACGACCAATTACAGGATCAATTTTCCCAGCTCTCGCCTCGTCGGAAATATTATTACCTAATTGATCTAAAAGTCCGTCTCTATTGCTTTCTTCTCTTGTTCTAGTGCTCGTTGCACTGTTTCCTTGTCCGTTAAAGTATTTATTGTTATTCATTGCATTATTTTGACCTTTAAAGAAATCGTTAGAGTTCATCATTTGTCCTTGAATTTCTTGGAAACAGCTGTCACATAAATGAACCTGCATTTTTTGGTTATTAAAATTCATTGCAAGGTTAACATTTGCTTCGTTAATACCACAATTTTGACATTTCATGTGTGTTTCCTCCTTTTAAAAGTGTTTCAATCATAGTTCGTATTGACTTTGACTATATTTGACTATGATTATAGTATAAAGCCTGACATCAGTGACTTCAAATTATGTGCTTACCAAATTAATAATCCTACCGAGAAGTTTGACTATCTTTGACTTATAACTTTATTATACATTGACCTTGTTTGACTTTCAAGTTTTTTATACTTTTTCTTTACAAAATCTAACTTTGATTGAAGTGAAGAACCATGTAGCCTTCATGTTAGAAGTTCATCCTTATTATGACTTATGATGTCTTAAACTGCGCATCAAATTATAATGATAAATGGAATCAAGCTTTAACTGATTAATTAGTAGAAATCTTACAACTTCCAAGAAAGAAAAAATTCGTAAATTTACTGTAAGATAAAATCCGTACATGTAGTCACGATCACATGTACGGATTTCTTTTATCGTAATTCTATTGTTAATATAAGCGATTTACCACTGACCTCACTAGTCATTTTTACTTGTTCTTCATCTGAAGTGTCTATGACCGCTTCACCGGATAGATGGTTTTCATCTCTATAAAAAAACTTCACTTTGTCTATACTAAAGAAATCGTGCTCTAGCATAGCGACCATACTATTAAGATGATCAAATTCTGAGTAATTCTCATATTCTAGTAGCTCTTTATTTCTTTCCTTAGTAAATTCTTCTAATGAGGCTCTATTAATATGCATTTTTAATAATGATTCTGAAATTTCTAAGTCATCAAAATGTTTACGATCAATCGACAGTCTTTTTTCTCCCAGACCGACAATGTCATCAATATACGTAATTGTATGAATGGTTACATCTTCTAATTTTGAATTATCTAATAGTTGAGTCATTTGAAATTCCTCACATTTTATTCAATAAATGATAGTTTGATTAAATCTTCTTCTATTTGTATTCTTTTCTCTTCTAGGAATGGCGGTAAGTCTAAGTGATTTCCTAGTGATTTATTCGCTTCATCCTCTGTCATTCCGGGGCCATCTAAAGTTGCAATTTCAAACATTATGCCGTTTGATTCTCTGAAATACATACTCTTAAAAAAGTGTCTGTCAATGACACCAGTTGAGCGAAAGCCCCTCTTCGTTACCCTCTCATGCCAAAACTCGAGCTCATCATCATTTCGAACATTAATCGCTAGATGATGTACACTGCCACGCCCTTGTTTTTCTCTTGGTCCATCTTTGTAAACAGTTAAAATTTCACCTTCATGACTACCATTTTTCGGTCTATAAAGACGTTGGTTGTCACCACCTGCTACCTTTTCATAATCGAACAGTTCAATCAGTGTTTTTTCAAGCTTATCCAATCGTTTTGCCGTCAACTCAACTGTCCCCATACTAATAATTTGGTGTTCTAGAGGGACTGCTGAGTCTTCCCAAGGAAGATAGTTCCCGTCGACTTGGTCTGCCACTTGAAGGACTAAATGTAAGCCATCTGAATCTGCAAACGGTAAGCCTCTTCTACCTGCGAACTGTTTGATACTACCGTATTCTACCCCATATTCGTCAAAGCGTTGTTGCCAATAACTTAAAGCCGCTTCGTCTTTAACCAATAAGCCAATTTTAGTTATCGCATTGGTGCCTTTATGTGTCTGTCCGATATTAGGCATTTCAAAAAAGGTAAGTTCAGTACCTGGTGTCCCCTTCTTATCGCCAAAAAATATATGATACATAGACGGATCATCTTGATTGACTGTTACTTTTAAACGTCTTAAACCGAGCACTTCATTGTAAAATCGATTATTCTCTTCTGCATCTTTTGTCATCATTGAAATATGGTGATGTCCGAGTACTGAATTCATATAAATCCTCCTAGAATAAGTTAATTAAAACTACACCGACCAGCATAACGATTAAACCAAGCACTTGGATTGGAGCTGTTGGTGTTTTAACTGAACGGAACAATCCAAATTGTTGCACGAGTATACTGCCTGTAATTTGTCCAAATAGAACGAGTACAACGGTTGGGCCGGTACCGATGATACCGACTAGTAAAATATTAATCGATACGTAGCAGGCACCAAATGCACCACCTAACCAAACCCAAAGAGGTGCTTTCTCGGTAAATGGTCGACTCACGGGCTTCAGGTTTTTATCGATAAAAATTACTAGCAGAAACAGAATAATTGTTCCTACTAAAAATGATAGGAATGCACCTGTTAGTGGTGAGTTTACTGCGACACCAAGCTGGCCGTTGACTGCCGCTTGAACAGCGAGCATAGCTCCGCCAAATAAGCCAACCGCACGCCATGGATTCTTATTAATATTACTATCGGTATCTTTCGTTAATTTACGATTTATTAAGGCATCTCTCAGGACGACAGCAAATACTACGCCGATAAGTATAAGAATGACGCCAACAAATCGGTTTAAACCGAATGGTAACATCGTAGACTCAAACCAACCAAAATGGTCAATCAACATGCTTGTAATAATCATTCCAATAATCGGCATCACTGCAGTTTCTATACTGCCGATCTTAGGGAAGATGATGATATTTCCTGTTAATGCAATCACACCACAAAGTCCACCAAGCCATATCCACCAAGGATGATTTGTTATAATCTCAAAGGTAGGAAATAATGGTAGGCCCTGTGAGATTACCACCAGAGCCAAGAGTATGGTCCCGACTAAAAATGACAACATAGAAGCTATGTAAGGAGAGAAAACGTAATTTCTCAGTTGTGAATTGACAGCGGACTGAAAGGACATTCCACTACCTATTACAATGCCTAGTATTCCTATCATGTTCTCATCCCCTGTATTTTCCTTTATGGTATCACGATTTCAAAAAGAAATCCCTTTTGGAAACCAAAAGGGACAAATCGTCTTACTTATTATTTTGAAATTCATCTAGTAGAACACGTACCTCATCTGTAGTTTCTGTACTCATCAGTTGATTTCTAAGTTCCCCTGCACCACGTATACCTTTAACGTAGATTTTAAAGAAACGACGGAGCGGCTTAAATAGTCTCGGCTCATCTTTTGAATACTTATCAAAAAGATCTAAGTGTAATCTTAAAAGATCGAGCAGTTCTTCAGGGCTATGTTCCTTTGGTTCAACTTCAAAAGCGAATGGGTTCGTGAATATTCCGCGACCAATCATCACACCATCCACGCCATACTTACGAACGAGTTCAAGACCTGTCTTTCTATCCGGTATATCGCCGTTAATTGTAAGTAGCGTATTCGGCGCAACTTCATCACGAAGTGCTTTAATTTCACCAATTAATTCCCAATGTGCATCGACTTTACTCATTTCACGTCTCGTTCTTAAATGAATCGATAAGTTTGCGATATCTTGTTCTAGAACATGCCTTAACCAGTCTCTCCATTCATCAATATCTGTATAGCCTAATCGTGTTTTTACACTGACTGGAAGTCCACCAGCTTTAGCTTCTTGAATGATTTCTGCTGCGACTTCTGGTCTTAAAATCAATCCAGAACCACGACCTTTTGTTGCGACATTCGGTACTGGACACCCCATATTGATATCGACACCTTTAAAGCCCATTTCTGCCATGCCGATACTCATTTCTCTAAAATGTTCAGGCTTATCGCCCCAAATATGTGCAACAATCGGTTGCTCATCTTCCGTAAACGTCAATCTGCCTCTTACGCTGTGTATGCCTTCAGGATGGCAAAAACTTTCCGTATTCGTAAACTCTGTAAAATAAACATCAGGTGCACTCGCTTTTGCAACAACATGTCTAAAGACAACATCAGTGACGTCTTCCATTGGTGCAAGCACAAAAAATGGACGCGGTAGCGTCTGCCAAAAATTTTCTTTCATATATGTCTAACCTTCTTATCTTTAAAATATCTCGTATAATCCATGATGAATATTACCACATAATACCTAATTAGACAAAGCAATGAAAACACCTGCAAATCGATGTCTGCAGATGTGAGTTCCGAGTCTACACTCCACCCAGTGATAAGAACACTGTAAATAGTAGAAGTGCTACGAGCACTATGGTTAAGAATAATAAATACCACTTATTCATACTTAGTCTCCTTTAACTAGCCGTATATCAATTATACATGATAAGAAATCACTCCAGAGTAAATATGGAGTGATTTCGCTAATTAGTCATTATTTTCTTCTGTCTTCTTTGGTGCAGGTACAACATCTTCAAGTGGTCTTGCTCTATAAACAAATAAAGCTAAGATAAATGCGACAATCGTAATAATAAAGATGACGAAATATACAAATTCTGTTCCTGCAACCATCGCATCAGTAATGGCTTGTGGTGAGGTTGGATTTTCCACACCATTTAAGTAACTCGCTTGTTTAGAGTTCAGTAAGCCAAGAAATACTGACACACCAATTGCGCCAGATAGTGGCTGTAAAGTAGACATTAGTGCAGTACCGTGTGAGTACATATGTTTAGGCAACTGATTTAAACCGTTCGTTTCTGCTGGCATCATCATTGCTGAAACACTTAACATAATCAATATAAAGCCGACAATGATGACCCACTCTGGTGTATCTGCAGTCAGGTTACTGTACATAAACATAACTGCTGCCAAGACTATTGTTGCTGGAACCATCATGACTTTTGGTCCCACCTTATCAAATAAGGCACCCATAAATGGACTCATTAAACCATTAAGAATACTACCAGGTAATAGTAAAAGTCCTGCTGCTGCTGCTGTTAAGCCCATTGGCCCCTGCATAAATACAGGTAAAATTAGCTCTGAAGCAAACATAATCATAATAATAATAATGAACATGATTACAGCATGGGCAAACATTGGAAACTTGAATACTCTTAAATCCATAAGCGGTTCATCAAGTTTAAATTGACGCATGGCAAAGAGCACAAGACTGATCACACCAATAATTATAGGAATGAATACAGATGCTGTCATAAATCCATTTGCACTTTCACCGGCATGACTGAATCCGTATATTGTACCTCCAAGACCAATGGTTGAGAATACAATTGATAACCAGTCAATCTTAGGTTTAGTAATTTCAGTAACATTTACTAGGAACTTCATTGCAAATAAAATCGAGAAGATTGTAAATGGCACAACTAGGAGGAAGAGGAATCTCCAACCTAAATACTCGACGATTACACCTGAAAGTGTTGGTCCAATTGCAGGTGCAAACATAATGACAAGCCCTACAATCCCCATAATCTTACCTCTTTTGTGAGGTGGATATAATAGCAAGAATACGTTAAACATAATCGGCATAATCAAACCTGTACCAACAGCTTGAATCATTCTACCAAATAGTAGAACACCAAATGTTGGTGCTGAACCTGCTACTATGGTCCCGATTAAGAAAGTCACCATGGTACCGATAAATAATTGTCGTGTGGTAAACCAACCAATTAAGAGTGGAGATATTGGCATAACTATAGCCATCACCAACATAAATCCTGTCGCAATCCACTGAACTGTGGGTAGCGTAATATCAAATTCTTGCATTAAAGTCGTTAATGCAATATTTAGTAATGTTTCATTGAGTATCGCAAAAAATGCCCCGATGATTAAAGCAATCATAATAGGCTTAGTTTTAACATTCGGATTTTCTGAAAGAAACTCATACTTTACGTTTTCGGTCGTCATAATACACCTCGTATCTGTTTTTTTCTATAAACGTTTTGTTGACTAACAGCATAATTAGTGACCTAATTAAATATAAAGTATATAGTAACTATATAGTCAAGAGGTGATTTAATGAATTCAGAAATATATTTTTCAACTGGTGATTTCGCAAATCTTTGCAATGTTTCTAAGCAAACCTTATTTTATTATGACAAAATCAATCTGCTAGAACCGATTTATAAAGATCAAAATGGTTTCCGCTATTATTCAATTACACAGTGTGACACCATGTTCTTAATTGAATCGTTAAAAGAAATGGAAACACCATTAAAGGAAATCAAGATCTTTATAAATAATACAAACCCTGAGTCCATGATTGATTTATTTAAGATAAAGTCTGAACAGATATCTAAGAAAATTGAAAACTTACAGTCCATCCAAAATTCAATAGAAAAGAAAATTACCCTAACCAAAGAAGCACAACAACAAGATTTCACAGAGATTGTCGTACAAAACTCAGATATTGAATACCTATATGTGAGTCATCAACTAGTATACGATGATGAAGACTACAACAAAAAGGTAATTGCAGACTTTTACCATACAAGTATGGATACTTTGAATGAGAAATACGCAATTGGTGTTATCTTAAGAAAAGATGATTTTAATCTATCCACTGAAAATAATTTCAAGCATTTGTTCGTTAGAACAGAGTATACAAAAGAACTGCCCTTGGTAAAAAAAGATAAGTGTCAAGATGTGGTCGCTTACCATATAGGTGAATACGAGAAAATATATCAAACTTTCGATAAGGTAAAGACATTTATAAACAATCATCAACTAGAGATTATAGATAAGATATACTGCGAGCCTGTATATGACCGTATTGCAGTCAGAGATGCATCACAGTACGTGACAAAAATAACTGTCCCGGTTAAAGAGGCAGAAAGGAGTAAGTAATGAGTAAATCGACAAGCGTTGTAAAAACTGGTGTTGGATTCGGTACTGTATTAGCCGTCACAATTTCTTGGAGTTTACACCAATCTATACTATGGGCGATTATCCATGGCATCTTCTCATGGTTCTATGTTATTTACTATATAATTGTGAGATAAGATTCTTATGCAAGTAAAAAGCTATGCAGATTCCCTGACGGTTCTGCATAGCTTTTTTTTATATGTTATTAAACATGCATTTCAATTTCTGCATCTTCTTTAAGCGTCTCTACTAATTTTTGAGCAGCTTCACCTTCTTTTTGACTGACCAATTGTTCTTCTAGTTGCGGTTTCAGCTCATCAAATGAAGGTGGCTCTTCTTCAGTTTCCATTTGCTCTAACTGTTCGACTTGCTGATCATATAATTCTTTTAGCTCATCTTCTGAAGGTTCAATTTCTCCAGCTTCTTCTGCAATGAGTTTATCTACTCTGACTTGAAGTTGAATTTGTTCATCGACTTCTTCTTGATTCATACCTTGCTCTTCAAACATTGTGTAAAGTTCTTCTTGTGATTCAACACCAGCTTGTTCTGTGAGCTGATCTAGAAGTTCTGTCGTTTCTTCTTCAGATGCTTCAAGTTCTCTATTATCGGCTTCCTGCACGAGTAGCTCTTGTGAAACTAAGCCATCAGCCACTTGTGTTTTAAGATCATCCTGATTGACCTCTTCACCAGACATTTGAGACATCATTGCCATCTGCTGGAACTGAGTGTTATACGCTTCTTCAAATTCCGGTTTTTCTATTTGTGTACCATTTACTTCTGCTACGACATCAGGTACATCTTCTAAATCTGGTTCAGGCATTTCTGCTTGTTCGCCTTCACCTTCTGCTGATTCGCCTTCTGATGACTGTCCTCCTTCAGCTGCTGCTCCACCAGATTCTTCTGACGAAGCTGTTTCTTCAGTAGCATTTTCTTCTTCTGCACTTGTATCTTCTGCACCTTCATCATTACTGCATGCAGAGACTACTAATAATGATCCTATTATTGTTAATCCTGATATCCATTTTTTCATATTTAAGATAACTCCTTTTAATAAAGTGTTAGAGGTCATTCTAACGTACACTATTAAAAAAATCATGTAAAAAGGGGTATATATAAAAATAATTTCATCGATTTTGACTGTTTCGTGACCATAAATTTCTATGTAGAAATAAAAAAACAGCAAACACGACAAGGTGTTTGCTGCTTATATTATTCACTTACGCTTCTTTTTGCCAGCGAAGTACAGGCTTACGTGAAGCTCTAGTTTCATCTAAGCGTTTAACTGAAGTTTTGTGTGGTGCTTCGTGAATGATATCTGGGTTGTTTTCAGTCTCATCCGCGATTTGTAACATTGTGTCGATGAAGTGATCTAATGTTTCCTTAGATTCAGTTTCAGTCGGCTCAATCATCAATGCTTCAGCAACGATTAATGGGAAGTAAACAGTTGGTGGGTGAATATCGAAGTCCATTAGACGTTTAGCGATATCTAATGTTCTCACACCGTGAGCTTTTTGTTTATTTCCAGATAATACGAATTCGTGTTTACAGTGTTGTGTAAATGGAAGTTCGTATTTATCTTGTAGGCTACGCATGATGTAGTTCGCATTAAGAACTGCGTACTCACTTGCTTTCTTAAGTCCTTCAGCACCAAGTGTACGGATATAAGTGTAAGCACGTACGTTGATTCCAAAGTTACCGTAGAAGTTCTTAACCATACCGATTGAATCTGGACGGTCGTAGTCTAATTCGTAGACACCATCGTTTTCAACAACTTGTGGTTTAGGTAAGAATTTAGCAAGTTCTTCTGTTACACCGATTGGACCTGAACCTGGTCCACCACCACCATGTGGGCCAGTGAATGTTTTGTGTAAGTTTAAGTGAACTGCGTCAAAGCCCATGTCGCCTGGACGAGTATAACCCATAATCGCGTTTAAGTTCGCTCCATCATAGTACATTTTACCGCCGGCAGCGTGAACAATCTCAGCCATCTCAACGATTTCAGTTTCAAATAAACCTAATGTGTTCGGGTTAGTTAACATAAGTGCTGCTGTATTTTCGTTAACAACTTTCTTAAGGTCTTCAACGTCTACAAGACCTTTACTGTTAGACTTAACCTCTACAACTTTAAAGCCAGCAACCGCTGCTGATGCAGGGTTTGTACCGTGCGCTGAGTCAGGAACGATGATTTCGTTTCTGTGCCCTTCGCCGTTTGCTTCGTGGAAGGCTTTAAATACCATTAGTGAAGTCCACTCACCTTGTGAACCTGCCGCTGGTTGTAGTGTAATTTCGTTCATACCTGTAATTTCTTCAAGGTGTACTTGTAGATCGTACATTAACTCTAAAGCACCTTGGATTGTTTTTGTATCTTGGTATGGGTGGATGTGGCTGAAACCTGGGTGTCTAACTACATCTTCGTTGATTACTGGATTGTACTTCATCGTACAAGATCCTAAAGGATAAAAACCAGTGTGGATACCGAAGTTACGGTTAGACAATCCTGTGTAGTGACGCATTAATTCTAATTCGTCTACTTCAGGCAGATTAGCTGGCTCTTTACGGATGTAAGTTTCGCCAATTTCAGCTTTTAAATCAGTTTCAGGAACGTCAAGGCTAGGTAAGTGATAACCCACTCGACCTTCTTTACTGCGTTCAAAAATTAATGGAAAGTTTTCATTAGCCATTGTTGATTGCCCCCAATTCTTTAGCGAATGCATCGATTTCATCTTTAGAACGGATTTCAGTCGTTGCGATTAACATATGGTTCTCGAATTCTGGGTAGATGCGACCAAGATCAAAACCACCAACGATTCCTTTTTCGAATAATTGCTCGTTAACTTCCTTAACAGGTTTGTTTAACTCAACAACAAATTCGTTGAAGAATGAACCGTCAAATGCTGCTTTAATACCAGCATCTGCAAGCTGTTGTTTAGTGTAACGAGATTTTTGTAGGTTAAGCTCAGACATTTCTTTCACACCGTTTTTACCTAAGGCACTCATTGCTGCTGAACTTGCTACAGCGTTTAGCGCTTGGTTTGAAGTGATGTTTGATGTCGCTTTTTCACGTCTGATGTGCTGCTCACGCGTTTGTAAAGCAAGCACGAAACCACGTTGTCCGTCTTCGTCAACTGTTTCACCAACGAAACGTCCTGGAACTTTACGCATTAACTTTTCAGTTGTTGCGAAGTAACCACAGTGTGGTCCACCAAGTTGTGCTGGGATACCAAAAACTTGAGTATCACCGACAACGATGTCTGCACCAAACTCTGAAGGTGGTGTTAAGTAGCCAAGTGCTAATGGGTTACTTGATACAATCATCATTGCTTTAGGTGAAGTTTTAACGATTTCATTTATTTTATCGAGAGGTTCAATTTGTCCTAAGAAGTTAGGATATTGAACGATAACACCTGCAGTGTCTTCATTAACTTCTTTTTCAAGTTGATCAAGGTCTGTACGGCCATCAACTAGGTCGATTTCAACGATTTCGATGTTTTTACCTTTAGATGCAGTCTTAACTAACTCCCGGTATTCAGGGTGTAAAGCTTTAGAAACAAGTAGGCGGCTCTTCTTAGTTTGAACATTAGCCAAGTACATTGCTTCAACAACTGCTGTACCACCATCGTATAATGAAGAGTTGACAACAGGCATGCCTGTAATTTCAGATACCATTGTTTGGAACTCGAACATTGCCTGAAGTTCACCTTGTGTCATTTCCGGCTGGTATGGTGTGTATGAAGTGTAGAACTCTTGTCTAGAAATAACGTGGTCTACGACTGATGGAATAAAGTGATCATAAACACCAGCACCAAGGAATGAAGTGTACTCTTGAAGGTTAGCATTTTTAGATGCCATGGTGTTCAATTCTTTCTTCAACTCATACTCATTCTTAGGGTCTTTCAGGTCTAGATCTCTCTTCAGTCTAACTTTTTCTGGAATATCAGAAAAAAGTTCGTCTGTGGATTTTACACCGATTTTTTCTAACATCTCTGCTTTATCAGCTGCTGTAGCTGGTAAAAAACGAAAATCCATTACATTTTCCTCCCTATTCTTCCTGGATAATAATATAATTATTGTATCTAGTCTGGAGCTCGCTCCAGAAATAGAATTTACTCATGGAGACGCTATTATTTAGAGCGCTTTCAGAAAATGATTAGTTTCTGAATATTTATCCATACATTCATTATTATAACGATAAGTCACAAATATTAAAAGTACTTGTTATTATACTTTTGTACATTTTGCACAAATAATTATGATACATTGTGAACCCTTTGTAGTCAGAACATATATAGTCCATTATAATAATATGAATTACCTTCTTTATAGAAAGAGAGCATCACTTAATGCAACCTATACTACATGGATTTTTACTCGCACTAGGATTAATTTTACCACTCGGTGCTCAAAACGTTTTCGTCTTTAATCAAGGCGCAAATCATAAGAAGCTCACTGGCGCCTTACCTGTCATTATAACAGCTGGTCTAGCGGATACCTTTCTTATATTAATGGCAGTTCTCGGCGTTTCATTAATCTTGATATCCTTACCTGCCTTACAATTAGTTATCTATATAATCGGTTTTGTCTTTCTCATATATATGGCCTGGTCACTTTGGCATGAAAAGCCAACTCATCTAGAAGAACAGCAATCGATGAGTGGTAAGAAACAAGTCGGTTTTGCACTATCTGTGTCCTTATTTAACCCGCATGCCCTCATAGATACTATAGGCGTTATCGGTACAAGTGCTACGGTCTATGACGGTGGGGATAAAGTTCTCTTCACCGCTTCAACCATTATTGTGTCATGGCTATGGTTTATTATGCTAGCTATAGTCGGACGGGTTGTTGGTTATATAGACAAAACAGGGAAGTACATATTGATACTCAATAAATTCTCAAGTATTATTGTCTTGATCGTCAGCTTGGTTATTCTGAAGAACATTATTGAGTTGATCTTTTTGTAATGGTAGGTTTAACGAACTCGTTTTATTTTCGAAGCGGAGACCCGTTATTACATCCGCTTCGTTTTTATTTCGAGGCCGACCTACACCATTACTTCAGTTGAAGGGAAAAGTGAACATTTAGGCAAGGTGGTTATAGCGAAAATTATATAAAATAGTTGAATATGCATCTATTTTTGTAGTTTTGATGGATGAGAAAGCAGAAGACACTTTACAACATTGTTCAAAAATAGCACTTTATTTTCATAGTGCTGCTAAGTTCTTTTTCTTAGAGACTACGTTAAATGAATTACAATTGCATGGATATCAGAACTATAATTTAAAAGGAAAAAATAAACTCTATATTTTAGGAAATGAATCTTAAATTTTAAGAGATCTATTGCTAATTTCATAAATTTTTAAAATTTCCCCAGTACCAGTATAAGTAGAAATATGGCCATTTTCCCAATACATTATGGAACATAGTTGATTGTATTTTACTTTCAAATGAAAGATAGAATTGATGTCATTCAGAGCAACTTCTGTTAATAAAGGTTTCTCAATTTTATCTTGATTTTGAATAATTTTGTTTAAAATTTTAAACTGTTCAGGGAGCGTTGCAAAAGCTTGCCATTTGATTTTCCCACGGCCCTTAGGAATTCTAGGGTTTAAATATTCTCTATGTATATTTCTGTAATCAGTTTCATAATTATACTTATCTGGGTCATTAGAATTTGGAATCATAAAAATTACCTCAAGATAATAACAGAGCATACGTTCTGTTATTGCAAGATAATTAGCAATTTAATAATTTAAGAAGAAATTTTTTATTAAATAATATACTTACCTTATAGTTAAACACTATTCTATATTTAAAAGATATCTTTTACTATAAAAGGAATTTTATTTTTATTAACAGAATAAGTGAAAGAAGGGTTGATATGGAAACAGTTGAAGGTCTTTTGATTTTTATAATAGCTATAGTTATAGCTTCATTAATTCATTCGTTATTTATACAAAAAGTACCCTTAGCATTTATACAGATTTTTATAGGAGTTTTAATATTTATATTACCAATTCCAGTGAATTTTGATTTTAATACAGAGTTATTTATGTTGTTGTTAATCGCCCCATTATTATTTGTAGATGGTGTCAAAGTATCGAGAGAAAATTTAGGTCGGTATATAAAATCTATAATGCTTATGGCGCTTGGCCTTGTCTTTTTTACCGTTATTGGCGTAGGTTTTATAATACATGGTATCTGGTCTGATTTACCCTTAGCTGCTAGTTTTGCTATCGCTGCTGTGTTATGTCCTACGGATGCAGTAGCGGTATCAACAATTACAAAAGGTAAATCACTACCAAAAGGATCTATGACTATCTTAGAAGGAGAATCACTGTTTAATGATGCCGCAGGTATTATTTCATTTAATATAGCAATTCTTGCATTAATGACTGGAGATTTCTCACTTTCAAATGCTGTGAGTCAGTTTTTAATTTCTGCTATTGGAGGTCTTTTTGTAGGATCAATAATAGGTGTTGTATTTGTTAGATTAAGAATTTCGCTTTTGTTAAAAGGTATTGAAAATAATAATATTTTTGTATTTATACAATTATTAACGCCCTTTATAACATTTGCTATCGCAGAGATGTTTCATGCTTCTGGAATTATAGCAGCTGTAGTAGCTGGTTTAGTACATGGATTTGAACGCGATCGTATAGCTCAATTTAATGCTCAGTTACAATTAAGTTATACGCAAACTTGGAATTTACTAAGTTATCTATTAAATGGTTTTGTATTTGTACTTTTAGGTTATATTGTGCCTAAAACTATCCAAAATATTATTGCATCAGAACCACAAAACATAGCATTTTTATTAGCGATTACTCTTATTATTGCATTACTAATTTATGGTTTCAGATTTTTGTGGGTTTATTTATTTTATCCATTGTTTTATTCAAAACATAAGAACTCCCAAAATAATCAACATACTAATAGAGGTATGTATTCTCTAATTATGACCTTATGTGGCGTACATGGCACTATTTCTTTAGCAATTGCGCTGACCCTGCCCTTTACAATTGACGGTCATGCTTTCAGTTTTAGAAATGATTTATTATTTATTGCATCAATAATGATTATTATTAGTTTAATTATAGCTCAAGTACTTTTACCTGTTTTTACTACAAATATAAAAGAAGATAAAGTTATAGGATTGAATTTTATAGAAACTCGAATTCTGATATTAGAACGAACTATTGATTATCTAACAAATCTATCGACACCAAGAACATCATATAATTATGGTAGTGTTATAAAAAGTTATCATGATCGTATAAAGTTCATGAAATATTCGAAACAAAACACAGAAAATTCAGGAGAATTAAATCGTCTTCGTCATATTGCTTTTGAAACAGAAATGGATACACTTAATCAATTGATTAGGGATAACAAATTATCACAAAATGAATTTGATGATTACTGTACTTATACAGATCATAGACAAAGGTATCATCGTGCTCCATTATTTAAAAGAATATTGATATGGTTTAAATTAGCGACATTGCGTAAGCAGTTTACAGACCAGTCAAAAAATGAACGAAATTTAAATAGAGAAGAAATCTCGGAAAAAACAGCAGATGTAATGAGAATAATTTATTATAATATCTCTAAACGTTTGTCTAAAGAGATGACAAATGATAATGAATTGGAAGTCATGCAAGTTTGTGATAGTTATTTAATGCGAAATGATAGCTTAACATTAGCAAATTCCAATTTAATTAATTATAAAGATCATAACCATGTAACTGTATATCGTATTAAATTAACTGCATTGAACGAACAAAGGAATATTCTTAATCAACTTATTGAGTCAGGAGAAGTAAGTGAAAATATAGCTCTTCTAGTTAATAAATCTATAAATTATGATGAAATGATGGTTTTAGATAAGTTAATATAAAGCATAGAGTTATATAGCGTGTGATATACCATAAAAAAGTTCAATATATTATTTCACTATCCATAAAAATTTATTCTAAGTTGGCATGATTTTGTTGCAACTTAGTTTCATCAACGTCATCTTCAGACTTTAATCCTAAGACCACACTATCTAAAAACATTAGAGAAGATTGTTCAAACAAGCTTCCAAGTGGCTGCATTGAACCTTCTGCGTCATGTTTTGTTACTGCAGGTAGAATTACCGATAAGTCGGATAGTTAACCAATTTTTAAATCTGATTTAGTAGTAATAAGCGCTGCTTGCGCGCTGATAGAATTTGCTTTATCTGCAAGTAAACGCAGATGCTCAGTTGAACCTGAGCCCGAAAAAATAATAAAAAAGTCATTACTCCTAATGACATCCTCCCCTTAAGTTGTACTTAATATCCAACTTAAGGGGATTTTTTATATGAAAAATAATAAATATAGTTTTGAGTTTAAATTGAAAGTCGTTAGAGATTATTTAGATGGTGAAGGTGGACATAAATATCTGGGTAAGAAACATAGTATTCAGTATTCGATGGTTAGAGACTAGGTCAATCAATATAACAAATTTGGAGTTGAGGGTTTAGCTAAATCCTATGAATATATATTATTATACTCCCGAAGAAAATGAACTCAACTTATTAGTCATTAATATTGAGCCAAATGAATGTTTTTACTTATGTGTGAACGGGAAAGTGATCAAGATGAAGAAATGCAAGTTGTTAAGCTTCCCTATATCATGTCAACTAAAGATAGAATGAATACAGTGGATGCTTATGAAAATCTTACATACTATGTTTTAATTGGTGATCAATCAAACTTTTCACACTGGGAAGAATTAATGTATTCTTGGAAAATTTATTGCCAAAATTAAAAGTGTTTGGAATGAAGAACCACCTGCTTTCCCTAATTATAAATCTGGAAGTTAAGGACTTAACGAAAGTGAAAAGCTTCTTTAATAGAGATGAATTAAATTGGTGGAATAATTTGTAATATCAACTAATAAATTTTGATGTTCTTTTAAGTAGTGAAGTTTCAAGTAATATGAAATAATTAACATTACAAAGGTTATAAGGGAGGACAATTGATGGATGATATTAATATTATAGGTGCTTCACAAAATAATTTAAAAAACATTGACTTAAATATACCCAAGCATTTGGTGACCGTGTTCACAGGTCGTTCTGGTTCAGGTAAATCTTCGTTAGTGTTCAATACTATTGCTGCAGAATCTGAACAACTTTTAAATGAAAGTTACTCTAGTTACATCCAGTTTCATTTAAATCAACAACCCAAACCAAAAGTAAAAGAAATTAAGAATCTTCCTGTAGCAATGACAATTAGCCAAAAGAGATTCAATGGCAATTCTCGGTCTACTGTAGGTACGGTATCAGATATATATGCAACAGTTAGATTGCTTTGGTCAAGAATAGGTGAACCTTTTGTTGGTTATTCAGATGCATATTCATTTAATAGTCCTAAAGGTATGTGTGAAACATGTGAAGGATTAGGATACATTGAGGATATTAATCTAGATAAACTGTTAGATTGGAACAAATCTCTAAATGAAGGAGCGATTGATTTTCCTTCATTTGGTCCAGATAAAGAACGTGGTAAAGCTTATCGTGATAGTGGTTTATTTGATAATGATAAAAAATTAAAGAATTATACTAAGAAGGAATTAGATTTATTTTTGTATCAAGAACCAATGACATTAAAAAATCCACCAGATGAGTGGCGTAAATCTGCAAAATATGTAGGCTTAATTCCTAGATTTAGTAGAATATTTTTAGGTGATAAAGAATTTAATAAAAAACGTTATGCTAAACATCTTAAAGGTGTAGTAACTAATAAAATCTGTCCTACCTGTGAAGGACAGCGGTTAAACTCAAAAATATTAAGTTCTAAAATCATGAAAAAAAATATTTCTGATTTCACACAAATGACGATTAAAGAAAATTTAGAATTTCTTAATAAACTAGAAGACCCAACAGCTAAATTTATCGTTGACCCACTTCGAAAACAGTTAGAAGCACTTGATTATATTGGACTAAGTTATTTAACACTTAATCGTGTAACAACATCTTTATCAGGTGGTGAAGCACAACGACTGAAGTTAATTCGTCATTTAAATAGTCCATTATCTGATTTAATTTATATTATAGATGAACCAAGTGTTGGATTACATCCAGAAGATATAGCTAAAATAAATGAAATTTTGAAGTCTTTAAAAGATAAGGGAAATACAGTATTAATTGTAGAGCACGATCCTGATGTAATTAAAGAAGGTGATTATATTATTGATATGGGTCCAAGTTCAGGAAAAAATGGTGGAGAAGTAACATTTAAAGGAACTTATAAAGAATTACTGTCTTCAAATACTTCAACAGGTAACGCATTACGGGACAAACATTATCTGAAAAGTAATATACGTGAAGCAAATAACTTTTATGATATTGGACCTGTTAATCAGAACAATTTGTATAATGTTACAACGTCTATACCTAAAAATGTATTGACAGTTATAACAGGTGTAGCTGGTTCAGGAAAAAGCTCACTTATTAAGGCTGGGTTTGCAGAGAATGATAATACAATTTTTATGGACCAAAAAGCAGTTCAAGGATCTAATAGATCTAATTTATTAACATATCTAGGTATTTTTGATAGTGTAAGAAACTTTTTCAGTCAAGAAACCGGTTTAAATAAATCAATGTTTAGTTATAATTCAAAAGGTGCTTGTCCAAATTGCGGTGGAAAGGGCTATATAAAGACAGAACTTGCTTTTATGGGTGACTTTTCACAGACATGTGAAGTATGCCATGGAAAGCGTTATAAGCAAGAAGTATTAAACGCTACAATAAATGGGTACTCGATTGCTGATTTTCTTGATTTAACAGTTGATGAAGGTATAACTTTTTTTGATAAAGAGACAGATATTAAGTCTAAATTAAAGTCTATAAGCAAAACAGGATTAAATTATATGACACTTGGGCAACCATTATCAACTTTATCAGGTGGAGAGATACAACGTGTAAAATTAGGACAACATTTAGATGAAGATGTAAAAGATAATATTTTTATATTTGATGAACCTACAACAGGACTACATGAATCTGATATTCCTGTGCTAATGAAATGTTTCGATGACTTAATTGAACAAAATAATACCGTTATATTAATAGAACATAATTTATCGATTATGTGTGAGGCTGACTGGATTATAGATGTTGGTCCAGGTCCTGGATTAGAAGGAGGAAAAGTCCAATTTAGTGGTACACCTGAAACGTTTATTAACAGTACAGAAACATTGACATCTAAACATTTGAAACGTTATATAAAGGACTAGAACTAAAGGAGTTGAATGAGTACATATTATTACTCATTTAACTCATTTTTATATGCAAATTATGAAAATTAATTTCTATTTTAGTATAAGAAAGACTTTGAAATAATAAGGTTTTATTGTAGAGATAACAATAATAGAGTATAAAATAGTTTGTGTAAATGAATAAATATAAATATACATAATGTACATATAAATTATGTGAATTTATTGGATATAATAGCTTTTTTAAAAAGATAGTATATATCAAACGGCTATCTTTCCCTGTTTCATAACCACCTAGCTCACGGCAATTTTCCAAGTTTGTTAAAGGTAAACGCACCCCGTTCAATTGTGCTTTGTTATTCATTAGTAACCTCCACAATAATTTTAATCATAAGAATCATTTTACCAAGGGAATGTTAAGGTCTATCGATTATTTAGTAAATATGTGTTTACTAAAATATTTGTCACTCTTAAAATAATACCTGAAATGATTCATTGGAGGTTTCGTGAATGGGAGATAGAATTTTTCGTCTACTTATATTATTTATTGATGTATTCTTTTTTCTTTTTTACATCACAATCATGGCTGAATTTGTAGAGGTTGACTACATAGCTTTCCCATACATCATCTTAACGATATATTTCATCGTCGCAACCTTTACACATCCATTTATTGGTCTAGAAACTGAAGACAAGTTTTCACATACTAAGATACCTAATTCTAAATACACACTAATTTTCGCCTACATTTTCGCACCAATTGTCTACATCTATAGCCTTATAAAAAATAATGATTCAGAGTAAAATTACTCTGAATCTTTTAATCTCACTTCGTAAAAACGCATTGCAGACAAGTCACCTTTATAGTCAAAATAGCCTTCTTCTATCATTTCTCGTAATCTATATTCTATAAACAAGTCATCAAAGTCTTGTAATTCACCGTACACTTCTCCTACTATTCTCGCTGCTTTTATATAGGGCTCATTCTGCATTTCTACATGTATTTTCTTTGCTGTCTCTATGATAAATGCATCATATGCCGCTTCGTTTTTACTTACAATTTTATAATTACTATATGCTCTTAAATTCATTTCTGTCTGCCTTAAAGCTTTCCATTCTTCTACTAAACGTTTTCTATCATCCAAAAGTTTCTTCTTATTAAACTTCTCATATATTTCTTTTAACTGATTGATACTAAGTTCTGTGGTCTTCACTATATTCGAATTACCAATCAATTCATTATAAGCACTAGTGGTATTTAAAATGTAGATATCATTAGACCAATCCTTCAGCAAATACATCACATATCGTAAACCTGTCTGTTCACTCCCATTATCTGCAGTCCAAATAATAATAGGCTCATACGGCGCAATGTCTCTAAGTTTCTTCAAAGTGTCGTAAGAATAATGATCAACATCTGACAATTTCTCTGTCAACCAGTCTAACCGATTCTCTATCCCCTTTTTTGTATCTAAATATAAAATCGGCCCATACGACAGGTTATCCTTTAATCCAATCACCCGACTACTATTTGTTGCGAGCTTTACAGATAACCATGCTGATTCTCCGATTACAATATGCCAAGTCATTTCATTATTCATAAAATCACCCCACATGGTTTTAACCTTTTCTATGTCTGACCAAACAAAAAGCACCCTAGTATTGAACCATAAAATTCAATACTAAGAGTGCTAAGTTTTTATCATTAAATCTATTCTACAGTAACTGATTTAGCGAGGTTACGTGGTTTATCGACATCATTACCTCTGTGAAGTGCTGCATAGTACGAAATTAACTGATAAACTACTACAGATACTAATGGTGTCAGCATTTCATGAACGTGAGGGATAACATAAGTATCGCCTTCTTGTTCTAGTCCTTCCATGGCAATCATACAAACATTGGCACCACGTGCTGCAACTTCTTGTGCATTACCACGGATGTTTAGGTTTACATTCTCTTGTGTTGCGAGTGAAAATACTGGTGTACCGTCTTCAATCAAGGCGATTGTACCATGTTTCAATTCTCCACCTGCAAAGCCTTCTGCTTGAATATAGGAGATTTCTTTAAGTTTTAAGGCGCCTTCTAAGCCGACATAATAATCCATTGTTCTTCCGATAAAGAACGCATTTCTAGTCGTTTCTAAGAAGTCTTTAACAATGCCTTCAATCGTTGATCCATCATCAATCACTGAAGTAATCGCTGTCGTCACTTTACCAAGCTCTGACATCAAGTTTAAGTCGCTCTTTCTACCAAGTTCTCTTGCTGTTACGGCTGCAACAATTGAGAGTACTGCTATTTGTGCAACATAAGCTTTAGTAGATGCTACAGCAATCTCTGGGCCTGCATGTAAGATTAAAGTCTGGTCCGCTTCACGTGAAAGTGTAGACCCAGGTACATTCGTAATAGTAAGAGCCTGATAGCCTTTTTCTTTAATATCCACTAATACTGCACGACTGTCTGCAGTTTCACCTGACTGTGATATAAAGATGAATAGTGGATTTTCTGAAAGTAATGGTGTGTTATACACAAACTCAGAAGCAACATGTACTTCAGTTGGTACACCTGCCCATTTCTCGATATATTCTTTACCAATTAAACCAGCATGGTAACTCGTTCCAGCTGCGATAATATATAAGCGGTCTGCATCATTTAGCTGTTTGATGATGGCATCATCAATTTTCAGGTTCCCATTTTCATCTTGGTATTCATTGATAATTTTACGCATTACTTGAGGCTGTTCATTAATTTCTTTAATCATGTAATGTGGGTAAGTGCCAAGTTCAGCATCACTTGCATCAATCTCAGTAATATAAGATTCACGTTCGATTACTGTACCTTCAAGATCATGAATAATCATTTGATCTTTCATGATTTGAATCACTTCACCATCCATCAATTCAACAAACTCATTTGTTAATCTAAGCATCGCCATTGCATCAGAAGTGATAACGTTAAACCCGTCACCTTTTCCTAATAGTAGTGGTGATTTATTTTTTGCTGCATAGATTGTATTATCATCCTCATTATCTAATAGACCTAATGCATATGAACCATGTAACAATGATAAAGTTTTCTTGAACGCTTCTAAAGTAGATGAACCTTCTTTGGCGAATTTAGCAATCAACTGTACGATGATTTCTGTATCAGTCTCAGACACTAATTCTACATCTGATAAGTAGTCTTCTCTTAATTGTACATAATTCTCAATAACACCGTTATGAACAAGTGTAAAACGTCCATCGTTACTCTGATGAGGATGAGAATTGACGACACTTGGCTCCCCATGAGTTGCCCAGCGTGTATGACCAATACCCACTTGACCAGAAAAATCTGCGTCAACTTGTTTTCTAAGGTCAGCAATACGACCTTTTTCTTTAAATACTTTAGTCTCAGAGTCACCCTTAACTGCGATACCCGCTGAGTCATAGCCCCGGTATTCTAGCTTCTCTAGACCGTGCAATAGAATTTCCTTAACGTCATTTGTTCCTATATATCCTACAATTCCACACATAATAATACTCCTAGTCTTAATTAATGTTTTGTGGAATATCTGCTCTGTCAGATCGATCACTCGATAGTTTTAACAGATAAACTTACGAATACTTTAGTATCCGGGACAGCATCCGCCGAATGTTCGATAACTGTCCTCCTCGTCAGCAGTTAATACTGCTCTGGCGCTATTCCGATTTAAATTAAGTTTCCCTCCTTTTTACTGTCAGAATAAAAGTGTAAATTATATGGCGAAATATTACAAGATTTTTTTACCTATTTATACCATAAATATTATTGTTCAATAATTTCTTTAACTCTGCCTACAACACCGCCTTCTAATCTCACTTTTATACCATGCGGATGGTTTGCTGAATTTGTTAAATGTTTTTCAACAATGCCCTCTGTCAATTCTCCGGTACGCTGATGATGCTTTTGCACGACTTTGACATGACTCCCCACTTTAATATTCGATCGATTTCTATGATCCATCATTACAACTCCTTTAAGTTAAATTTATTTAACATTGTTATGTTTTTGTTTATATAAAGTTATTTTTATATCTAGTTTAATGATATACTACCTTTATAGGAGGCACATATCATGAAGGGAAAAACTCATGTGATCGGCGGTGTCACTCTTGGTTTAACCGTGGTACATCTCACAGATTTAGATCCAGTCGTTGTTCTAGCAAGTAGCTTAGTTGGATCACTCATTCCAGATATTTGTCATAGTGGAAGCAAAATTGGAAAGCGGATGCCAATCTTATCAAGAATAATCAACTTTGTTTTTGGACACCGCTCATTTACTCATAGTATAGTATTTTGTTTTGTCATTGCATTTCTAGCAGACTTTTTATTTAGCAACACAGCTATAAAGACGGGGCTTCTTTCGGGTATCATCAGTCATTACATATTAGACATGGCTACAAAAAGTGGGATCCAATTGTTCTTCCCCCTAAACTTCAAAGTTCGATTTCCATTAACCACCCGCACAGGGAGTTTTGTAGAGAACATTATCTTCTCTATACTATCTTTAATCTCTGTCTATTTAGGATTTCAAGTGCTAAGTACAAACTTTTCATCTTTCATTAATAATCTTACACCTTAAATTTTACATAAAAGTGGTCCGGACATTAGCATTCCGGACCACTTATCATTTTATGTTTATTTATCTAAACCCATTTCAGCTTCTACAACTTTTGCAATTGTTTCACTATACTCTGTAGCTAATTCTTCAGTTTCTGCTTCCACCATTACACGTACTAATGGCTCTGTTCCTGATGCACGAACAAGAATACGGCCGTTACCGTTCATCTTATCTTCAACATCTGACATGACAGCTTTAACCGCTTCATTATCTGTTACGTGGTGCTTGTCTGTTACACGAACGTTAACAAGCTCTTGAGGGAATGTTTCAACCTGAGCTGCAAGTTCACTTAACTTCTTACCAGAGTCTTTAATAATTTGAGCAAGATGAATACCTGTTAATAGTCCGTCACCCGTTGTGTTATAGTTCATCATCACGATATGTCCTGACTGCTCTCCACCAAGAGAATAGCCACCTTCACGCATCTCAGCAACAACATATCTGTCTCCGACTTTTGTCTTATCAGATTTCATGCCATGTGCTTCTAACGCCTTATAGAAACCAAGGTTACTCATTACCGTTGATACGACTGTATCGTCTTTGAGTTCACCTTTTTCTTTGAGTGATTGAGCTAAGATGAACATAATCTTATCCCCATCAACGATATCTCCATTTTCGTCTACAGCAATAATTCTATCGCCATCACCATCAAAGGCTAGACCGAAATCACATTCTTCATTTTTCACTAATTCTTGTAATCTCTCTGGATGAGTCGAACCAACATTTGCATTGATATTTGTACCATCTGGGTTTGAACCGACTGTTGCTGTCTCTGCTTCTAAGTCACCAAATAAGTATGGGCCTAGGTGATAAGTCGAACCATGAGCACCATCAATACCGATTTTTAGGCCATCAAAGTCTGTGTTAATTGTTGATTTAAGGTATGAAAGGTATTTTTGACCGCCTTCAAAATAGTCAGAGATTGTACCCACATTAACACCAGTTGGTCTTGGAAGATTATCACCTTCACTGTCGATTAATGCCTCAATCTCATTTTCTTGCTCATCTGTTAACTTAAATCCATCTGGACCGAAAAATTTAATACCGTTATCCTCAACCGGATTATGTGATGCAGAGATCATTACACCAGCGTTCGCTTCCATATCTTTAGTTAAGTAAGCCACACCAGGAGTTGTAATGACACCGAGTCGCATCACTTCAACACCGATTGATAATAGGCCTGCAATCAAGGCAGATTCTAGCATCTCACCAGAAATACGTGTATCTCTTCCTACGAGTACACGAGGGTGTTCTTGGCCTTCTCCAAGTAAAGTGTAACCGCCGTAACGGCCTAATTTAAAAGCAAATTCTGGCGTTAATCCTTCATTAGCAATTCCTCTTACACCATCAGTTCCAAAATACTTTCCCATAATAGTCTCCTTTTTGTAAGTCCATGTTAATCATTCTCAACAGTGACATCTGCTTCCAGCACTGCCGGTTCACTCTTTGTCACATTTTCTGGTAATTCTATTCTAACATCTTTTGTACCCGACGATGACATTCCTTCAACATCAACCTCAGCTGTTAGAGAGTTGATAGAGTCCAAGGTTTCCTTGTCACCGAATATTTCTATTGTATCATGGTTTAATTCTACATCAGATACCGTATGTCCGTCATCTGGTTCACCAACCGTTTCTTGATACACAGGTACACTTTTAGAAAGTTCTTCAACTTCAATTTCCACTCTTACAGTTTCTGGTTCGATGACGACATCTAACTTATTGTACTGAGCATCAAAAGCACTCACCTCTGCTTCTTCTACTCTCTCATCAGTAATACTAGAGGTGTCTGACATCATGGCACGTACATATTGTATACGATTCATCGTGCTTTCTCCACCACTCACTGTCACTGTGGAAGGTTCTACATTGACTGAATCCAGTTGATAACTAGAACCCACTCTACCGTCACTCACTTCTGCTTGAACTTCAAAAGTTTGTGACACTAGGTTTTGTATTGTAACATTTGTTGTTTCAGGCTGTACGGTTGCAGTAACATTCTCAGGTAGTCCGTTTACTGTGAAGAACACTTCGTGCTCTCCCGGCTCTCTATTTCTAAGGTCTAAGGTCACTTCAAAGTTTCTCGTCGCCTGTAATCTTTTCACATTTGAACTTGAGCCTGATAATTCAACTGTAACCTCTTGTGGTACACCAGAAACATAATATTCTTCTTCATCATAAAGTAATTCAACTGGTACGGATTCAACAAAATCGGCATCTTCATTTGTATTCTCGTCATCAACAAATATATTTGCCTCATCGAAGATGTTATTTGCATTAAAGAACATCAAGATTGTTAATAACAGTGCAACAATACTTATTCCAACCTTACTTTCTAGCAAATATACCGCCCCCTTCCTTAGATGAAACAGCGACTAACCACTGTTCATGGAGTAGTTTTTCAAGTGTATCCATGTCGAGTTCTTTGGTCATTTTACCGTCGTATGTAACAGACACATTCCCTGTCTCTTCAGATACGATAATCGTAAAAGCATCGGTCACTTCCGATATTCCTACAGCAGCTCTATGTCGTGTTCCTAAGTCTTTTGCGATCTTATTGCTTTCAGAAAGCGGTAGATAACTACCTGCAGTAGCGATTTTATCACCTTGAATAATCATCGCACCATCATGTAACGGTGTATTCGGTATAAAAATGTTAATAAGAAGTTGTGAGGAAATTTCTGAGTTTAATGGCACACCTGTTTCGATGTAGTCTTTTAACCCCGTCTCTTTTTCCATCACTATTAAAGCTCCAATCCGCCTTTTAGCCATATACCTTACAGCGGTGAGCATATCTTGTACAAGACGTTCCTTAACTGCAGCTTCGTTTTGTCCATTGGATCTAAATAGACTTCCACGCCCGAGTTGTTCTAAGGCTCTTCTTAGTTCAGGTTGGAAGATTACGATTACTGCTAAGAAACCCCATTGTAAAACCATATCAAACAACTGAGTTGTCGTTGTTAGATCGAAAAAATTACTAATTGCCCGCCCAATTATTATGAAAAATATCCCTTTGATTAGCTGAACGGCTTTTGTTCCTTTGATGACGGTAAGTATTAAGTAAAATACATACCAAACGATAAGCACATCGATAATACTTGTAATTACAAAGGAAGTAGAGATATTTTCAAAAAAGTTGGCTGTGTCCATAATGATTATCCTTTCTATTATGTTATAAGCCACCTAATCTCTCTGTTAACTCGCGATATACTACTGTTATTTCAGGTATGACTGAAGTATCTAACTCAATGTTAGCTAATTGTTTAAATAAGGCATCTGCTTCTTTAACCTTATCCATTTTGAAATAACTATAGGCTTTTAAAACTAATAGTACTTCATCATCTGTTGTAGTCAGTATTTCTAGTGCATCATTATAACGCTCAATCTTAACCAAACAAAGCACTTTTAGCTGTTCAATTTCCAAGTCTTTATAGTGGATACCTAGTCTTGTAGAAATCAGTTCTATATCTGTAATGATTCTGTGTGCAGTGTAATACTGTTTAAATATAATATAACATTTTACAAGTGCATAGCGTAATTTTAAATCTGAAATATTTAATTCATCAAACTTCGTTAACATGTATAAAGCATCTTCTAAAATATCGATTGCTTGATCTGTTAACTTATCATTCACCAGTAAATCCGCCTTCAATAAGACTGCGTTAATATAATGTTGATTCACAGCCACTGTAGATAGTTGTTTTAATGCCTTATCTATGTTCGTACGTGTACGTTTACTATCACCGAGATGACGGTAATACTGAGCATATATCAAATGAATTCGACCACTATCTGGCATAGGAATATCTTCAATCTGTTCATATTCTTTATCGATAAAATATTTCAAAGATTCAAAGTCTCCATGTTCAACCTTCAATTCATAGTGACCTATTTCTCTAAGTATTTCGAAATTATTATATTTAAAATGAGATACTTCAGTCATGAAATCATTTACAGTACAATTCAAACGCTTGCTTAACTTAACCAATACATTTGTTGATGGTTGAACGGTACCTTTTTCAATCAAACTTAAATATGTGCGGGAGATGATTCCCTCAGCGAGCTCTTCTTGCGTCAGATTATTATTGTTTCGAATTTCTTTGATTCTTTGACCTATCATACTCATCCCCCTAGTACTTAACATTTTAATAATACCAAATCCAAATTTATGTAACAAACAATCATATAAATGAAATCTTGATTAATTGACGAGGTTTACTTCTTACATGATAATAAAAGAAAACATTGGAGGATATAATGAAGAATTTGCTCGTTATAAAAGACCTAGAGCAGCTCAAGTCAATTAGCGATCCGTTTAGAATGAAACTCCTTGCCATGATGTCAGAAGAAGCAAAAACTGGTCAGATGCTTGCAGACGAACTTGAATTGCCACGAGCTAAAGTCCACTATCACCTCAGCCAATTGTTAAAACACGGTATTATAACCATCTCACATACAGTAGAAAAGAAAAGCATTTTACAAAAGTTTTACATTCCTAGCGCAAAACATATTATTGCTGATATGAATATACTCAATTATAAACCATTATCCGAACATTCGGACCCGCACGTTTATCAATTAAAATTAAATGATTACTCTTTTAATGCCCTGATGGTGCAGCTTAAAAACCTAAATAATGAAGAAAACGACTCCGATATTTCTTCTTATCTCATTAATATTGTAAAAACAGAAGACAAACTGATTCAGTAATATAAAATAAGAAGCTGTGAAAGTCCGTCTTCCACAGCTTCTTTACTATCTATAACAATCTTTTCCCGAAGATAAACGATGCGATTTCTACAGCTTTTTTAGCTGTATTATTCTCCTTATCAAGGAGTGGATTAACTTCCACTAAATCACAAGAAACTAAACGATCAGATGCACTTAGTACTGTTAATGCCTCGAGTAGTTCAGCTAGAAAAAGTCCCCCGTTGACCTTTGTACCTGTCCCTTCTATTTCCATTGGATCTAAGCTATCTACATCTAATGATAGATGTATGGCATCACAATGCTCTAAAGAAGCTAAAGCTTTTTTAATCACAACAGTCAAACGCTCAGTTCTCACATCTGACATAGTATGACACTTAATATTGTGTGCTTTAATATAAGACTGCTCACCAGAGTCTAAGTCTCTCACTCCTATAAAGACAATATTTTCATGTTTTAATTTTGGACCACTTTTATGTACATCAACCAGCTGTTCATGCCCTTCACCTAATAAGACACCTACAGGCATACCGTGTATATTACCACTCGGTGACGTTTCGCTACTATTGATATCCCCATGCGCATCAATCCAAATTACCCCTAAGTTATCATAATGATGACTAATACCACTAATTGAACCAATAGATAAGCTATGGTCGCCTCCAATTATAAATGGGAACTTCTTATTACTTACACTCTCATCTACCACAGAGGCAAGCGTCTGACTATAATCTAATACTTCACTTAGATTGATTAAGCCATTTTTATCTTTTTCATTACTATTCTCTTTCCATACCCCATATCCTCCAACAACATTCCCCTTATCGGTTACTTCATGACCGAGCTCATTCAATTTCTTTATTAAATGTTCAAAACGCAAAGCATCTGGACCTAAAGCAACACCTGGTCTTTGTTGACCAAATGATGTTGGCGCACCGATCAAATCAATATTTACCACTACAACTCCTCCAAATCTAAACCCTTTTGTTATACAAATATACTAAAGAAAGCGTTTTTATACAAGTGCTTATAAATATTAAATTTGAACTAAATTCATGTATAAAAAAAGACACTTGCTTTTGCAAGTGTCCAAGATGAGCCATGCAGGGCTCGAACCTGCGACCCTCTGATTAAAAGTCAGATGCTCTACCAACTGAGCTAATGGCTCTAAATATAATTAAAACTGGGCTGGAAGGATTCGAACCTTCGCATCACGAGACCAAAACCCGTTGCCTTACCGCTTGGCTACAGCCCAAAAATCATGGTGGAAGGGGGCAGATTCGAACTGCCGAACCCGAAGGAGCGGATTTACAGTCCGCCGCGTTTAGCCACTTCGCTACCCTTCCAAATGAAAAATGGAGAATGACGGGCTCGAACCGCCGACCCTCTGCTTGTAAGGCAGATGCTCTCCCAGCTGAGCTAATTCTCCATATTAGACTATATTAAAATGGTGACCCGTACGGGACTCGAACCCGTGTTACCGCCGTGAAAGGGCGGTGTCTTAACCGCTTGACCAACGGGCCATAACAAAAAAATGGCTCCACAGGTAGGACTCGAACCTACGACCGATCGGTTAACAGCCGATAGCTCTACCACTGAGCTACTGTGGAATAAAAAATATGTAAGCCTGGCAGCGTCCTACTCTCACGGGACGTCAGTCCAACTACCAT